>DASXXW010000268.1:0-9165 GCA_036502865.1 Rhizomicrobium sp.
ATAGTTTGGGCGGTTATCACCTCGTCTGGCCGCGCGACTGCGTCAAATCGGGTTTCGCGCTCATCGCAGCAGGCCAGACGGACGACGCGCGCCGCATGTTGTCCTGGCTCATCGCAACGCAAAGACCGGACGGCATATGGGCTCAGAACAGTTTCCCCGACGGCCGGTCCTATTGGGCAGGGATACAGCTCGACGAGGTCGCTTTTCCGATTTTGCTCGCCGCGAAGCTGAAAGAAGAAAACGTGCTTGCCGGTATTGGCGGCGCCACGAACATGGTCAACCGGGCCGCCGCGTACATCGCATGCAATGGACCCATCACAAGCCAGGATCGCTGGGAAGAAAATGCCGGATTGAGTCCGTTCACGTTGGCCTTCGTGATCGCGGCACTGATTGCGGCGGCGGATTTCGCCGAACCCGAAAGCGCAAACTACTTACTTTCGCTCGCCGATTGCTGGAACGAACGGATCGAGGAATGGACTTATGCGGAGCAGGGACCTCTCGCGAAAGAACATGGTGTCGATGGTTATTATATTCGAATCGGGCCATCGGCAGCGGAAGGCGGAATAAATGGCAAGCTTGAGTTGCGCAATCGCACCAACGCCACGGTGCCCGCAGCGTCGGTCATCGGCCTGGAGTTCCTGGCCCTCGTCCGCGTCGGACTGCGCGACGCCAATGATCCGCGCATCCGCAACACGCTTGCGGTTGCCGATGCCATGCTCATGGTCGAAACGCCTCTGGGAACCGCCTATCATCGCTACAACGGCGACGGTTATGGCGAACACGCCGATGGCAATCCGTTCGATGGAACAGGCATCGGGCGTGCATGGCCGCTCCTAACAGGAGAACGGGGTCATCACGATCTGATGCTCGGGCACGACCCTCTCCCCTGGCTGGAAATGATGACCCGGATGACAGGGCCGGCCGGTCTTATTCCCGAGCAGGTCTGGGATTCTCCTTCGATACCATCGCGCGGGCTGGTGACAGGTAAGCCGGCAGGCAGCGCCATGCCGCTCGTCTGGGCGCATGCCGAGTTTCTCAAGCTTTTCTACGCGCGCGAACGCAAACAGCCCCTCGAATTGCTGCGTTGCGTCGAAGCGCATATGCAGCGGAATGTGACGGAACGGCGGTGCTGGCACTGGCGGCCCGATACGCCCTTCGATGTAATCCCGTCCGGCCGGGACCTTCTCATCGATCTGCCCGAAAACTTTGTCCTCCATTTCGGCTTCGACGGATGGCAGTCCGTCGGCGATCGTCCTTCGGTCCTGCTTCCCTACGGCCGGCACGGCGTACGACTCACGCCAGAAGATTTTCGCCATTGGCATAGTCTCGATTTCACGTTCTATTTTCCCGACGAAGCGCGCTGGGAGGGCAGAAACCATACCGTGCGCTTTGGATAATGCGCGCTGATCTTGGACGCGCGCCTAACAGGGAGTGATGGACATGCGAACACTTGCTGCCGCAACGGGCTTTGCGATGGCTCTGGCCTCCGTGCAAGCGCTTGCCGCGCCCGGCGCCGTCGCAGGCGTTCACGGAATCTACGCCGATGGCGCCCTTGTGAATGCGGTGCAAAGCACGACGCGCTCACCGAAGAATGTGGCGCGAGACCGCTATCGCCATCCGCGCGAGAGTCTTTCCTTCTGGGGACTTAAGCCGGGCATGACGATTGTGGAGATATGGCCGGGCGGCGGCTATTGGACCGAAATTCTCGCGCCCTATGCCAAAGCGACCGGTGGCAAATATTTCGCGGCGCTGCCCAGTGAGAAACAGGGATTGTCGGATCGTTTCGCGGACAAATCTCTTTACGGCAATATCGCTGTAACGGTTTTCAACGAAAAATCCGGTCCTCTGGTGCCCTCGGGAACGGCAGATTTTGTGCTGCTGTCTCGTAATCTGCATGACTGGATGGGAACGCGAGGCGAGCCGGAAAAGGCGATGGCCGATTATTACGCCGCGCTGAAGCCCGGTGGAATTCTCGCCGTCGAGCAACATCGCGCCGATCCGCGACCGATGCAAAAAGATGCGAGTGACGGCTATATGTCGACAGCCGTTGTTGTGCAGCTTGCCGAGAAGGCAGGTCTCAAGCTCGAAGACAAATCCGAGATCAATGCAAACCCGAAGGATACAAAAGATCATCCTTTCGGTGTGTGGACGTTACCACCAACCCGGCAAAGTGCGCCGGAAGGCCAGCCACCAAATCCAGCTTTCGATCATTCCAAATATGATGCAATCGGTGAAAGCGATCGCATGACTTTGCGATTCCGCAAGCCGGGATAGGAATGATTTATCCTGAAGATCAAAGAACTGCATCCCCGCTCTCGCGGGGATGACAAACCAGAGCGAAGAACGCAGATTAGGCAGCAGCGCGGGTGCGGCGGCGCGAGGTCATCGCACCTGCCAGTGTACGTTCTTCAAGAACAGCTGCGGTCGCGTCGCGCGCGGCGAGCAGCACCTTGCGAATGGCGCAGGTTTCCTCGTCGTCACAATCTTCACATTTGTGATAGGCCGTCGTACTGACGCAGGGACTGAGCGCGAGCGGGCCGTCGATTGTACGAATGACTTCGGCGAAAGTAATGTTCTTCGGCAGACGGCCAAGCAGGTAACCACCGGCACGGCCGCGCAGGCTACACACAATGCCGCGACGCTTGAGGTCGAGCAGTATCTGTTCAAGGAACTTGCGCGGCACGCGTGCCCGGTCGGCGATTTCCGCAATCATGATCGGTTCGTTGTCGCCGTGATCGGCAAGCACCATCAAGGCATGGAGAGCATAACGGGCTTTTTGCGACAGCATTCACCGAATCCCTTGACACCATCAAGGATATCGGCCTTTGGCGCCCACCCGTCAAGCCTCAGGCCGCGCGTCGCGTGGCCACCCCCAGTGTTTTCGTGAGATGATTACCAAGCCGCGGCGCGATGAATTCCGCGCCCACCATGAAGCGCATCAGTGGGCCGAAACTGTCGATGACAGCGGGGCCGATGACATAAAGCCCGGCCGCAGGCGTCTCGAAATTATCCGAAACCACCGGCGTGTGCCGCTCGGAAGCGATCCGGCGCCGCAGGGCGGGGGCCAGAAAACTCATCCGGCGCGTATCCGGCCGGTAGCCCGTCGCAGCGATTACATGATCGCAGGAGATGTGCTGGCGGTTCCCGGTGCTGCCGACATGCGTCAGCGTCACTCGGCTTCCCACCTCCTGGGCCGCAACAATTTCGCGCCCGACCCATGTATCGATGCGGCCTTCGATCTTCTCGCGCATGAACCAGCCGGCTGCCGGATGCATGTGACTCTGGACGCCGCGCTGACGCAGCGCATCGGGCAAGCGATAGAACATCAGCGGTGCGTTGGCGCAGAAGAAAGAACTCCAACCGCGGCCGATGCCCGATGCCGGCCGCCGGATGCGATATAACAACGTTTCGGCATCAGGATCCGGCACAGTGTTATATTCGATGAATGGCGCGCGGGCGATGATGCGCACATGGGCGCCGCAATCGTGAAGCAAAGATGCCAGGTCGATTGCGGATGCTCCTGCTCCGACAATTACCACTTCTTTTCCGGAAAAGGCTCCCCCTTCGCGATGTTCATAACTGTGCGATACGCCAGCCGATGAAAGCGCGGCGAGCGCAGGCGGCGTGTACGGGAAACAGGAAATGCCCGCGGCAACTACAACACGGTTCGCCGACGTGGTTTCACCGTTGGCAAGCGCCAGACGATAGCCGCTGCCCGCGCTTTCAACCTGCTCCACCATGACATCTTCGACATGGGGAACGAAACGCGCGATGAAATTTGAGCCATAGGCGAGAAAATCGTCGAGAGCGACCGGCAGGCCTTGATTGGCGTAAGGCGTGTTGTGCCGAGCGCACCACGCCTTGAGGGTCGAGTCCTGTGCAGGCGCCGAGAGATTGGACGCGAAGCCGTCGGACTTCAGGGTCATGTTCTTCGGCATGTGATCGCGCCATGTGCCGAGCGGTTTCCCGAAGACCCGTGCGTCGACCCCTGCAGCACGAAGATGAGCGGCCACCGACAGCCCATAGGGACCCGCGCCGATGATCGCGACGTCGCAGCGCCCGCTCATGGTGTACCGCTCCAGCGGCTGGAACGGAGAAACTCGGGTGCCAGTCCGGCACAATTGCGCGGGAAGCGGAGCATAGCGGGGCCCTTAAGGCTAGATTTCGGCTCTCCTGCTCCAAATTTCGTGCCATTCGCATCGGTTCACTTCCGGTCAACGCTTGGCGTGCCATCATTTGGCCATGCCCGCGAAAGTGCTGTTGCTGTCGAGCGTCGGCTGGCCCTCGGTGGCACGGCTTGCCGCTGGCTTCGCCCATGCCGGCTGCACAGTCGAGGCACTGGCACCGCCAGGCGCCGCTATCATTGCGAGCCGGTATTTATCGCGCGCGCATAGCTACCATGCGCTTTTTCCCGGCATTTCGATGCGTGCGGCAATCACCGCCGCCGGACCACAGCTTGTTGTGTGTTGCGACGACCGCGCGCTCGCCCAATTACTTATGCTTTACGAGCGTAGTACCGGCCATGTGGCGCTCCGGGAACTGGTCGAAAATTCGCTCGGTAATCCCACCGTCATTCCACGTCTGATCTCGCGCAAGGGCTTTATGAGCGAGGCGCGTGCCGAAGGCATACGGGTTCCGGATACGCGCGCAATAAGCACGGAAGTGGATCTGGAAGCTGCCATCACCGCGCTCGGCTTTCCGCTGGTTCTCAAATCCGATGGCAGTTGGGGGGGCGATGGTGTGATCGTTGCGCGGAATGCGACAGAGGCGCGTGCTGCCTTTGCGAAACTCTCACGCGCACCATCGCGCCTGCGCAGTCTCGCGCGCGCAATAAAGCGTCGCGATGCGCATTATCTGCATGACGTTATAAAATCGGTGCCGCGCATCGTCAGCGCACAACGTTTTGTGCGCGGACAGCCGGCAGCGAGTGCCTTCGCGGCCTGGCGGGGCGAGATTGTCGGCGCGGTTTATTACGACGTGCTCATTGCCGAAGGTACGATCGGACCACCGAGCGTCATACGTCGGGTGGATTGTGCCGAGATTGCAGTGGCTACGCACAAGATTGCACGCCGCTTCGGGCTCTCGGGTATTCACGGGCTCGATTTCATTCGCGACGCATCCGGCGCTCCACATCTGATCGAGATCAACCCCCGCGCGACGCAGGGAAGTACGCTGGCCTTTGGACCGGCCCGCGATCTGCCTGCAGCACTTGCCGGATGCCTGATGACCGATGCGCCTGCGCGCCCGGCTATCCCCAATGATCTCGTCGCGTTCTTTCCCCGGGAATGGAAACGCGATCCCCGTAGCCCGTACCTGCAGTCCGCCTATCATGATGTCCCATGGGACGACCCAGGCGTGCTGCTTGCCAGTTTGGGCCTGCCTGCCACGCGTGCTTTGGCTCGCTCGGATCTGGCACCAGGGGTTGCGTTGGAGAATATGGAACCGCGCCTCGGCAATTCACGCCCCATTTCCTCTGCCTCGGTTCATCATTAAGTCGCGAAGCGCGCGAATTTTCGGAAGCATCCGTTAACCGTTCCTAAGCCCCCGTGGGGTTAAACCCTATGCCGCACATCGCATTTTCGCCGGCCAGAGGTTCGCGATCCCGTCAATGGTTCAAACAGACGCCATCGCGCATAACGCAGCTCTCGATCCGGGCCACCCGTTCGGATTTGACGACACGGTTCGGCTTCTGCGCGAACGCGGCCGCATCGTCAGAAATGTAGCACTGGGTTTCATCGCGCTGACGATTCTTGTGTTGCTGATATGGCCATCGAGCTATTCCAGCACCGCCGTCGTGATGCTCGACCCGCGTAAGAATAATATTACGGATCGCTCGCAGGTTTTGTCGGACTTGCCGACAGATCCGTCTTCGGTGCAGAACCAGATACAGATACTGACTTCGCGCGATCTTGCAGCCGAAGTAATCCAACGTCTCGGACTTGCAAACGACAAGGAATTCAATCGGGCGCTCGCGCCTTTTCCGCTCAATCTGCTCGCCTCGGGGCTGACGCCGGACGAGCAGCAATCGTTGGTCACCGATAGTTTTCTCAAGCACCTGACGGCTGAAGCAGAGGGACTATCATCTGCGGTTTCGGTCAGCTTCAAGGCGGAAGAGCCCGAACAATCCGCGCGTATCACCAACGCGGTCGTGGATGCGTATGTCGAGGGACAGATCCGGCAAAAATCCGACGCCGCGCGTCATACGACAAATTGGCTCAACAACCGTATCAGCGAACTTTCGCACCAGGCGCAGGCCGCTGAAGCAGCCGTGCAATCTTACAAAGTGGCGAACGATCTGAACGATACGGGGCAGGGTACTCAGTCGCTTGTCGATCAGCAACTTTCCACGATCAATACGCAGCTCGTTCAGGCGCGTGCCGATCTCGCCGAGAAGCAGGCGGCCTATCAGCATGTCGAAGGCTTGGTGAAATCCGGGCATGCCAGTGAAGTATCGCAGGTCGTCGCGTCGCCATTGATGGTGCAATTGCGCGAGCAGCAGGCTGATGCAATCCGCAGCGAGGCCGATCTCGATACGCGCTACGGGCCCAAACATCCCAAGCGCGTCGCCATCGAGTCACAGATCCATGATCTCGACAGCAAGGTCGAACAGGAAGCCGAGCGCATCGCCGGATCTGTTGCTAATGACATGGCCGTCGCGCGCGCGCAGGTCAGTTCTCTCGAAACCAGCCTGTCTCACGCCCGAGATCAATCGAATACGCAAAACCTGGCCCGCGTGAAGCTCAAGGCGCTGGAAGCGAACGCTGCGTCCACGCGCAACATGTACGAAGCCTTCGTCACGCGGTTGCGTGAGGCGCAGGATCAGGATGCGGTCGATACGCCTGACGCGCTAATTATCTCGCATGCGACTGTGCCTGCGCGGCCGAGCTCGCCACCGCGCGCAATCATCTTGGCGGCATCGATCCCCGCGGGACTGCTCCTCGGTCTCCTCTGCGCGCTGGCGATAGAGCGGATGGGCTATGAGACGGAGCGCTCGGTTCCGGGCCGTCGGACTGCCGGCCGTTTCGCAACGCCGATTATCGGTACTGTACCCGATGCTCTTGCGCCGCGAGCCGCCGACCAGATCGTCAGCAATCATATCTCCGGCTTTGCACAAGCAATCTTTGCCATAGCCGGGCGGCTTGCATACCCCACGGCTAACGCCTCACCCCGCGTGATCCTTGTCAGCGGGCTCGAACGCCGCGAGGGCTATGTCAATGTCGCTGTCGGACTCGCCCGCGCGCTCGCGCTCGCGAAGCGGAGAGTCATCATCATCGATGCGGATTTCGCTGCAGCCGCGGCGGCCCGGACGATGGGGGTGGTCCGAACCCAAGCGGGGCTTTTGGACGTTCTCAGCGGCAACATTTCCCTGAGTCGGGTGGTAGCGCGAGACGTTTATTCTCAAGCTCTTGTCATCGCGACCCCCGCAGAACCGCGGAACCCTGGTGCTCTCTGGGCGGCGCCTGAAACGAGAGCTTTTCTTGGGCACCTGCGAACGACCTGCGATTTCGTCATCATCGATGCCCCGGCGGATTCAAACGCGCCTGGGATTGCACGCCTTGCGGATGCTGTCCTGGTGGTGGGGACGGCCGGCAGCGCGTCGCGGCTTAAAGATGCCGCCGCCGCGTTTGCCGGCCCCGGCCACCCACCCGTGGGAATCATATTGACGCGCTGATCTGTAACCTCGACGGCATTCCGTGCGAATTTGGGAATGCAACGGAGGAACACCTCATGCAGCGTCCCCTTCCCAGCCGCCGCGCCATTTTGTTCAGCGCCGCAATTGCACCCTTCGCATTTCTTCCATCGATAGGTGGAGCGGCAGAGTTGGTGCAAATCGAGAGTTTCGATGCGCGCGGCAAAAGCCTCGGAAAAAAACGCGCGACGAAAGTTGTGCGTAGCGAACAGGAATGGCGTCGCGTCCTCTCGCCTGAATCTTTCGATGTCACACGCCATGCCGGCACGGAGACGGCTTTCACGGGCGCTTACTGGAACCTCCATAGCGACGGGCTATTCCATTGCGTCTGTTGTAACACGGTGCTTTTCGACTCCCGCGACAAGTTCGATTCCGGCACGGGCTGGCCAAGTTTCACGCGGCCCATTTCACGCGATAATGTCGTGGAGCAAAAGGATGACAGCTTCCTGATGGTGCGTGTAGCCGTTGCCTGCAAACGCTGCGATGCCCATCTTGGACATGTGTTCGATGATGGGCCGCCGCCGACGGGTTTGCGCTATTGCATGAATTCGGCATCCCTTGTCTTTGCTCCGCGCGCGCCCGGCCGCGCATAACAGGAGGACGTGCGATGAAATCCTTGACGCTACCGCTGGCGCTCTGTGCAGCGCTTCTTGTTTCCGACTCTGGAGTGGTGGCGGACGAAGCCGCAAGGGCTATTCCTGCGCCAGCGATGGACGAGGCGATGGCACATATGCCCGGCAATGAAACCGCCGTTCTCTCCGGCGGTTGTTTCTGGGGCATGCAGGGGCTTTTCGAACATGTGAAGGGCGTTCGCCAGGTGATCGCGGGCTATTCGGGCGGTGCGGCTTCGACCGCGCAATACGAGACCGTGAGTTCGGGTTCGACGGGACAGGCGGAGTCCGTGAAGATCATATTTGATCCTGCGGTAATTACTTATGGGAAAATACTGCGAATCTACTTCTCGGTGGCACATGATCCAACGCAAGTTGACCGCCAGGGACCCGACGAAGGATCGCAGTATCGGTCGAATATTTTCTTCGCGAATGCAGATCAGGAGAAGCTCGCACGCGCCTATATTGACCAGCTCAACCGGGCGCATGTATTTGCTGCGCCGATTGCCACACGCGTAGACAGATTATCCGGGTTCTACCCCGCTGAAGCCTATCACCAGGATTACCTTATCCATAATCCGGACAGCCTCTACATCGTCGTCAACGATCTTCCCAAGATCGCACGATTGAAGGCGATCTATCCCGAATTGTATAGGGAGGAGCCGGTAAGACTTACCAGCCGATGAAGTAATGTATGCTCAATCAGGGATGAGCGCGCATTACATGGATTGCTGCTTCCAGGTCACGTAGCAGCGATGGAGACTCGGTGCGCGGTATCAAGAAAGATCGTCGTCCCTCGGAACTGCTCAGATAGACCTGGAAGCCTTCCGGGGAGCGTTTGACTTCGATAGTTTCGAGGAGACA
>DASXXW010000269.1:0-30598 GCA_036502865.1 Rhizomicrobium sp.
GGATTGGGCGCAGTCGGCGGCCTCTATGAACATTCCGGCTATGATTTCGCCGCTGGGATCCGCCAATCGATCGCATCCGGGCGTGCTTCGCTCTCGAATGTGATACCCGCATCGCTGATTTCGAGTCATGCGCATGGTGAACATCACCGCCGCTCGCGCGTGAGCTTCAGCGACGGGTTTGGAAGCCCGGGCCTGTGCGATATGATTTTCCGCACGCGCTGGGATCTGCGTTAGCGGCTACTCTCACAAATCAAATCCCATCTGCGCCGATTCCTCCGGTATGTCCGGACCGATCGAGGAAAGAGTAACGCCAACCAGACGAATCCCGATCGCGGGCGGCAGAATCGTGCGCACGAGATCCACACTGATGCTGCGCAACGTATCTTTGCTGCGGACCGGCGACGCGACCGTTCGGCTGCGGGTGATCTGACGGAAATCCGCATATTTGATTTTCACGGTGACCGTGCGGCCCAAACTTCCCGCTTTCTCGCACCAGGCCCACACATCATCGGCCATCTCCTGCACTGCGGCCTCGATGGCTTTCGGTTCGATGAGATCCGTGGAAAACGTCGTCTCGGAACCGGAGGATTTGCGGACCCGATCCGGCGAGACGGCGCGGTCATCCTCGCCGCGCGCAATGGCATGGTACCACGATCCCGATTTGCCGAAATGCCGCGTCAGATAGTCAAGCGGCAGCCGCCGGAGATCGCCGCCTGTCAAAATACCGAGTGAGTTCATCCTGGCAGCGGTGACGGGTCCTACGCCATGGAATTTCGCGACGGGCAGAGCCTCAATGAAGGAAGGACCTGCGGCCGGCGTGATGACATACTGACCGTTCGGCTTCCTATGGTCGGATGCAAGTTTCGCAAGAAATTTGTTATAAGAAATCCCCGCCGAGGCCGTGAGTCCTGTTTCCGCAAGAATGCGCGCGCGGATATCCGCAGCCGTCGCCGAAGCAGAGGGCAAACCACGTATATTTGCAGTGACATCGAGATAGGCTTCATCGAGCGACAACGGTTCGATGAGCGGAGTATATTCGGCAAAGATCGTCCGTATCTGATTTGAAATGCCGCGATAAACGTCGAAGCGCGGCGGCACGAAAATGAGCTCGGGGCATTTGCGCAACGCGGTTGTCGAAGGCATCGCCGAACGTACGCCGAAGACACGCGCTTCATAACTTGCCGCCGCGACCACACCGCGTCTTGCACCATGCCCGACTGCGACGGGGCATCCACGCAGCGCCGGATCGTCGCGTTGCTCCACCGACGCGTAAAAAGCGTCCATGTCGATGTGAATGATTTTACGGTACGCGCTCACGACACGGGTAGTCTACAGCCAAAAGGCCTCGCTTCAGGGCGAATGAAGGAAAAGCCCGACAGTGAGAGCGACGCCCAAAACGACGATGCCGATTCGGAGAACGCGTTCATTCACCCGATTTAACAGCAGGCCGCCCGCAATACCGCCGCCGATCGCTCCGCTTGCGCATATGAACGCCTGAAGCCATCGCACATCGGGCGAGAACACAAAAATCGCAACAGCCGAGGCGTTCATGATCGACGCCAACACGTTCTTCGTAGCGCCGGCGGTACGGATGACCAGGCCTGCCGCGGTCAGCGCCGCAAGCATTAGAAAGCCGATCCCTCCGCCGAAATATCCCCCATAGATCGCGATCAGGAACTGGGCGACCGCTACGCCGAACCGGCCAAGACCACGCGTGGCGTCCTTTTTCTTCCCGAAGCTGCCCCAGGCGAAAATCGCTGTCGCGAACAATACCAGCCAGGGCACAAGCCGAGCAAAGAAAGCCGGCGGCGTGATCAGAAGAAGCAACGCACCCAGCGCACCGCCGGCGAGGCTTATCAGGGCAAGCGTGCGAAAGGATAGTCCGCCCGCGCCCGTTACAAACTTACGCCCCGTCCATCCCGTCGCGATCTGTGCCGGAAAAAGCGCAATCGTTGAAGTGATATTGGCGGCACGTGCATCCATGCCCGTCAGCATGAGGGCCGGCAGAGTAATGAACGATCCTCCACCGGCAAGCGCATTTTGCACGCCGGCCCAGAGCGAAGCGAAAAACAGGATCGCCAGAGTAGCAGGAAACGACAAAATATCCGCGAACTGAGATTCGATTGCTCAGCCTAGACGCAGATTGCGGAAACGCAAAAGGCGGGCATTGCGCCCGCCTCGCGTCTGGCATGTCATGTTCCGGGCGGCTAGCGTCCGGACAGGCTTATTGCTGCTCCGCCGTTGCTTCGCGCGGCTGATCGCATTTGTCCGCGACCTGCAGCTGCGAAATGGCGACCATCCGGCCCTTCAGATCACCGATCTGCCAGGGAACCGATTCATGCGTAGCAGAACCCAGCGGAACGCCGATTATGATGCTGCTGGCAGCATCTTCCATCCGCGCATTGTTTTCCGAATCGGCTGCCTTGTCGTAGGCGGCTTTTAGCGTGGCCTTGTACTCGGCCAATTGCGGGCAGGTGAGGTAGGAAAATTGCTGCGAATTGACGTTGTGCGCCTTGATGCTTTCCGGCGACGCGGCACAGGCAGACAACACAATAGCGGTCGCGGCCATGGCTAGGCCGCGGTGGACGGTCTTCATGATTACTGGCCCTTTTTATTTTGTATCGGCGTGGCACATAGCCCGCGCGATGTTGGCGCGTAGTGTCACGCTGTTCCGGGGGAGTTCAATCGAAAGCCTGAACTATAGGTACAAATCGATGCAAACAGGATGTTGTAGTCGAGATAAATTTGAAGCGAATTTTCACGGATCGGCTTTACCGGCTGAACTTAACCGTGACAAAGGCGTTTCCTTCGCAGCCCGACCGGAAGGGACGCATGGCGCAGACGATTAGACGTGCCCGGCCGGAAGCCATGGCGGGAACCGATCCACAGGTGCGGTTTGCAGCCTCCGCCATTGTGGCGGCGATCATCATTGCGGGAATCTATTTTGCCCGTCCCATCTTGGTACCGCTTGCTCTCGCCATCCTGCTGGCCTTTGCCCTCGCGCCGGCGGTCACGGGCCTGCGGCGCCTTCGCGTGGGACGCGTCATGTCCGTTCTGGTGGCAACCCTTTTCGCGATAACGGTGATCGGCGTTGTGGGCCTTTTCATTGGAACCCAGCTGGCACACCTCGCCGCCGACCTTCCCAATTACCAGCGTAACATCGCTCATAAGGTCCACGCGCTGGAATCATCGGCCGCGTCGAACAATGTGATCGGCCGCGTGTCGTCGCTGCTCAACAATCTCGACAATCAGTTGTCGTCTGCCCAGGTGGCGCATGACGATGTTAGACGGCCGGGTGCCGCTCTTCCTGAGCGGCCCATGCCGGTCGTCATCCGCCAGCCTTCGGCGTCGCCGATCCAGATCATCGAAAACCTCACGCGGCCTTTGCTCGATCCTTTGGCGACGGCAGGCATCGCCGTGATTTTCGTAGTCTTCATTCTTCTGCAGAAAGAGGATCTGCGCGACCGATTCATCTGGATTGCGGGCACAGGCGATCTGCAGCGCGCCAAGATCGCGCTCGATGACGGGGCGAGCCGTGTCAGCCGTTATCTGCTGACGCAAACTGCGATCAACACAATCTTCGGCGCCGCAGTTGGTACAGGCCTCTGGTTCATAGGCGTGCCCAATCCGTGGTTATGGGGACTGGTGGTCCTGATTTTCCGGTTCATTCCCTATGTCGGCGTGCCCCTCGCCGCCGTTGCTCCGCTGGCCTTATCGCTTGCCGTGGATCCCGGCTGGTCCAAAATGTTCTGGACAGCGGCGTTGTATTTCGGTCTCGAGCCGATTACGGGGCAGTTGATCGAACCGTTTCTATATGGAAAGTCGGCCGGGCTTTCGCCTGTAGCAGTCGTCGTTGCCGCAACGTTCTGGACCTGGGTATGGGGACCCGTCGGTCTTATCTTATCGACACCGCTGACACTCTGCCTTGCCGTGCTCGGTCGTCACGTTGAGCGCCTGAAATTCTTGGACGTGCTGCTCGGAAACCGGCCGCCGCTTGCCCATGAAGAAAGTTTCTACCTCCGCATCCTGGCAGGGGATCCTGACGACGCAGCACGCCTCGCCGAAACATTTCTGCGGCAACATTCTCTCCGCGAATATTACGACATCGCCCTGAAGGGTCTGGTGCTCGCCCAGACAGATGCCGATCGCGGCGTGCTGGACGAAACCCGTTGTGCCAGTATTAAAGCGCTCGTCGAAGTCCTGATATTGAACCTTTCCGATCATGTGGATTCCGACGCACATATTCTCAGCACTGACGCGACGAAGGATGCCGCAGAAACAGACAAACCTCAGTTCAAGCTGCCCCCGGATTGGCGAGACAGGCCTGTATTATGTGTCGCGGGACGCAGCGTGCTCGACGAAGCTGCGGCGCTTCTCCTTATGGATCTTCTCAATAAAAGCGGGATCGGTGCGAGGCTGATTTCCGCGGACGACGCATCATCCTCAAACATCCAGACTCTCGATCCCGAGGGCATCCGCATCATCTGCCTCTCCTATCTCGAGCCCGGCAGCGGCACGAACGCACATTATTTGATGAGACGCCTTCGCCGGCGCATTCCGGGTGCGGACGCGATCACCGGATTCTGGGGCATGCGAGATGATAACAGCCGTTTCCTCGATGCCGTCGAAGTAGCGGGCTGCGACGTGGTCACTGCGCTTTGCGAGGCCATGGCACGAATTCTCGCTGCCTCTGGACATCAGTCTGCGCCAGATCCTGCACTTTCGGCTGAAAATCAGGGCGTCGATGCAGCGCACGCCACGGCCTAGTTCCGATGGGAAGGATTACAAAACAACTATTCTTTATCGCGCTGTTTCCCACCTTCCTCCTGCTCGCAAATAGCGCCACTGCCGCGGAAAGCGCAAAGAGCGCGGGGACTGCGCTGACCGGCTCCGCCGATATGATATTTGTCGCGCAGATCGTGCTGCTGCTACTGGTCGGTCGCGGGCTCGGCGAGTTGATGCAGAGGATCGGGCAGCCGAGCGTCATCGGTCAGCTTCTGGCCGGCCTCGTGCTTGGCCCTTCGTTATTCGGGTGGCTTTTCCCGACAGCACATCATCTGATTTTTCCCGACAGCGCGAGCCAGAAAAGTCTCGTCGCGGGGATTTCGAATATCGGTGTGATGATGCTGCTGTTGCTGACCGGCATGGAGACCGATCTGAAGCTGGTGCGCAAAGTCGGACCACCCGCATTGATGGTTTCGGCCGCGGGCGTGGCCATTCCGTTTGGATGCGGCTTTGCGTTGGGCTGGTACATCCCGAGTTCACTCATTCCCGACCCGCATTTGCGATTGGTCGGTGCCCTGTTCCTCGGTACGGCGCTCTCAATCTCCTCAATCAAGATCGTGGCGATGATCGTGCGCGAAATGAATTTCATGCGCCGAAATCTCGGGCAAATCATCGTCGGCTCGGCGATCCTGGAAGACACCGCAGGCTGGGTGATCGTTTCCCTGACGCTTGGCCTTGCGGGAGCGAAGGGTTTTTCGATTGCCGATCTTGCAAGGCCGGTGATCGGCACGGCGATATTCCTCGCGCTCAGCTATACGATAGGCCGCAGATTGGTCTATCAGCTGATCCGCTGGGTGAATGACAATTCCGCCAGCGAATATGCGGTTGTGACCGCAATCCTGATTTTGATGTGCGTGCTGGCACTCGTCACCCAGGCAATCGGCGTCAACACCGTGCTGGGTGCGTTCGTCGCGGGCGTGCTGATAGGGGGCTCGCCGATTTTGTCGGGACATATCGAAGAGCAGCTGCGGGGACTAATCACCGCATTCTTCATGCCGATTTTCTTCGGCCTCTCGGGCCTTTCGGCAGATCTGACGGTTCTGAAAGATCCGCATCTTGCATTATTCACGCTTGCTCTCGTAGCTGTGGCCAGCGTGGGCAAATTCGGCGGTGCGTTCCTGGGCGGCCGCAGCAGCGGACTTTCGGGGCGGGAATCGCTGGCACTTGGCTGCGCCATGAATGCGCGTGGCAGCACCGAAGTGATCGTTGCCAGCATCGGCCTCAGCATGGGCGTGCTGACGCACACACTCTATACCATGATCCTGACCATGGCTGTTATTACCACTATGGCCATGCCGCCTCTTCTGCGTTGGTCGCTCGCCCGTATTTCCATGAGCAAGGAAGAGAGCGAAAGGCTGGAAAAAGAAGAAATCGACGCGCGCGGCTTTGTCAGCCGGTTCGAGCGCTTGCTGATCGCGGCGGATGAAGGAAATAACGGTAAGCTTGCGACACGGCTGGCCGGTTTCATCGCCGGTCAGCGCGGACTGCCGGTCACGGTTCTCCATATGCCTCAGCAACCCAAACGCATGAGTGAAGCCGCACTTGAGCGGGCACCGGCCGAACTGGAAGCGGTTGCCGTCGCGGGCGCCAAGGAGGGACATCGCGAAGCGATCGAACAAATGGGCGAGGCGCGGCCTGAGAAGGTTGACGTGCTTGCACGCGTCGAGCTGGAGCGCGTCGACCGCGCGGTCGCGAAAGAAAGCCTGAAAGGCTATGATCTGCTGCTCGTCGGGGTGGAGAAGATGCGCAACGCCGACGGCAGTTTCTCTGCGAACGTCGATCGCGCCGCGATGGGTTTCGATGGCCCCATGGCGCTGACGATCGCCAGCCGGGGTGCCGATGTAACGGCGCCCGAGGATTTCAATATACTTATTCCAGTAAACGGCACCGAGCCATCACGGCGCGGCGCGGAGATCGCTTTCGCCATATCGCCGGCCGGCACGACGCGGATATCCGCTCTGCATATCGGCGAGCGTGGGAATGCGGCCAATGGAAGCCGTCGAAACCGCACCCGCAAAAGAAACGAGCGGGCATTACTGCACGATATAAAGTCGCTTGCCGCGCGCTACGGCTATGAAAATATCCGCACATCCGTTCAGACGAACGAACCGCCGGACGCGGCGATCTTGAGCGAAGCGAGACGCATCGGCGCCAATCTGATCGTGATTGGGGCTGCGCGGCGCACTGGAGATTCGCTCTATCTGGGGCAGACTGTTGCAAACGTACTCGCACAATGGAACGGCGCCATCGTGCTCGTGGCGACGTGACGGGGCTGGAATTTGACGCGCGGGCATAGCGGAATTATGCTTAGGCTACGCCGTATCAGGTAATGAGATGAGTTGTGCGCTCGCTTCTTCTTTGTTTTGTACTGCTGATGACGCTCCCGGTTAGCGCAAGAGCCGCAGAGCTCTACGACAAATTTCCGGACAAGATCCACGCCAGCGAGCGGTATGTGATCTATTCGCACGGCCTCATCGTCGAAGGGACCGATCCGAGGCCCGTATCGCCAAAATTCGGGCAGTACGACTTCCCCGCGGTCAGGGAGGCCATCTTCGCCGGTGGGGGTTTCAATCTCATTTCCCAGCAACGTCCAAAGAACACGAACTTTGCAGCCTATGTGGAGACGCTGAAATCCTGGGTCCATCGCCTCATTCAGGCGGGTGTTGCGCCAAGCCGGATCACGCTGGTCGGGTTTTCGCGCGGCGGCCAGTTGACGGCCTTCGCCGCGAGCGACCTCGCTTCCCTGGGGATCAACACGGCGTTGCTGGCGATTTGCCAGAACGGGGATTTCGATCGCGACCCTCCCGAGCCTCATCTGGTCCTGGGTGGCAATCTGCTTTCCATCTATGAAACATCCGACCAGCTCGGCTCTTGCGCAAAGCTTGCCGCGCGGAGCCATCTGACCTCGTTCAAGGAAGTGCCCATCTCCACGGGAAAAGGCCACGGCGCATTTTTTCAGCCCAGAAAAGAGTGGCTGGTGCCGCTGAAAGACTGGATCGCAAAGACCAACCGTTAGCAGAGCGGCTGCAATATCAGGATAGTGAGTTCGCCGAATTCGTGACATTTGGAATGTAAGCTTTGCGCCGAATACCGAGCGCTCAGGCGTACTATGTTGATGGAATTGGATGCTGATCTTTTCGGTTCACGGCGCACAACTGTTTAGTCCCTGTCTACCAGCCGCAGAACTGGGCGCGATCAAGGCGGCGATCCCCCCGCTCCCTACTGATCAGCCGGGGCTTAGGCTTCACGGAGTACCAGAGTTGCGGCCATTTCTTGCCGCAAGTGGTTCAATCGGAAAGGTGGCAGCTTCGGTTCTTGGCATCAACTGTAGGCCCGTACGTACCATATTGTTCGACAAGAAGGGGACCAAGAACTGGAGCTTGGGATGGCATCAGGATCGCACCATCGCGATTAAAGAGCGGAGGGCCGTTAGCGGATTTGGTCCATGGACGGTCAAGGACGGTATGGTTCATGTCGAACCACCCTTCGATCTGCTTGCGACTATGGTCACATTGCGTGTCCACTTTGATCCTGTGACAGAGAGCAATGCGCCCCTTTTGATTGCGCCGGGGTCGCATAAGCTTGGGCGTATTTCTGACAGAAACATTGCCGAAGCGGTGAAGCAGTGCGGGGTTTTCGCGTGCCATGCAGATGCAGGCGATGTCTGGCTTTACGCGACCCCAATCCTTCACGCTTCGAAAGCTGCATCCAATCCGTCGCATCGCCGTGTCTTGCAGGTGGACTATTCCATTCTTGATCTACCGGGGGGCTTGGAATGGCTTGGCGTTTAGTCTTGGACCGGCCCCTTTCGAGTTCCGCTTTGGGTCGTAACGGCTACTGGCATGAGACCGTAAGCGTCCGGGTATCTAGACCCCAATACTAGGATGTCGGACCCACCGTGATCGCGTTGCGCAGCGCGAGCGGCGAGGCGATTGTAATCAGCGGCTCGAGGCCTGCGCCCGTTCCGCGGATCGTCACCGTGCCGTAGTCGAACAGACGGCCGAAAATATCCTGGTTCACATCGACGCTCTCGACCTTGTCCATGTTCATCTCGACGCTGCGGCGGGAGACAAGGCCGATCTTGTAGATGATGCGATGATTGGTGACGGCGATTTCCGTCGTTTGCTGCCTGACCCAAGCCGACAGGAGGTGCATGACGCCAAATACGGAAGCGAGGCCGAACACAATATAGAATGTCCTGAAAATGTGGCCCGCGCCGGGCCAGATCAACATTGTCAAAAGACCAACAACGCCGAAGACCACGAGAACCAGTCCGGGCAGGAAGATCACCCAGTGTAAAGTGCCCGAATAACGAACCGTCTCGCCCGGCTGCAGAACACGATCGATATAGCTTGACATAGAGAGCCCCTTCGCGACTCACCCCGCCAGGCGATCATGCCCGGCGGCGAATGGAAGGCAAGTTGCCGCGGTGCGGTTAAGGCCGGATTTACAGGCCTGCCGGCCCAGGCACTATTTCAAGCCGGCAGCCGCTCTGCCACTTCCCGAAGGAGCCCTGTGGCGAAAGCCGACAACGTATCGTCTCGAGCGCCCATGATGATGATCCGGTCCCCGGCGCGGGCCTCTGCCAGCAGCGCCGTGCCGCAATCCGCCCGCTCCGCGATCGCACGCGCCGAACGGCCACTCGCTTTTATGCCATCGGTGATATCGCGGCTCGATACGCTGCGGTCGGTTGTGCCTCCGAAATAGACGGGATCCGGCATGAACAACATATCATCTGCATGCATGTTCCGCGAGAAAGCTTCGATGAGCTCGTTCTTCATCAGTTTGAGTGGGCCGAAGCCGTGGGGCTGGAACAGGAGGAGCAAGCGGCCCTCCGTTTCATGCGCCGTCGCCAGCGTCGCCGAAATCTTGTCGGGGTTGTGACCGAAATCATCGATGATGGTAATTCCTTCCGCGGAGCCGACAATCTCGAAGCGCCGCCGAAGACCTGCAAAACTTTCCAACGCTCTAGCAGCTTCCGCAAGCGGAACGCCCGCTGCGCGCGCGGCGGCAATGGCGGCAAGTGCATTCTGCACATTGTGGCGTCCCGGCACCGGCAACATCACCTCGGCCCGCGCGTCGCTATCCCGCTCGTGTAGTTCGAAAACGCTCCCCTCGCCTTGCCGCCTCAATGCGGTTGCGAAGATATCTGCAGTCTCATCTTCCAAGCTGAATGCCATCAGCTTTTCATGCGGCGTGCGGGCCGCAAGAGTGGCCGTTTCGGGATTGTCGAGATTGAGAATGGCAATGCGCGAGCGGGCGACGAAACTGCCGAACAAAGCGCGCAGCTCATCGAGAGATTTGTGATCGAACGCGATATTGGTCACAACGCCGATGCGCGGCTGATAGCGCGCGATCGAGCCGTCGCTCTCATCCACTTCGCTGACGAACTCTTCCCCATCGCCGACGACAGCGCTCGAGAAAGGCACCGTAGGCGTGACGAAATTCTTCATCACTGCACCGTTCATGATGGTGGGATTGCGGCCTGCTTGCTCGAGAATCCAGCCCAGCATGCCGGTCGTTGTCGATTTCCCGCTCGTCCCGCCGACACCGATGGGCGTAGGCGCCGCATTGAACAACTCCGCCAACAGCTCGGCACGGGTGACGATCTTGGCGCCGATCCGGCGCGTGGCCACGACGTCGGGAACGGTGCCCTCGACGGCGGTGGAGACCACCAAAGTCTGTGCGGCGCTTCGGATACCGCTTCCATCCTGGGGAAACAATGTGACGCCACGCTCGCGGAGGAAATCGAATTTCTGCGCCATACGCCCCTGATCGAGCGAGCGATCCGAGCCTGCCACGCGCGCGCCGCGGGCCTGAACGATCAGCGCCAGCGGCAGCATCCCGCTGCCACCTATCCCACAGAAGAAATAGTTTTTTTCCATCGGCGGAAGCTATAAGGCGCGATGGAAGGTGACAAGAAACACTGCATGGACAAAGTCAGGATCGGTATCATCGCGCCGGGCTCGCGGATCGATGCGGCGGTCGCCGAACGCGTGACGGCGCTTGCAGCCGAGCGATATGGCGACCGCGCCGCACTTCGTTTTCATCCACAATGTTTTCTCGCAGGGGGCCATTTCGCGGGCGACGACGCTGCGCGGGCGGAAGCATTTCTCGATTTCGCCAACGATTCGGAGATCGATGCGATCTGGATCGCGCGTGGCGGCTATGGAGCCTGCCGTATCGTGCCGCGCGTGCTGGACAGGCTGACACCTGCCGCGATGGATAAAACTTATCTCGGCTATAGCGATGCCGGTTCGCTGCTCGCGGCGCTCTATGAACACGGCGCCACGCAAGCCTTTCACGGCCCGATGGCGGCCGACATTCTGCGCGAGAATGGCGAGGCCGCCGTTCGGCGGGCGCTCGCATGGCTGATGGATCGTGATACACGCGCGCTCGAAGCGTCGGTAGCGGATTCTTTGCCCACCGCAGCCTTCAATCTCACCATTTTGTCCCGTCTGCTGGGCACGCCCTATGAACCCGATCTGACGGATCACATCGTAATGGTCGAGGAGGTATCCGAACATCTCTACCGGATCGATCGCGCGCTGTGGCAGGTGACAAATAACGAAGGCATCCGCAAAGTCGCGGGGCTCAAACTTGGCCGCGTCAGCGCCGTGCCGTCAAACGAGCCGGAATTTGGGCAAACGCCGGAACAGACCCTGCGTCACTGGTGCGGGGAATCGGGGATACCGTTTCTCGGCACCGCCGATATCGGCCACGACGTTGCAAACAAGGTCGTGCCGTTTGGCCTGATCTTATAGCGTGCCGGTTTCGTAGTGCGAACAACCGGCCTGGGCGTCGACATATCGCTCATGAAGCAGGCACAGCCCGTCATCGGCCCGCACCGAGGCATCACCCGATCCGAAACTGACCAGCCCCGGTGTGAGCGGTTCAACGATTCGCGGATCATTCACGAAGTGACGGCAGGTGCTGCACGACGGCACAGATGCCGCATCTTCAGCCGGTCCGCTGCCGCTGCTCTCGCGGGAACGCCACCACATCACGGCCGCCGCTCCATCACCGTGTCAGGCTTGTCCAATGCGACGCGAACACGATCACGGACAAAACAAACCCCAACGCGACATTGACGGCGACGCCGACACTGAACGCTACGAATGGTTTGGTTCCTGCGCTGGCAAGTTCGCGGAAGCGAGTCGTCAATCCGATGGAGAAGAAGCAGAAGATGAACGCCCAGGTCCGCAAATCCTTGATCGGGCCGACGAACGTCGGAACGACGTGTTTGTTATACTCTGCGAGGCTGTAACCCTGTGAGGCCCAGGTGACAAGCAGCGACGCTACGATGAAGCCGATCACGAATTTCGGAAAGCGCGACCAGATCTGCCCGGCTTGGGGCTTTGCGCCCGTTTCCGTCGGCTCCCACCATGTCGTTGAAATCACCGCGAGCACGAATGCCCAGATGCCGATCCAGACGTCGCGGCCCACTACTTTCATCAACGTGAACGACCACACCGCCTGATCGCTCGTTCCGGCGATGCCCTGAACGTGACCCGCATATCCACCATAGGCCTGCGCGGCGGCGAGCCCCGCCGCATCGGCAAATTCCGATGTCCCGATCCAGGCACCCGCTACACCCGTCGGAAGCAACAGGAGACGCGACGCGAATGGCAATGCAAATATCATCACGATTGCCCACAGGATCACGACCGTGATGGCGATCGGCGCATGTTCCTTCTTCGCGCCGACAGCGCCCGCAATCGCGATCGCGCCTGACACGCCGCACACCGCGCCGCCTGCGCCAAGCGTAGCAGCCAGACGTTTGTCGAGGCCCAGCCAGTACGCCACGACGAATATCACCAGGAAGGTAATGATCGAGACGATCGATGCCTGGAGGATTGCGGTGGGCCCTGCCCAGGCGATGAGCGCAAAGGGCAATGTTGCGCCGAGGAGCACGATGCCGGTCTTGATGTAGAACTCGACGCGGAACCCCGCATCCATCCAGCGCGGCAGGCCGGTAACATTGGAGATCAGCAAACCCAGAACCAGCGCCACCAAAGGCGGTTCGAGATTATAATAGCTCGCATTGGCCCATTGCCCCAATGCAAAGATCGCCACCGAGAAGAGATAGAGAAATACGAAGGACGGAAGAAACGCCGAAATCCTGTGGCCGAGAGCGGAAAGCGCGACGGAAAAAATCACCAGCCACGCCGCAAACTGCGCCACGTAACGAAGCGCATTGGCCGAGAATTGCGCACCAAGCTGCGAAAAGCTCGACCATTTCGTGGGCGTCACCGCGATCCATTTCAGGCTCGCGCCATGTGCGAAGAGGACGTAACCGACAAGCACGATGCCGAGCCCGACCCAGACCGCCCACCAATCTTCCTTGAGCCAAAGTTCGCGCCAGCCGGATGTTGCCGTGGCCGAGCGTTGCCGGATTTCGGTATTCGTCATGTTGCGTCCCCTGCTCCATCGCAAAGATTCCTGCCGGAGCCCCTTGCGAGCCTTGGATCATGCCCAAGGCGCCATAAATACCAAAATCCCGATCTATCCAATAGGGTTATGCCGACCCACCCTAGGTATCTGGAAGGTCACCGCCGCCAGGGCTGGCGGACAAAGTAACGGGGCGCCTGGGTACGCCCGGTCGATTCCATCGCGATGAGCCCGCGCCGGCGAAGATGGATAACCGACCGTTGCACGGCGCTTTTCGACAACCCGGTTGCTGTCGCCAGCTCCTGAAGACTAATTCCCACCCCGCCGCGCCGCCCGCCCAGGCGCAGCAACGCCAGATAGAGAATGTAAGCGCCGGGCCGCCGGTCATGACCGACCAGATCGGCCATCAACGGCCCCAGCACATAGGGATCAACGCCGATTGTCTGCGATGCCTTCGTGACTATAGTCTTCATGGGACAGGCTTGTCACCGCCGCGCGCCTCGGGCAAGCAAAGTTCAAACGAAAGGTCCGGCCATGATCCGCAGCGTGAAACTGGTCACCATACCGACGCGCGACCAGGATCGCGCGCTGGCCTTTTATACGGAGAAGCTCGGCTTCCGTTTGATCACCGATCAGCCTTTCGGGCCCGGTCAGCGCTGGATCGAATTGGGGATCGGGCATTCCGAAACCGGCTTTGTACTGTTCACCCCGCCCGGCGAGGAAGACAAGGTGCCGATCCGCTTCAACGGCTCGCTCGATTGCGACGATGTGGAAGCGACTTACCGCCAGCTCAGCGAGCGCGGCGTGGAATTCGAAAGCCCCCCTACAAAACAACCCTGGGGCCGGTTTGCGATCATGATCGATTCCGAAGGCAATCGTTTCGTTCTTTCGTCGCGGAGCTGAGATGTCGGACAAACCGATTGCCGAACGCCTGCAGGTAAAGAAAGGCCGCCGCCTCGCTATTCTCAGCGCACCTCGCGGGGTCGATGCGTTGATAGGTGCCGCCGACGCCCGCGCAAAGCTGGCCGATGCAGATGTGCTGCTTGTGTTTGCAAAAGACGGCAAGGAGTTGAAAACACGTTTTGCCGATTTGGAGCGCGCGCCGCAAGCCGCAATCCTCTGGCTCGCCTATCCGAAACTGACCTCGAAGCTTGCGGGTGATTTGAACCGCGACATGCTCCACGAAGCCGCCATCGCCCATGGCCTCGATACGGTCAGCCAGATCGCCATCGACGAGGACTGGACGGCGCTTCGGTTCAAGCGGGTGAGTCAGAAATAACTCTCGTTGTTCACTTCGTATCAGTCTTTGAGTGAAATCGCGTAGACCGTTCCAGCATCGCGCGCACCGCCGCTATATGTAGTCCCGTACAGCCTCCCCTTGATATTTGTAAGGCCCGAATACGGCGTTTCACCATCTGCACAACCATCGGTAACACAAAAAGAATAAATGATTGTCTCGATGCCCGTGGCTAGATCGATCGAATACACCGTGCCCGCCGAATTCAGACCTCCGTAAGGAGTTGTCCCGTATAGCACGCCGTTCAGCTCCAAAAGATCGGCAGTTGGATTGAAACCATCCTGCCTATTGTCGTTGAAGGAATGAAGTATTGTTTCAGTACCTGCTTTTGCATCAATAGCGTAGACCGTGCCGTACCCGTACGTTCCACCCCATTCGGTCGTACCGTATAGCGTCCCATTTACGTCAATGACCCCGGCATAGGGCTCAGCACCGTCACCGCCCTTACTGCCGAACGTGTGAATAACACGCATCCTGTTACTTTTCCTGATATCAATCGAAAATAACGTGCCGACATTGTCGGAGCCGCCAGAACTTGTGGTACCGTAAAGTATTCCGCCGGCATAAGTCAGGCGCGCCTGTGGATCACGGCCACCGCGACCATCGCTATAAAATGAATGAATGACGCGTTCGGAGCCGGTCTGCAGCTGCATCAAAAAAACCGTGCCGCAACCGCTCGGACACCCCTGCTTATCGTTGCCCCGACCAGCCGAACTTGTTCCGTAGAGCGTGCCTTTGATGTTGGTCAAACTGCTTTCCGGACTCTCGGCGTCGCCCGGAAAACCTTGGAATGAATAAATCACAGACTCCTCGCCGCTTCCCATATTGATGGAATACACGGTACCGCAGCCAACAAATTCGCAGTCGCCTGTGGTGTTGGAGCCCCCCAAGTTTGTCGTACCATAGAGCATTCCTTTCGCTGCAGTCAGGCCGGCATACGGGCTCCACCCGTCCGAACCCTTTCCGAAAACATGCATAACAGATTCCGCACCGGTTTGCGGGTGCAGCGCGTATACGGTACCGCATGATGCGTTGCATGCAGGATTATTACCACCGCCGCCGAACTCGGTTACGCCATAGAAAGTACCATTTTTCTCAGTTAATTCTCCTTGTGGATTGGCACCATCCGCACCGCCCTGAAATGAGTAGATCACTGACTCCGTTGCAGCAAAGACATGCGAAGAAGGCACAACAATCGGGAAAATCGCCGCCACCATGGCGATCTGTGTGAATTTATTCATCTCGCATACCCTCTTGCAGGTCCAAGCGAAGGATATCTCCGTTTCCGCTCGCAACAAAAGTGGAATATTTTGCATAGATTCCCATCTGGTACCAAGTAGTATGGCGCTTTACGTAACGATCTTCAGTTGGTCACGAAATGCTCGACATCTTCCGTTACAGCATTGGCCGGGACGGTCGGTACGCCGGGGTATTCGACGCGAATGATGAAACCAGCTGGTTTTATTTCCATGACCTGGATGCAAAGGACGGAGAACGGATACTCGGCGCGGTACAAGCCTATGGCGGTGTACCTGACTTCACGGCGGCCGATGTGGAAGTGCGATGATATGACGACGAGACAAAAGTCGGAGTTTTCATCAAGGGCGAGTTGGGTGCCTATTTCGATCTGACCACCGGATGGGGCTATCCCGGTACATATTAGACCAACGCCAAAGCACGCATTGCAAAAAGCGGAGCAGCGCAAAAAGAAAATTGATCCTGGCCAAACCTATAGGGAATTCCAACGCGAGCCCGGAGCGGCTACCCTCGGCGGTGAAAATCGTCGGGAGACACTCCGTGCATAGTTTTGGTAATTTTGCCGGCAAAATGCTCGCCATCGGCGCCGTTCTGGCCGCGTCCGCTGCAACCGCGGGCGAGAAGACGCTCTACACCTTCACCAACGGGAGCGACGGCGCCTATCCCTTTGCTGGTCTGACCATCGACGCAAAAGGCAATCTCTACGGCGCCGCGAGCAGCGGTGGCACGGGCGGACAGGGAACGATCTTCAGGATCGCCAAAGACGGCACCTTCTCCGTGCTCTACGCCTTTGCTGGAAGCAATGACGGCGCAGGTCCGCTCTCCGCGCCGCTCGTCGACAGCCATGGCAATCTCTATGGCACCACTGAAAGCGGCGGCGGATCCTGCAATTGCGGGATCGTTTACAAATTGTCGCGCAAGGGTAAGGAGACGGTGCTTCATACCTTCACCGGCCAGCCCGACGGATTCAATCCGTTTGCGCCCCTGGCGATGGATAAATCGGGCAATCTCTACGGCACCACGCTCGAGGGCGGGACGTTTTACGGCACGGTGTTCGAAGTTTCGGCCAGCGGCAACGAAAGCATTCTCTATTCTTTCGGCGGCGACGCTGACGGCGACAGCCCCTATCCCGGCGTCGCGCCGGAGAAACATGGCACTCTTCTGGGTTCGACGTCGTTCGGCGGCACACATGGTTTCGGCACGATATTTCAGCTCGCTTCCGGCGGAACAAAAACAGTGTTGTACAATTTCGCCGGCAGCTCAGATGCGGCGAGCCCAACTTCCACGCCAGTCCGGGACAGCAAAGGAAATATCTACGGCCTCGCGAAATTCGGCGGCGGTAGCTGCAATTGCGGCGCAATGTACAAGCTCAGCCGCAAGGGCGATGAAACGCTGATCCATAGTTTCGCGGGCGGCAATGACGGTTTCAGCCCCGGCTACGGCCTCACGAGCGATGCAAGCGGCAATTTCTATGGCGTGACGGTGGAAGGCGGGACTACCAATTGCAGCGGCTATGGCTGCGGAACCGTGTTCAAAGTCTCACCAAAGCGGAAAGAAACAATCCTCTACGCATTTCTCGGCGGCGCCGATGGTTCCACGCCCTACTACGCGCCCGTGAGCGACGCTCAGGGTAAACTCTACGGCACGGCCGAATATGACGGCGCCAATGGCTACGGCACCATCTACGCCATCACAAAATAGAACACGGCGCAGAAAAAAGCCCCCCTCCTGCAAGCGGGAGGGGGGCGATAAATTTACGAGTCGAGTTTCTAATCAGCTCTGCGTTCGATCACGGAGTCGTGGGAGGCCGTTTCGGTGCGTGGCCAAGAACGGGAGTCGGCGCAGATTTGGCCGCCGTGCTCGGGCAGTCACTGGCCTTCGGACAATAGAGATAGCCGACGAACACGCCGCTGGAGTTCTCTCCATCGATGGCGACGACGCCGTTGTCGTTGAGACCCCAAACTTCCACATAGGTGGAGTTCGGCACAGTCAATTCGGTGAACTTCTTTTTCTTGATGTCATAGGTGAAGCCGTGCCGGTTGCCCGACGCATCGGTATAAAGCCCGCTGATTTCTCCCTTGTTGTTGATGCCTTCGAGATTCGTCATGCCGTTCGGATCGTCGATGGTCGTGGCTTTCTTGCCGCTCAGCAGGAATCCATGCTGGATACCGCTCGAGTCCTCATACCAGCCGACGGTATCGCCCTTGTCGTTGATGCCGCGTCCGGCAATGGCGATCGACGTAATGCCCGGCAGCTTGATGGCGCTCTTGTATTTGGCATTCTTGCCGGTATAGCCGAATATCTCACTCGACGTGTTCTCATAGCTTCCAGAGAAGGTGCCCTTCTTGTTGATGCCCTGGATGAGATAGTTGAGCGGCGCGCCGCCCTTGGTCACGTCGGTGATAGTCCCCTTTGGGCTGCGCTCATACGGTATATAAGAGGTCGGATCGCCACTGCCGACATCGTCGATGCCGGTGATGTAGCCCTTGCTGTTGATTCCGCGCGGCTGCGTACCGCCGCTCGGATCGTCGTTGAAAGTCGTATAACTGCTTCCGTCGGCGGGCCCGACAAAGCCGTTTTCGATGCTGCTGCTGTTGAGCCAGAATCCGGTGACGGCGAGATTATTTGTGACGCCGAATGCAATTGTTTCAGTGCTGCCTGACACCAGAGGGAGTTGGTACAAAGTACCCTTGGCCATGGCCGGCGCTGCGGACATGATGCCGACAAGCGCCGCAGAGATCATCAGTGCTTTCCTGGTCATTGGTATCCCCGTGAGAATTGAGGCCAGGATTCAATCCCCCCATCTGCATGCTGTCAACAGGTTCGCACGCAGATGCTACACGGTTGTGATGGGCAGATATCACCCCGCCTTGTGGTTGAAACCGGTTGATCAGGGTGTGCTAATTAGCTGCGCGCGCTCAGCCCGCTGCGCATCCGCTCAAGGCGATCAATTGGCATTCCTCGGCCGTTTGCGAATGCCCGTTTGTCACGTGTTCGGTCATTCACAAAACCATCACGACCGCCCCCGTAGGTTGCTTATATGTTCCTCGGCACCGCGAGCGTGACGCTATTGAACCGCCAATTCAGCTTGGCGTTCCAAAGAAAGCGATGCCGTTTCAAATGATGGCGCGATCCCGAGGGAAATCTTCGCGGAGTTTATCTGGGCGAGTTTCGGCGGCGCCCCCGGGCCGGCCGCGCGCAATCTGCCGACTCTCTTGAGGTGTTCGTACGCGCGAACACCGTCGTCGAGAAATTTCCGGGCGTTTCCCGGCCAGCTTCAGTGCCCGAGGCGGCGGGTTAGTTCCCGCCGATGGACTTCCAGTCGGCGTCGCTATCCTCGACCACGACGGTCACGTAGCAATAGCCGAGCCGATAGTGGAACAGGCGGCTGCGCACCCGGCCCGACAGCGGAACATTGCGCATGCCGGGATTGTCGCCGGGGATGCAGACGTGATCGCCGACATTCGGGACCAGGGCGAACTGCGTCTCATCGACCTCGAAATCGATCTTGTAGGAATTGTCCGTCGGCGTGTCCGCGCCTTTGGCCAGATATTTGAAATCGATGCCGTACTTCATGGAAAGGCCTCTACCCTGTATCTGCCGCATGGTTGCAGTTTCACGCGGCCGTTGGAAGCTGGAAATCTGCCGGTCCACCTACACAATATCGACAGCGAATCCGCAAGGATCATAATGGGCTTGGCGAATCACCCAAGGCTCTCCCGGTCCCCATGTCGCGCGCGCAAGCGGCCGCCGGTTCTGCCGGAACTCCGATGTTCCTGCGCCGGCTACGCGCCTCGCGCTGGAATGTCCGCGCCGTCGTGATCCTTTGCGTGGTGCTGATCTGTGGCAGCTTTGCCGCGGCGGCGGTGCTCCAGATGCAGCGCGACCGGCAGCATGCGCTTTCGCAAGCCGCGGATTTCACCGGGCGGCGCGCCGCGGAAATGTCCAGCGATCTTGGCTCCGCACTCGACCGCTATGCGGCCATCGGCGTCGCTTTTGCGTCCGCCCGAGGCACCGCGGAAACCTCGGCGGCACTGGCCCAGGCCGGTGGCGCATCGCTCCGAAACATCGTGGTGCTCGATGAGAACGGCCAGCCGCTCTCCGAGATGATGGGCGCACCTGCAGGCGTACTGCCGCTCGATGTGGGCATGCTCGGCGACGCGAAACGGGGGCGGACTGCCTTTCCCTCGCGCGACGGACGCACGCTGGTTCTGCTGTTCGGTGCAGCGCAGCGCCTGGTGCTGGTGCAGCTCGATCCGGCCAGTCTTCTCGCTTCCGCCGGAATGGAGGATGCAGTTCTGGCGGCCAAATCGGGCCGGCTTCTGGCGCTGGGATCCAACTGGAGTGAAGTGCCGAGCCCGGCCGCCCTTACACTCGATGGTTCGTCACCCGTCTCCCGTATCCTCAGGCAGTCCGGCGGCGCACGGCTGGTTTCACTTCAGCATATCCCAGGCTGGCCGCTCGAAGCGGGTGCGAGCATTCCCACGGCCGAAACGCTCAATGCCTGGTATGGTAATTTCCCGCTCTATTTGTTCTTCATACTTGGGCCTGCATTTGCGGGCGCCGCACTTGCGGTCTTGTTTGTCGGCGTTTTTGAACGGCAGGCGAAAGCGGCGGCCTCGGTCAAAGCGCTACGTTCCATTCATCCCGGTGAAACAAAGCTGCTTGTCCGCCTTGCCGATGCCGAACGGCGTGCTGCAGAGGCCGAGCGCGCCAAGACCCGTTTCGTTTCGCAGATCAGCCATGAACTGCGCACCCCGCTGAACGCCATCATCGGATTCGCGGAAGTTATCGAAGGCGGCGTGTTCGGCACGGCCGGCCATCCGAAATATGTCGAATATTCGCGCGATATCGGTGTGGCCGCACGCGAACTTCACGCCAAGATCGGCTCGGTGCTGGAATTCGCGGCGCTGGAAAATCCCGACGAACAGGCGCCTCTGGCGACAATGTTTGCGGACGTCGCGAAGATCGTGCGTAACCTGCTCATACAACGGGCGGCGCTGGCACGGACGCGCGGGTTGAAACTGGTTGTTATGATCCCGGATGAAGCCTCCGTCCGCGCCGATGCCCATACGCTGGCACGCGTTCTTACGCATCTGCTCGACAATGCCCTGGCCTATACGCCGTGCGGCGGCTCGGTGCGTGTGGAGATCCGCAAGGCACCCCATGAAACACTCGTCTCGGTGCGCGACACGGGCGCGGGGTTTACCCGTTCGGAAAAGGCGCAGGCAGGAAAGCCTTTCCAGCGTTTCGCCCGCACCGATGCGCCAGGCGGCATGGGTGTCGGGCTTGCCATCGCAATGGGCCTGACGCGGCGGATCGGCGCCACGCTCAGCCTGTCGAGCCTGCCGAACGAAGGCACGCTTGCGGAACTGCGGCTGACTGCTGCCGCAGAACATAAAACTAATTAGCGTATGAAGAACGGAATCGAAGGCAGTGCGATGCGAGATGACGCCGTCACTGTCGGTGCCATAACGATTATCGCTATGTGCGTCGCGACGGTTGCACATGAAGCGATTGGGCACGGCAGCGTCTGCCTCCTGCTCGGCGGCCATATTACATTGCTGACAAACGTTTATTTCCGCTGCGCGGTGGAAAGCACGCTCGTTTCGCCGTCCGGCCCGCTTGGAAATCTCATGGCTGGTCTCGCTGGTGCCGCTGCGCTGCAGTGTTTGCCTTCTTCCTATCCGCGCGCCAAGCTATTTGCACTGCTGGTGACGGCATTCAGCTTTTTCTGGGCATTCGGCTATCTCATCTATTCGCTTGCGACCGGAGACGGCGATTATGCGATCGCCATCCGCGACTTCACCGGAGGGCTGACCACAGTCTGGCGTATCGCCGGCATTGCGGTGGGCGCCGTGCTTTATCTGCTGTTCCGCAATGAACTCGTAGCCGCAATAACAAGGCTGCTCGGACAACGCGCCACGCATGTCATGCGAATCTCGTGGCTGATTGCAACGCTTGCGGCGGTCGCGGCAGCAGCGCTCTATACCCCCGGCCGGAAAGGCGCAATGATACAGGCTGGCCTCGAAATCGGCGCCGCGTCCCTCCCCTTGCTGACCGCGCGCCCACACGCAGAAGGTACCGGCGAAATGCCGGTAATCGCGCGCAACGTCGTCTGGATAGCTGTCGCCGTTATAAGTTTCGCGGCCTTCGCGCTTACCCTGGGCGTCGGCTACGCCTCATAGGCAACCATTCCAGCCTATTTCTTAAGCATGGGCTTGCCCTGATGCGCGACGAGAAGATCATGCATGTCGTTGGCGTGATCTTCCTCGACCAGCAAAATCTTCTCGAGCATTGTGCGCGTCCCCGGATCGTCGTCGCCGAAATAGCGGATCAACTCGCGATAATGATCGACCGCGATGCGCTCCGCGATCAGGTTCTCCTTGATCATATCGACGAGGTCCGCGCCTTCGACATATTGCGATGCGGAACGGCTGAGCAAACCTTCGGGATTGAAGTTCGGTTTGCCACCGAGCTGATTGATGCGCTCGGCGACTTCGATCATGTGCTCGCGCTCGTCCTTGGCATGCTCGGCGAATTCCGCCTTGACGCCCCTGCTGGACAGCCCGGTAGCGGCGATCCAATGCATCGTATAGCGCAAATAACAGACCAGCTCCGTGGCGAGTACGCTTTGCAGGATCTCGATCGTCTTTTTTGCGTCGCCGATATAGGTGGATGTCACGTCGCCCGTCTCGAGATGCTGGCGGGCGCGTTCGCGAAGGGTCTTCACATCGGTGAGAAAGGGCTTGGATTTGTCGGCGCCGGTCTTGTCGGTGTCGGGCATGTTTCGTCTCCGTCGGCAAAGGGAAAGAGCGCCCGCGCGCTGCAGGCCGACCGATAACGCACGAAACCCGATTTCGACCCATCATTTGACGCGTAACCCTGAAATTCGCGGCAGGCAGGACCAGCACCCCGCACAGCCCGTATCCAGGATTGCGGCGGCGAGCGGAATTGGGTTGCGCGATGAGTGTCTCCGCCTAACCCGTCGACTGTCAAACGCGGCGCGAGAACTACCTACACTCAACATCTCATAAGTAATTTGTTTTATATCTATTATATATTTCACTGGATTTGTGTGTGATATCGCGCAAGTTGCAAAGTTCCATTCGCTTTCATTTGTTAGTGAAGGATCGGTAACGTGGAAAAAAGGACTTGCAAGTCGGGAACGGAATCGCTATCTCCCCGTTTGCCGGCGCCAATATGCGCAGGTTCCGCAAGCAGCAGGCTGAGCCGCGCTTGACGGTCGTTCCGCCCGGACGACACGGAATTTTCGGGCGGTCCCATCACACGAAACGTAGGAGCGTGGACCTGCAGAACATTGACACGCGCCTTGCTGGCGCGAGCCCCTATTCTGGCCGTCTTCACCCTTCCACCTGCAAACCCGGAATCCGCGTCGAATTCGGCGTTCAGCGCGCATTTTCGCGTGGGAATACCGCCTTGCAGAGCGTCGCCAAGATGACTTTCATGGCGGGGATTGCCGCCGGAATTCTGCTCACATGGCAGGCGATCACCGTTCACGTGCAGCAATTCTCCGTGCGCAGCGAATCCGTGTCCCCGGTTGCCGCCGTCGCACGCTGGGTTCACACTGCATGGACTGCCGCCCTGCCGCAGCCCAAACCTGCGCCGCCACGCCCAGATCCGCATTTCGCCGCCGAACAGGGCATGAGCCATCAGCAGCTTATGAATCGCTGGAACCCGCTCATCGTTCAGGCCGCACAACGCTTTTCGATTCCCGCGCCCTGGATCCGCGCTGTGATGCAGACGGAGAGCGGTGGGCGCACCATGTCGGCCGCGTTCAAACCCATCACCTCGCATGCCGGGGCCATGGGATTGATGCAGCTCATGCCGGCAACCTATGCCGAGATGCGCGCGCAATACCGGCTCGGCGCGAACCCCTATGATCCACATGACAATATCATCGCCGGGGTCGGTTATCTGGGCTGGCTCTATCACAAATATGGCTATCCCGCGATGTTCGCCGCCTATAATGACGGGCCCGGACATCTGGAAGATCGTCTGGCAATGGGCGGCCTGCTTCCCGCCGAAACTCGTAATTATATCACGCATATCGAGACGGCGCTTGCCGGCAATCCGGGCACGGTCAAGCTTGCGGCTCGAAGCGGCAGCGTGGTCGCTTTCACCAGGCCCGATGGCGCACCGGTGAAGATCGATCTGGCGAAGATTACCTCCGTTCGCGTTCCGCTACCAGGCGAATACGCGGATAGCGTGAAGACGGTCATCACGATTGGTGATCGTCACCAAGGCGTCGGCGAGAGTTACGATGAGGTGAAGCAGGCCATGCTTACGCATGGCGCGCTTGGGGCGCCGATCGAAAATTCGCCGGAGAGACTCGCTGGCCTGGTTGACGAGCCGTCACGCGCGGCGCGGAATCGAAACCGGCATCACGCCAGACTCGCAGACACCATCCGGCTCCATCCGCTTTCCCGTCGCGCGCAAGGCTGAAGCAGCACGGCAGATTTCACGGGGCGTAACTCCCGGCTTTCTTTCGCGTGAGCGAAGAGAGCCGGGAGGCCGCAGGCGAAGTCGGTGTTTATCGCGCGCCGGATTTTAGGGACACGGCCTTCTTGCTTCTGCGTGGCTTCGTGCTCGCCACTGCTGTGACCTTCTTCGACTTTTTGTTCCGGTTGTAATCAACTGCAATGCGGACAAGGGCTTTCAGCGCGCGGGCGTCGACTTTGTCGCCTTCGAGGAAATCGATCGCGCGCCACATATTGCCATCCAGACCCGCATTGAACAATTTGTCGGGGTCCGGAATCTTCGCACCCTGTTGAAAGGTGAGTTTGACCTTTCCCTTATGGGCATTGGCGACGGCGATGATCCCGTTGCAGGACCAAACCGGGGTGCCCCTCCATTTCCATTCCTCGATGATTTCGGGATCGGCGTCGAGAAAGGCTTTGCGGACGGCAGCGAAGGTTTTGCCGCGCCAATCCGTGATACCCGCAATCAGTTCGTCGATGCGTTCCGGTGCATTCATGAATCACCCAAGCATCTTGGTTGCGACTTCGAACATATTGGCGGAACGGTTCGGCAGAGCGAGCAATGCTTCGAGTTCGGAACGCATCAATGCCTGACGATCCCGGTCGTAACGCCGCCAGCTCTCGAAAGCACCCGCCATGCGCGCTGCAACCTGGCCATTGATGCCGTCAAGCGTACGCAAAGCTTCACCGACAAGTTTATAGCCTTCGCCATTCGCTGCGTGGAATCGCAGATGATTGCCTGCAAAGGCTCCGATCAATGCACGCACGCGGTTGGGATTCTTCATATCGAAGAAGGGATGGCCCATTAGCGCGCGCACGCCGTTCACCGTGCCCGGAAGCGGCGATAAAGCCTGCAGCGCCAGCCATTTGTCGAGCACCAGCGCATCACTTTGGAAGCGATCGTGGAAATGGGCGAAAGCGTTGTCGCGTAGCGGCGAATTGATGCGCGCAAGCTGCGCAAGCCCCGCCATCATATCGGTCATGTTCGATGCGGCACGATAATGCGCATCGGCAAGCTCGGCCGCTTTGTCATCATCGGCGGCAGTCAGATAGCGCAAACACACATTGCGCAATGCGCGCCGGCCGGCGGATTCTGCATCCGGCTGGAACGGCCCGTTATCCGCGAGGGTGTCGTACAAACGGCGGAACGCATCCGCATGCGCGAGTGCCACCGCACGCAGCAGGTCCGTACGCGCCGCGTGCAGCGCATCGGGATCGGCGGGCAGCATCACCAGCGCGAGTTCGGATTCGAGCGGCGGCACAAGCATCAGCGCCGCGAAGGCACGATCCTCCTGGGCGCGATCGAGCACTTCACCCATCGCATCAATGAGAATGGCGTCGGGCTTTAACACCTGCCCCGCGAGCGACGCCTGCGCCATTTCCAGCACTATGTCGCGCGCCAGTGTTTGTCCCGCTTCCCAGCGATTGAAACCGTCATGGTCGCGCGCCATCAGTGCCGCGTGATCTTTACGGCCCAGGGAAGTTTTGAAGATTGCGGGCGCGGAGAACCGCCGGCCCAGCGACAACAGCGGCGGCTCATCCACATCGACAAACAAAAATGTTTGTTCGCTTTGCGTCAATTCCAGCACACGTTCATCCGGGCCGGTTGCGTTCTCGCCTTCCAGTGTCAGCGGCAGCGCATGGCCCTCCGCGCCAAGGAGACCGAGCCGCACCGGGATCTGCATCGGTTTCTTTTGCGGCTGACCGGGCGTCGGCCCGAGATTTTGACGCAAAGTGAGAGAAAACACCTTCTTCTCGGCGTCGTAGTTGCTTTTGGCTTCGACAACCGGCGTGCCGGATTGCGCATACCACAGCCGGAATTGTTTCAGGTCGCGACCGGAGGAATCCTCGAAGCAGCGTACCCAATCCTCGACTGTGGCAGCCTGCCCGTCATGCCGTGCGAAATAGAGATCCGTGGCCTTGCGATAACCTTCGTCGCCGACCAGCGTTTCGAGCATGCCGATGACTTCAGAGCCTTTTTCGTACACGGTCGCGGTGTAGAAATTGTCGATTGTTATATAGGATTGCGGCTGCACCGGATGCGCCAATGGGCCGCCATCCTCGGGAAATTGGCGCAGGCGCAGCATCCGGACATCTTCAATGCGTTTCACCGCGGTAGAGCGCATGTCGGCCGAGAACGTCTGGTCGCGAAAGACGGTCAGGCCTTCCTTCAACGAAAGTTGGAACCAGTCCCGGCAGGTGATGCGGTTGCCGGTCCAGTTGTGGAAGTACTCATGCGCGACGACGCCTTCGATACGCGCATAATCATCATCCGTCGCCGTTTCCGGACTGGCAAGCAACACTTTGTCGTTGAAGATGTTGAGGCCTTTATTCTCCATCGCGCCGAAATTGAACGCCGAGACGGCCACGATCATGAAAATATCGAGATCATATTCGCGCCCATAGGATTCTTCATCCCAGCGCATTGAGCGCTTGAGCGAATCCATCGCGTAAAGCGCGCGATCTTCATTGCCGTGCTCGACATAGATGCGCAGATCGACACGCCGCCCGGACATGGTGATGAACTCGTCTTCGATATGACCGAGATCGCCGGCGACCAGCGCGAACAAATAACTCGGTTTCGGAAACGGATCGTGCCAGACCGCAAAATGCCGGCCGCCCGGAAGATCTCCGCTCTCGATAAGATTGCCGTTCGACAACAATGTGGGCAGCGTTTGCTTCGGCGCTTCGATGCGCGTCGTGTAGATGGCGAGATTGTCGGGCCGGTCCTGAAAATAGGTGATGCGGCGGAAACCTTCGGCTTCGCATTGCGTGCAGAAGATGCCCTTCGACACATAAAGCCCTTCGAGCGCCGTGTTTCTCGCGGGTGCAATCTCGTTGACGATCTCGAGCTGGAAGCGCTCCGGCGGAGCGGGGAGCGTCAGCGTCTCCGTGCCCAGAACATACTCGCTTGGATCAAGCACGCGGCCGTCGAGCGCGATGGAGACGAGCTTCAGCTCTTCTCCATTCAGTACAAGCGGACCGGCCGCATTGTTTGACCGTTCGACCTGCATACGTGCCGTTACGCGTGTGGCGTCCGGATCGAGTACGAAGTCGAGTGCGATCTCGCGGATGCGATAATCCGGCGCGCGATAATCTTTCAGACTGATGGCGCGCGGTTCTTCGGTGCGCATGACGGTCCCCGGATAAAATTCCGGGCCGTCTTAGGGCATTTCTACGGGGAACGAAACAAAGGCGGCGGGGTCAGCTGTCGCTCTGTTCGACCTCGGCGAGCGTGTCCTGGATATTGCGGGCGATCTGGGCAAGCTCGGAGGGCATGTCCTCGCCGGATTTGCGGGCCCATTCCACGAGATCGCGGGCGAAGGTTTCCAACTGGGGCGCATTCGCGATCAGCCTCGCCTGACGTTCGACGCGATAGGGATCGAGATCATATTCGGCGCCGGGTACTCGCCAGCCACCCCATTCCGCCTGCCCCGTCAGCACGATGGGATAGGTGCCGGGAATAGGATGACGCGCGCAGTCTTCTGCCTGCTGCCATTTGTTGCGCGCACGCATCACGCGCCATTGCTCGGCGGCTCGATGCTGCGTGTCGCCAAGTTGCTGCTCGGCCTGCAATTCATCGGCGGCGAATTCGCGCCCCAGCCCCACGTCGTAATAAATGCGCAAGGGTTCGTCGATGCCTTTCGCCCAGTGCGGCACGACACGCTCGATGAGCGCCCAGGTGCCGACCGGCTTCACATAGACGCGCTGGTTCTTGTGGAACTGCGCTTTCGCCATCGCGATTTGTCCATTATTGCAGGGTCAACATAAAATGCCCCTGTTAAGCGCCAGTTAAGACCGGCGGTCCTTGCGCCTATTCCCATCTACCCTATGATCCGAGTCGGGAAACCCCATTGAATATTTGCGCGGGTTTTGGCTGGGGTCGGTAATCCAGATTACATGCAATCCATCGAGACACCCTGCATCAAGGTCTGCGCAATCGACCCCGCCAGCGGCTTCTGCCTGGGGTGCGCACGCACGCTCGACGAGATCGCCCGCTGGGGCATGATGGGGGATGCCGAGCGCAGACGGATCATGACTGAGTTGCCAGAGCGGCGGAGCGATCATTCCGTTGTAACAGATAGGGGCATTAGGGGGAGTTAGATGCAATCAGGTCTGATTGATTTCGTGCGACTGAAATCGCGCGGTGCACGAGGTTGTCGTCAACTGCTGGCTGCGGCTCTTGGTGGCGCAACTATTCTTGCCATGGCTTGTGTTCCCGCGGTCGCCGAAAATACAGACGTAGAGGATGTCCTCGTGCTCGGCACCGCGCCGGCAGATATTCAGACCATTTCACCGGATGTTTCGTCCGCCTCGCACGCATTGACGGCGACGGATCTGCTCAATGCAAACATTCCCTCCGTCTTCCTTTCGGATACGGAATCCAACCCGTTTCAGGAAGACCTTTATTTCCGGGGCTTCGATGCCTCTCCGGTTCTCGGCACTGCAGAAGGGCTTGCAGTCTACCAGGGGGGTACGCGGATCAATCAGCGTTTCGGCGATACGGTGCTTTGGGACATGATGCCAAGCTTTGCGATCAACCGCATCGACGTCGTGCCGGGTTCCGATCCGATATTCGGGCTCAACGCCCTCGGTGGTGCCATTACAATCACTATGAAAGACGGTTTCGATACGCCATCGGGCGAACAGATCGATCTTTCGGGCGGTTCGTTTGGTCGCGCGCGGCTGGTGGCGCAGATGGCCGATCAACTCGGAAACGAAGCCTATTATCTCGGTGCTTCGGTGACCGACGACGACGGCTGGCGGCGCAGTTCGCAGTCGCAGGTCTATCAGGCCTACGGAGATTTCGCTCTGCGTGCGCCCCATGCCAGCGCAGGCATTTCGCTCAGTCTGGCCGCGGATTCGTTGAACGAGAATGGTGCGGTACCGGTGCAGGACGAGGCGATTGCGGCATTCGCGATTCCCGACACGGCGCGCAACCGCGATCTGTTGTTACAGGGCCGCGGCGAGACGGAGTTCGATAACGGGTTGGCTTTGCGCGGCAATCTCTATCTGCGCTCCACCCACATCGCCACCGCCAATGGCGAAGCGTCGGATTTCGATGCCTGTACGAATAATCCAGCTATTCTTTGCGATGACGATGGCGATCCTGTGCAAACGATCCATGGCGCGCCGATCCCTTCGAGCGTTGGCGGCGACGGCACGGATGGAGTTGAAATTATTTCGACGACGGCTCTTGGAGGTTCTGCGGAAATTGACGGTACGGGCACATTGCTCGGCCATGACAACAGTTTCGCAGTCGGAAATACGCTCGATTACGCCACGACAGGATTTGGTTCCGCGACGCTGGTTGGAAATCTGACGTTTCAGAAGGGCGGGACGACGACCGATCCCATCGGCATTTATCTGGGCGGTCCAGAGTGGAATATACGTCTCGGGTCGGAGAATGTAGATGAAGGACTTTACGCGCAGGACACGCTCGCGCTGACGTCGGCGTTGTCGCTCGAACTGTCCGGACGCTTTCATTTCGACAGCATCGACCTCACCGATCACTATGGTACGGCGCTCACCGGCAACCATGATTATTCCGGCGTCAATCCCGGTGTGGAGCTGGTGTGGCAGGCTTCCAATGATTTGCATTTCTATGCCGAGTTCGAGCAATCGAACCGCACCCCTACCGCAGCCGAACTCAGTTGTGCCAATCCATCCCAGCCCTGCCTGTTTCCGCTGAGTTTCATTTCCGATCCGGGATTGAAACAGGTTGTTGCGCGGACCGTCGAAGGCGGCGTCAAGGGCAATAGCGCGGCGGGCCCCATTTCGATCAAATGGTCGGCCGATGCGTATCTGACCCGGAACGATAATGACATTATTTTCGAGAGCTCCGGACCTTTCATCGGGTCGGGCTTCTTTGCCAATATCGGCGCGACCCAACGTGTCGGCGCGGAACTCAGCGCGGACGCCGGCTGGGACAAGTTCGACTTTCGCGCCAGCTACAGTTTTGTCGACGCAACGTTCCAATCGTCCTTCGCCGATCTGAGCGCCGACAATCCGGGTGCGGATGCCAACGGAAATATATTCGTGACGCCCGGCGACGGGATGCCGGGAATACCGCGCTCCACGGCGAAATTCGAACTCGGCTATGCACCCATGCCCGAACTTCATGTGTCTCTCGGCGCGCTGGTGGAATCTTCGCAATATCTTCGCGGCGATGAAGCAAATCTCCAGGCTCCGCTGCCGGGCTATACGGTCGTGAATGCCGAGGCCGAATATGAGATCCGCAAAGGCCTGCTTCTCTATGTCGAGGGTGAAAACCTTCTCGACAATCGCTACGCCACATTTGGTCTCTACGGGGATCCGACGGGCGATGGCGCGTTTCCCCAATTCACCAATCCGCGTTTCATCGTTC
>DASXXW010000270.1:0-4384 GCA_036502865.1 Rhizomicrobium sp.
GACCGCCTCTGCAAAAGTCGGATTTGCGAGTAAAGCCGACAAAATTGCGCTCGCGGCGACATGCTTTAACCTGACCATCGACGTTCTCCGATAAGATAAGTGAGCTCATTGAACATAAGCGCCGGGTCGCTGATAGCAGAACTTACATTCGAAGCTTGTACCTTCATTTCGCGCGCGTGGCCCACCGCGTTACCAGGTCACCTCGATGTGATAGGGACCGGCTACTGGATGTGTGCCGGACGATCGCGCAGCGCTGGGCAGCCAAGCTGCTCTTGCGTGTGAAGATCCTCGCTGCCGGACTAGGGCGGCGTACTTCCTGCCTCGGGTCAAGCTCCTAATGTGTTGCTGGTATGTCAGGGCGATCAAATGCAAGCTGGATCCGCATCGCAACGGCGTCGAACTTCGATCCGGCATTGCCAGCGTTGATCCACTTATCTATCGAGCGACGTCACATGCAGGTAGTCGAATAAGAAACGGACGTTGCGATTAGCATACCAGTTCATGCCCGCCGTATATGTCGTCTGCCGCCCCGGCCACACCGTTAGCGGTGGCGAGTTGATCATCGAGACCGATCGCGCTTATACGGCCAGCGATCTCCCAAGCGCCCCAGCCGCCTCCCGTCAAAGAGAACATATTTTGGGGGACAATGCCGTTGTAGGCAGCAGCGGCCGCGTTATAGAGATGAATTTCGCCTGTTAGAACCCAGCTCGCCTGGGCATAACAGCCGTCAAATTTCACGCTGGACAACCCCCTGATGTGCGGAATCGTCCACATGATGTGGGAAGGAGTCGCTTGACCGGTTAGTTAGTTTCCCTCCCGCCTGAGCATCGCGGAATGCTTCTGTCTGCGGTCGGCGTAATAACGCCGCGGATCGCCTGCAATTAAGTCACTCCTCACGCTCCGCGTGAGCGCGCTCTGAAGCGTTCCACGTCGTCGGCGTGCGAACACCGCTGTCCTGCCTGCAATAGTGTCTTGGATGTCTTTTATGGCAAGCAGGCTGGTCGCGTACTGCCTCACCCATCGAGCTTCAAGGTGCGCCATAAATTATATAGTAATTTCAATTACATAATAGTTCGCTGATTTATTCTGAATGGCGCGCCATTTTGCCACCATTCAGAACAAAACCACGAACCCGGGCAGCGGCGACGTTAATTGCTGCCCGTCTGATTTCGAAAGACCACGGTTGCAGCACAAGCATTCAAGCGCGCGCGCAGCGCGCTCGCGGCCCGATTCAGCAGGTAACGTGAAAAAGGCCGATCTTCTTCGCATGCGAGCTGTTGAACGTATGAATCGCCTTGGGCGTCAGCTGCAGCAGGACCGCGCAGCGCTTTCTCGCGAAATACGCCTCGGCTTCCGGCGATAGATGCACATTGCCAAACTGGCCCGAGCCCAGTATTAGCTGCTCGCATCCCTTCTCAAAGACGAACCTCGCTTCGTCCTTCGAGAGGACGTGCGAGGTGCCGTAGTACTTCTTCGACAGTTTCTTCTTCCGCTTTGCCACTTCGCCGGACAGACGAATGATCACGTCGTGTTCATAGGTCTTTCCGTCAATCGTGATGGTGCCGAATGTAGTGCGTTCGATCTCCATGGACTGACCTCCTCATGATCTCGGCACGAGGCCCCGATTCGGCAGACGAGCCTTGCATCGATGTCCGGGCACTCTGCTTCGCGATGCACGCGCAAGTGATTGCAAACGACGAACTTTACCGGCCCCAGAATGCCGGCGTCGCCTTGAACCGCCGCCATCTCTTGCGCAGCGTTTTCACCACTGCAATCTGGTCGCGGGCTCGCCAGCCGGTCATTGCGCCGATGGCGAGATGAAGCGCGGGCTGACCGTCCTGCCTGATGGCATCGAGCAATGTGCGGGTACTTGCGATGTCGCGCGCGCGTCCCAGACTGTTCTGGAGTTTGGCCAGCCGCGCCACGTAGCGCTTGGCCGGCGCATGGGTGGCGTAAAGCGGCAAGAAGAATTCCGCCGCATAGCGCAGCTTCTTGAGGTCGATCCTGAGATTGTGCTGTGCGTCGATGTCGAGCTGCCGGAAATGCGCGCCACGCTTGAGCGCCTTCCGGTGCAGTCGCACGAGAATTTTGTCCGCGAGCGTCGGCATCGGCTGCGACAGGACAGCCAGCGCGTCACTGTCGATCTCGTTGCGCCAGCCGCGGCGCTCGACCCAGTGCCCGAGCGAAAGCAGAAGGCGGCTGCAACGCGGATCGGCGAGAACCGCCTGCAGGGCGGCGTAGCTTGATTTGCGCTGCTGTTCGACCGCCGCGCGCAGGCCGCCAAGGTCGACCTCGGGAGCCGCTGTCGCCAAGCGAGAGACGGTCGTGCTCGCGAAAACATCCCAATCGCGGGTCGGGCCGAGCTGGTGCATCAGCCATCTTGCTTCGCTGTTGATCGCCTCGAACGACGGCGATGGGATCTCCCGCCGGAACAGCGCACAGATTGTACGCAGACGGCGCAAGGCGACGCGCATCTGGTGCACGCCTTCGGGATCGGTTCCCCCCTTCGCCACAGCGTGGTTATTTAGAAGATGATGCCAGCAGGCACCCACCAGGAGCGCAATGACGTCATCAACCGCGTGCGCGGCAGTGATGTCGACGGGTTCGGCTTTCGCCGCCGGCTGCACGACGTCGAACGCCAGCGCATAGCCGCGTTCCGCCTTGCTCCGTGTGCCGACCTGCAGCGGCGCTGCGTCGAGCAACTGCGTTCCGAGATCAAACAGCACGCCGGCGTTGCCGCTCTTCAATTCGATCTCGATTTCGGACAGGACTTCGTGGCGCGTACCGGCCTCGATGGTCCCCTCGTCGAACACGATTTCAACCGACGCATCAGGCAGATCGAGCTGCCGCGCATGCCGGCGAACTTTGGTCGCAAACACCGGCACGAGCCCATCGTGGGCAATCGTCGGCACCGGATCGCCGATCTCGGCGGCCGGAAGCCGCGCCAGATCAGGGGTAATGCCGTCAACCGGCGTTTCCCACTGCCGTCGCGCCAACGGCCGCCCGATGTCGGGCAAAAGCTTCAGCGTCTGAATGAAATGCTTGCCGCTGCGTCGCACGCGCAGCGACATGCCTCGTTGAAACAGCACTCGTTCCGGCGTGTCGTAATAAACTGTTTCCAGCCGGCGGACCACGCCGCGATTGCGCGCATGCTGCACGATGACGGGCATCTCGCGCAGTTGTTCGAGGATACCTTGCGGCGCCAGCAGCTTAAGTTCGATTTCCGTCTGTTCACCCGATCGCACGGCAACTGCCGCGCCGGAATCGGGTACGATTGGCTGCTGGGCGTTCAACGGTAGCTCCATCGGAAGGGCGTATGAATATTTTATGACAATTACAAGACATATCCAAGTTGGCGCTGGGACGACGCTGCAAATTGCGATGGTGATTCCAGATCGACTGCCAGAGGCCTGCTGTCGCTCGATTTCGGGCGTGGGAGCCGTGGGAGGAGAGGGAAAAGGGTTTGCTGAGGGCGGCGAAGGTTGGGACTAGCGGGACCCGGGGCTGTTCGGATGATGCGAATGCCCACATCCGTGAAAACAAGAGGCCGCATCAGTTGGCGGCCTTAATTTGCTTTCTGTACGGCAGTTTGATCGGGATATGCGGCGTGGTACTGATCACAGCTGGAGATGATCTATCATCGGAAGCGTGACTTATGAGTGTCTCGAGCACCAGAAAAAACTTCTCGGCAAGCATGGCAATAACCTCGCTCGGCGAATTTATCTCCGTCATTGGTCGAGTTGGATTGGCGGAAATTCAATCACTTACGCCAGGGCACCGCAATTAAATTCGCGCGCCAGAGTTGGCGCTCCACAATTTCTATCAGCACGGGAAGCTGCGATATTGAGTCTATGTCTGTTGGCGGCGGCAAAGCGGACCTCGGCACGACTAAGCCCAAAAGCGCGGCCAGAAATTATATAACAATTTCAACTATATAAGAGTTCGTAGTTTTATTCTGAATGGCGCGCCAAATTGCCACCATTCAGAACAAAACTGCGAACCCTGAGCGGATGTCGATTGCGGTTTAACCGATGCGGCGAAGGTCGCGGCGGAAGGATGTCTCGCCGTCCGAACCAGGCTTTGGACGTCGCGTCGGGTATCAAGCTATAGGTTACAAGATACCCGGTAGCGCGATTTGCATCGCTCTCACGCCGCCTCGTAAGAAGCAATCTTCTTGATCTGCGGCCGTTTCGAGATCGAAGCGCGCCTGCATGTTCATCCAGAACGCAGCGCCGGTTTTGAAGAACTTGCCGAGCCGTAGCGCGGTGTCGGCCGTAACGGGCTTTTCTTCGCGCGCGATGCGTTCGATCCGGGTGCGCGGCACGTTCAGCGCGGCCGCGACCGCGTAAGGTGTCAGCTTAAGCGGAACGAGAAATTCTTCCCG
>DASXXW010000271.1:0-3239 GCA_036502865.1 Rhizomicrobium sp.
CCGCGCTTGTCGCCATGTTCGACGCGCGACTCGATGGTCCAGCAATGACCGAGCAGATCGGCGGCTTCATCGGGGCGTCCCGCTTTGAGTGCTGCCCTGATGCGCGAAGATGAAATCTTTCCGTGCCGATCGTCTTCGACCGGCGCAAACACGCTGACGCCGAGCCCTTCCATCTCGCCCATATAGGCAAGCATCGCAATGTCGCCGCCACGGCCTCTGCCGAAGCGAAAATCCTCGCCGACCACCACGCAACCCGCGCCCAGCCCTTCGATCAGTACCTCCAGAATAAACTCTTGCGCGCTTTTGGCCGCCATTTCCGCATCGAACGGAAGTGCGAACATGGCATCGGAGCCCTGCTCGGCGATGAGTCGCGCTTTGGTCCGAAAGGGAGTGAGCCTGAAACTCTCCGCGCCCGGCCGGAAGAATTCCTGCGGGTGCGGTTCGAAGGCAAGCACGGCGAAAATCGCATTGCGGTCCGAAGCCAACCGCTTTGCTTCCGCCATCAGGGCCTGATGGCCGCGATGCACGCCATCGAAATTGCCGATGGCGATAACGCCGCCTTTGAACTCGTCGGGAATATCCTGGTAGTGACGAAAGATGAGCATCCCGCAGCAGGTCAGGCCTTGCGCGAAGGCGGCATCACAATCGCCTCGCCTTCAAGGACAATTGTATCGCCGACCTTGCAGGCGCAATCGAAAACCACCCGACGCTTGTCGGCGACAACATCACGAACGGTACAAAGAGCCGTCACGGTATCGCCAATGCGCACGGGCGCCTTGAAGCGGATGTTCAGCCCGAGAAATATGGTACCGGGTCCCGGCATCTGCATGCCGAGCACCGTGGAAACGTAGCTGGCGGTCAGCACGCCATGCGCGATTCGCCCCTTGAACGGCGTAGTGCGCGCGAAATCTTCATCGAAATGAACAGGATTGGTATCGCCGCTGACTTCGCCGAACAGCGCGACATCGTTCTCGCTTACGGCCTTCGTGAATTCCGCCGACATGCCGGGTTTCAGATCGTCAATTGTGTAGCTCATATATCCTTCCCGTGTGCTCGCACCACCTAACCGGGCGAGTTGTTACCATACAAGCGCGCGCATGACGCCCCGCGCTGTCACGTGGGATTGCGCGAACAATTTTGCAATCGCCGGTGGCGTCAGCTCTGGAATGTCTTCGCCATGAATGCCGTCGGCAATGAATACAGCATCAAGTCCGGCCCCATTTGCACCACGTATATCGGTTTCGAGGCCGTCACCGATTGCCAAGATACGCGATTCGTCGCGTTTTGCCGCCGCACGTATATGGCGGATGGCCGCCGTATAAATCGGCGCGTGCGGCTTGCCGTAATAGACGGTATCACCGCCGAGTCCCGTGTAGAGGCGGGCCAGCGCGCCCGCGCAATAAATCAGCTTTCCGCCGCGCTGGACCACAATATCGGGATTGGCACACAGGAACGTCAGACCGCGGGATTTCAGGCCTGCGAGTTTCTCGCGGTAGTCTTCGGGCGTCTCCTTATCGTCGTCGAACAGACCCGTGCAGAGTACGATCTCGGCTTCGTCAGCCTCGACAAGCTTCACCGGTAAGCCGGAAATAATTCCAAGATCGCGTCCGGGCCCGATATGAAGAAGCGGCAATGGTCGGCCAGCACTGCGTTGCGCGATGTCTTCGCGCGCCAGCATCCCCGACGTGAGGATTGAATCGTAACAATCCTTTGGTACGCGAAGCCGCGTAAATTGTTGTTCCACATCTTCCGCAGGCCGCGGCGCGTTTGAAAGAAGTATGACCGGTCCGCGTCGCGTGCGGAAATTTCGCAAGGCTTCGACAGCATTCTCATGCGCACGGCTTCCATCATGCACGACGCCCCATACATCGCACAGGAGCGCGTCATACGCGTCCGCGATCTCGCCGATACCGCCGAGAATGGTGCTTTGCCGCGACGAAGACTCGGAACGCAAATTCATTTTCGAAATACCTTGCCGCTCGCATCGCGGCGCGCCTAGTGTCGGAAAGAGCCATAACGAGGTGTTCTTGTGAGTGCAAAGTCCGCCCATGATTTTTCCTTCCGCGCCATCGGCGGAGGCGACCTGCCCCTTTCCGAGTTCCGTGGAAAGGCGATCCTGCTCGTCAACGTGGCCAGCCAATGCGGATTGACGCCGCAATATACGGCATTGGAAAAATTATGGACCGCGCGGCGTGGCGAAGGCCTTGTTGTGATCGGCGTGCCGGCCAATGATTTCGGCGCGCAGGAACCGGGCACGGAGGAAGAAATCCGTGGCTTCTGCGACCTGAACTACAAGGTCGATTTCCCGATGACGGCAAAGGAACACGTCATTGGGCCCGATGCTCACCCGCTTTTCAAATGGGTTGCCGCAGAGCTTGGCGAGGATGCGGCGCCGAAATGGAATTTCCACAAATATCTCTTCAATCCCGATGGTTCGATTGCCGGCACCTTCGGCTCGCGCATGGTGCCCGACGATGTGGAGATTTCGGCGGCGATCGACGCGGCGTTAGCGCGGTGAACACGCGAATCGCCTCTGCTGTCGCCTTGTCGTTTATTGCAAGTCATGCGCATGCGGCGTCCGGCTCGGGCGACCCGTTCAAAGGCCTCGACTGCAAAAAGGCCGTCGTCCAGATCGAGCTGAACCAATGCGCCAATCGCGAGTACGAAAGCTGGGACGCGAAGCTCAACGCACTCTACGGGGCGCGCCTCAAGGATGCCGGCGCCAAAGAGCAAATGCTGCTGAGAGCCGCGGAAAGAAGCTGGATTTCCTATCGCGACAATGAATGCGCCTACGAAACGTCGGATTCCGAAGGCGGTTCGATCCAGCCGATGGAATATTCGAACTGTCTCACTGCCAAAACGCGCGCCCGGATAGAAGAACTAAAGACTCAAGGTAATTAGAGCGGAATCCAGCGCGAGTTGATTCCGCTCCGGCGTCAGAACTCAGTGAATACCCAAAACCTCTTCCGCGCTCTTGAACGGAAGATTCTGTGCTTCGGCCACGGCCCCGTAAGTGAGCGTGTTCTTATAGACATTGAGGCCAGCGCGCAGATGCGGATTCTTCCGCATTGCCGCTTCCGGTCCGAGATCCGCCAATGCCAACGTGAAGGGCAGCGTCGCGTTGTTAAGCGCGAATGTCGATGTCCGGGCCACACCGCCCGGCATATTCGCCACGGCGTAATGCACGACATCATCGACGATATAGGTCGGATCGTCATGCGTGGTGGCGTGTGAAGTCT
>DASXXW010000272.1:0-13092 GCA_036502865.1 Rhizomicrobium sp.
CTTTTCCGGCAAAGGTCATGTGACGTTCAAGAAGCTCATCGGCAAGCTCGCGATCAACGGCACGAACTACACGCTGGTGAATTCCATCGCGTCGCTTGCGGCGGCGATTCATGGGAAACCATCCGGCGATTATGCGCTGGCCTCGAACTACGATGCCGGCAAAGATGGAACATACAGCAATTCGCCCATTCAAACGACATTCACCGGAGCGTTCGAGGGGCTGGGTAGTGCGATCTCCAATCTTACCATCACCGTGCGGGGCGTTAGTGGCCAAGCGTTGCCGATCGCGCTGTTCGCCGAAATTGGAACGGACGGAATGGCCAGCGACCTTCACCTTGAAAGGGCTAACGTGTCTGTCCAGAAACTACGTGGAATTCATAGCTCAGTTTCTCTCGGCATTTTGGCTGCTGTCAACGAAGGCTCGCTTTCCCGGATAAGCGTTTCGGGTAGCGTTGCTGCTCCTAGAACAAGTTGGATCGGTGGTTTGGTTGGCTCCAACGTGGGTACGATTTCGGAATCGTCATCCGCGGTGGAGGTCAATCTCCAAAATGCTATGGGCGTAAAAATTGCGGGGAGCCTCGTCGGCTTAAATCAGGGAGTGCTGGTCCGCTCCTACGCGATCGGGAGTGTAACAGAATACAGCGGTTCAAATAGCGCAACGGCCGGTCTTGTTGGTGAGACATACAGCACATCACAAATTTCGGATTGTTACGCGACAGGAAATGCGTCTGGGAATGCCGCTGGCGGGTTAATTGGTGTCAACGACGGGGCCATCGAAAACTCATATTCAACAGGAGAGCCGTCGGGTGTCGATGGAACCGGCGGCCTTCTTGGCGCGGACGGCTCTGCAACCGGCAGCCTTACAAATACCTATTGGAACACGACGACAAGCGGCATTACAAATCTGAGCCAGGGCGCGGGAAACATTGCCAATGACCCGGGAATTACAGGTCTGACAACGCAACAATTGCAATCTGGATTGCCGGCAGGCTTCGATCCATCGATCTGGGGCGAGAGTGCGAATGTCAACAATGGCATGCCGTATCTGCTTGCCAATCCTCCACCAAAGTAGCGGGAAGTACAAAATAGCGTCTCGGCGTTTTGCGTGCGAGAGAGTCGTGAAACAAATATGCTGAACTCAAATCATAGAAAAGCAGGCGCGCGGTGGCAGGATGGATATTATTTCTTCCGCCGAACTGCGCCCGGTTTGGGGCCCGGCTTCTGCCGCGCCAGCGTGCGGCCGAGATTCTTCTCAAGGCGACTGACAAAAGCAGGTGAGCCGAGCGGCCGGCCCGTGCTTTCATGGGCGCGAAACATCTGGCGCTCCTCGGTGCTTGCGCCTTCCGCGAGATAGCTCCGCCAATCCTTGACGCGCGCGAGCACGGGTTCGACGCGAACAAGTTTGTCGTCTTTGCCGGCCAGATGCGCCCGCGCGCTCGACCAGCGCCAGTCGCGCGCGCGTTTGACATGCCCCGCACTAACGGCTGCGCTTTCGACAAACCGCGCGCAGGCAAACATATGCGTCTGTTCCATCGGAAAGGACGCAAAGCGGCCTTGCCACAGAAATCCGCGCCAGCCTTCGCGGGCGTTGATCTCGCGCGTGTAACGTCTGTGCGGTTCGCCGAGCGCGGCGCGCAACCCGTCTTCGTCGCGCGGCACGAGCAAGAGATGTACGCGGTCGGGCAGCAGGCAGTAGGCCCAGATGGCGGTGCGCGCGAGGCGGCAACCCTCCGCAAGCAGGGTTTTGTAATGTTCGAAATCTCTGTCGGAAAAGAAGACCTTTTGTCCGCGATTCCCGCGCTGCGTCACCAGATGCGGTGCGCCTTTCGCAACCACTCGTGCGAGCCGCGCCATAGGCTCAATTAGACAGCGCGGAAAAGCGGGCTGTCAAATGCGTATCATGTCCCTGCGGGCTGGCCGTCCCAGGCCCAGCATTCCATCTCCACCCGCGCGCCGAGCGCGAGCGCTTTGGCTGCGAAGGCCGAGCGGGCCGGGAGCCGCCCGGCCCGGAAATAGTCCACATAAACCCTGTTGAACGCGGCCCATTCGTCCATATCGGCCAGCATCACATGGCATTTGAAAATGTCGTCGAAGGAGCGGCCGGCGGCGTTCAGAACATGGGCGATATTGTCCATCATCTGCCGCGTTTCGGCTTCGATGCCGCCGGGCGCGAGGTCGAAGCGGCCCGGCAAATTGCCGATCTGGCCGGACAGGACGAGCATTCCACCGACGCGGACGGCATCGGAGAAGGGCAGGCCCAGATCCCGATTCCCGCGCGATACCAGAAAGTCCATCTCATGCTCCTCGCTGTTGAAGGGAAATTCACCACCAAGACGCCAAGATCACCAAGAGAAAAGCGCGCGTTGCGCCCAATAGTCCTCGGTGTACGTCGTGCCTTGGTGGTCAATCTTTTCGGGGCTCGCCACGAGCCGGTGACCGCCGTTTACGTATAGGCGGCCAGCGCCTAAAACCGGGGCGGCTAAAACAAAAGGGGCGGTCCCGGTGTTCGGGAAGATATTGATTGCCAATCGGGGCGAGATCGCCTGCCGTATCATCAAGACCGCGCGGCGGATGGGCATCGCCACCGTCGCCGTCTATTCCGACGCCGATTCCAACGCGCTCCATGTCGAGATGGCGGACGAGGCTGTCGCGATCGGGCCCGCGCCTTCGGCGCAATCCTATCTGCGCATAGATCGGATCGTTCAGGCCTGCCGCGACACGGGCGCCGAGGCCGTCCATCCGGGCTACGGCTTTCTCTCCGAGCGCGAAGGTTTTGCCGGTGCGCTCGCCGAAATCGGCGTGACCTTCATCGGCCCGAACGCCAAAGCGATCGCGGCGATGGGCGACAAGATCGAGTCGAAGAAGCTTGCAGTTGCTGCGGGCGTTTCGGTCGTGCCGGGCTTTGTAGGCGAGATCGTCGACGACACCCATGCCCGCAAGCTCGCGCGCGATATCGGCTATCCGGTGATGGTCAAAGCGTCCGCCGGCGGCGGCGGCAAGGGCTTGCGCATCGTCCACGAAGAAAAGGATTTGCTGCAGGCGATAAAATCTTCGCAGAACGAAGCGCGCGCGAGCTTCGGCGACGATCGTTTGTTCATCGAGAAATATGTAACGGAGCCGCGGCACATCGAAATCCAGGTGCTGGGCGACAAGCATGGCAATGTCATCCATCTGAACGAGCGCGAATGCTCGATCCAGCGCCGCCATCAGAAAGTGATCGAAGAGACGCCTTCGCCATTTCTCGATGCGGCGACGCGCAAGGCGATGGGCAAACAGGCCGTCGCGCTGGCAAAGGCGGTCGGGTACGACAGCGCGGGCACCGTCGAGTTCATCGTCGACCGCGACAGGAATTTCTATTTCCTCGAAATGAATACGCGCCTGCAGGTCGAGCATCCGGTCACCGAACTCATTACCGGCGTCGATCTCGTCGAACTGATGCTGCGTTCGGCGGCAGGCGAGAAACTGCCGCTCGGTCAGAAGGATGTGACAATCGACGGCTGGGCGATTGAATCGCGGATCTACGCCGAAGATCCCTATCGCGGCTTCCTGCCGTCCACGGGGCGGCTGGTGCGCTATCGTCCGCCTGCCGAGGGCCGCAAGGATGACATCACCTTACGCAACGATACGGGCGTCTATGAGGGCGGCGAAATCTCCATCTATTACGACCCGATGATCGCCAAGCTTTGTACGCATGCGCCGTCGCGCCAAGGCGCCATCGGCGCGATGGCCGGTGCACTCGACGAATTCCGCATCGAAGGCATAAGTCATAACATCCCGTTTCTCGCCGCGATCATGCACAGCCCGCGTTTCGAAGAGGGCAGGCTCTCGACCGGATTCATCGCCGAAGAATTCCCGGATGGCTTCCAGGGACGCGCACTCGATGCAAAGCGAACGCGCCGGTTTGTTGCAGCCGCGGTGGCCGCGCGGATCGCACGGGCGAAACGGGCAAGCGCGATTTCCGGCACGCTGAACGGCCCGCTCATGGGCAATGAGTCTTTCGTCGTCGGGATTGAAGACGAAAAATTCCGTGTCGATGATGCGCGGCTCGATGGCGAGCATCTTCATCTGCTCATCGATGGAAAGCCTTATGCCGCCGAGGTGAATTGGCACATCGGCGAGCCGGCAATGCATATCGCCGAACACGGCGCGCGCCATACAATACAGTTCTTCCGCGAACGCGGTTTCTATCGTCTGGCACAGGGCGGCACCACGGTGGTTGTCACCGTGCGGCGCCCCGATGCGGACGAACTCGCCGCGCTGATGCCGAAAAAGGCAGCGGCCGATACATCGAAATTGTTGTTGTGTCCGATGCCCGGCCTGGTCGTTTCCGTGAATGTCACGGAGGGGCAGGAGGTCAAGGCCGGCGAAACGCTCGCCGTCATCGAAGCGATGAAGATGGAAAATGTGCTCAATGCCGAACGCGAGGGCACGATCCGGAAGATCAACGCGAAGAAGGGCGACAGCCTCGCGGTCGACGATGTGATCCTGGAATTCGCATGAGCGACGAAACGGACATCACCACGCTGCGGCTTCGCATCGAAGGTTCGGTGCAGGCCGTCGGCTATCGCAATTTCGCAATCGACGAGGCGCGCAGGCTCGAGCTCGACGGCTGGATCCGCAACCGTTCCGACGGCACGGTGGAGGCGCTGGCTTCGGGAAGTACCAAATCCGTAGAGGCATTCGTTGCGGCCTGCATGCGCGGCCCCGCCGGTGCGCGCATCAAGAATGTCGATCTGCACAAGGCCGACCCGCCGGCGGAGCGCGGCTTCCACAGGCGGCCGTCATTATAAGCTTGCGGTTCGTTACAAACGACTTCCCGATGCGTGTGTTTGTTGCGATTGTTTTATGTGCGGGTCTGTTCGCCGCGCCTGCGTCCGCGCAATCGAACTCTACCAACACAACGCCGCCTTCCGATATGGGCGGCATGCCGATGGATCAGATGGGCGACATGCCGGGCATGGCGATGCCCGATATGCCATCGACGGGCATTCTCGGCAGCTATCCCATGACACGCGATGCATCGGGCACAAGCTGGCAGCCCGATCTGGCAAGTCATCAGGGCCTCCATGCGATGATGGATGACTGGATGCTTATGGGGCACGCTCTGCTCTGGGGTATCTACGATACGCAGAGCGGGCCGCGCGGCGCCGATAAAACATTCCTTGCCGGCATGCTGATGGGGGAAGCGCGCCGAGATTTTTCGTCTGCAGACACGTTGAACCTGAGAGCGATGCTCAGCCCAGATCCGCTGATGGGGCCGTCGGGCTATCCTCTCTTGCTGGCCACGGGTGAAACGGCAAACGGTGTCACGCCGCTGATCGACCGCCAGCATCCGCATGACCTGGTGATGGAGTTATCGGCGACCTGGTCGCATCGTTTCTCTACAGATAATGCCGCATTCCTGTATGCGGGCGATCCGGGCGAGCCTGCGCTCGGTCCCACAGCCTTCATGCATCGTGCGAGCGCGATGGATATTCCCGATGCGCCGATCACCCATCACTGGCTGGATTCGACGCATATCACTTACGGCGTCGTCACCGGCGGCTTCGTGCATGACGATTGGAAGATCGAATTATCGCAATTCACCGGGCGCGAGCCGGATCAGAATCGTTACGACTTCGATCCCATCCGCCTCGATTCGACCGCGGTGCGCTTGAGCTGGAATCCCGATGCGCATTGGTCGCTCCAAACATCGTGGGGCCATCTCGAAAGCCCGGAGCAGCTCGAACCGGCGATCAACGAGAACCGCACGACCGCAAGTGCCACCTATGTGACGCAGTTTGGCGGCGGCTCGCTGGCAACGACCCTGGCCTGGGGCGTCAAACAACTCAGCACCGGCGTGAACTTGAATGGGGTGTTGCTCGAAGGCGAATACAAACCGTCCGATCCCTGGACGATTTTTGCGCGCGCCGAATGGGAACAGAACAATGAACTGGAGTCGTCTGCGGCGATCGCGTGCGTGGGCGAGATCACCATCGGCGGCATCCATGACTGGCAGGTGGCCGAGCATCTGAAACTCGGTGCCGGCGCGCTTTACGCCTTCGATCTCGTGCCCTCTCTTGTGCCGAGCTATGGCGACGACCCGCATGGCGCCATGCTGTTTGTGAGGGCGATCGCCGATTGATGTGCGCCGGGGGCAATGCAGCCCCCCATCCACCGGGCAACAATAAAATAGCCCGATTGCCGCCGTCGAACCTATATTGGTTGCGAACATTTGGGATTCGAAGGGGAAACCATGCTTCGCAACCTGTCGATCTTCGCCATGCTTTCCGCGGCCCTTATCGGACCCGGAGTGGCGCAAACGCCCGCCGCCGATCTGGCCACGCCGCCCTCCAACGCGAAGGTCTGGACAGTTTCCAACAATGACGGTGCGCAGAAGCACGGCACGATCTCCTTGTGGACGGATGCCGGCGGTGCGCACTGGTCGCGCTTCAGCATGAACCTGCGGGGCTTCAAGACCGACGTCGACCAGCAGATGCATTTCGCGCCCGATGGCGAGTTGCAGTCGCTCGTCGTGCGCGGCTCGACGCCGAGCGGCGATGCGGGCGAGACCTACACGGTCGAAAACGGTACCTATGACTGGAAGAGCCAGGTCGATCATGGCACCGGAAAAATTCGTCCGGATCTCGCCTATGTTTCCTTCAGCGGCACCTTCGATTCATTCCTTTTCATCATCGATGCACTGCTGAAATCGCCAACGCATTCCATCGATCTCCTGCCATCGGGCAAAGGCGGGATCGAGCCGCTGACGACGCTCGACATCGACAATAATGGCGTGAAGAAACATCTGACCTGCTACGCCATTACTGGTTTCGGATTATCGCCCCAGCCGATCTGGATGGACGGCGATCAGTTCTTTGCGTTCTCGCCGGGAATACTTCCCGCCGGCTGGGAAAAATTCGACGACCAACTGAGCAAAGCGCAGGACGACGCGCTTGCCAAGCGTGGACCGGCGCTGGTGGCCGCGATCGCGAAGACGCCGCCCGGACCGGTCGTGTTCAAGGATGTGAAGCTCTACGATTCCGATGCGCGCGCGTTCCGCGAGGATGAGACGGTCGTTGTCGCGGACGGCCATATCGCAGATGTCGGCCCTGCGGCGAGCGTCGCTGTTCCCGCCAACGCACAAGTGATCGATGGCCACGGCAAGACACTTATCCCCGGCCTTTGGGACAATCATCAGCATTATGGCGACGATTGGACGGGCCCGCTGCTGTTGGCATCGGGCATCACCAGCGTGCGCGATCCGGGCAATCTGCCGGTGGAATCGACCGCACGGCGCAAGCGTATTGAAGCAGGTGAGTTGCTTGGGCCGCGCATTGTTCCCTCGCTGCTCATCGACGGCGCCGGACCGCTCGCGGCGCAGGTGGGTGTCGCCGTACATAATGTCGATGAAGCTTTGGCCGCGGTGCGGCGCGCTAAGGCGGAAGGCTATTTCGCGATCAAGATTTACGGCTCCGCCGATCCCGCCTGGGTGAAGCCGATGGCGGCGCTGGCGCATCAGCTGGGCCTGCATGTGCATGGTCACATTCCGCATGGCATGCGTCCGCTGGACGCCGTGCGCGACGGTTATGACGAGATCACGCATATCAACTTCGTGATGATGCAGGCCATGCCGGACAGCGTGGTGAAAGTTTCCAACACCGATGCGCGCATCAAGGGCACGGCGCAATACGCGGCCGATGTCGACCTGCATTCCAAAGCCATGACGGACTATATGGACGAACTTGCGCGCCGGCATATCGCGGTCGATCCCACACTCGTAGTTATCGAGGCGTCGCTGGTTCCGGATGCGGGGACGTTCACGCCCGCGGTCGCGCCCTATGCCGATACGCTGCCCTCGCAGTTCTCGCGCGGGTATCTGCAGACGGCGATGCCGCCGACAGCCGATCTGTCGCGCGCGCGGATGCGGGCAAGCTTTGCCAAACTGGTTGAACTCGTCGGCGAACTGAACAAGCGCCATGTCCGCATATTGGCCGGCACCGACGGCAACGGCTTCGAAGTGATCCACGAACTCGAACTCTACGAACAGGCCGGGCTTTCACCGGAAGACGCGCTGGCAACGGCGACTATCAATCCGGCGGAGGAGTTCAAACTCGGCAACGTCACCGGCTCGCTCGCGAAGGGCAAACTCGCCGAGCTCGCACTGATCGATGGCGATCCGCAGAAGAACATCGGCGATCTGCGCCAGGTCGAACTCGTGATGCGCGACGGCAAGATGATGGACGCGCAGGCGTTACGCACAGCTTTGGGCATCTCGGGACCACCGAAGAAATAAATCATCGCCGGTTGGTGGAGAGGCGAGAGGTTTATCAGCTCCGAGTACCAAAGACCGTGGCGAATTCGGCCCGAAGCGCGGAATCGACATCGGCCATCGATGTATCAATGCCCAGATCGTCGAGACTGGTGACGCCGTAGCCGCTTATTCCGCAAGGAACGATGCCGGTGAAATGACCAAGGTTCGGCGCGACGTTGAGGGCAACGCCGTGATAGGTCACCCAGCGGCGGACACGCACGCCGATTGCAGCGATCTTGTCTTCGTGGCCGCCACCGCGCGCAACCCAGATGCCGACGCGTCCTTCGCGGCGCTCGCCCTTCACGCCGAAATGGGCGAGGGTGCGGATCAGCCATTCTTCGAGATCGCGGACGTAAGCGCGTACATCCACCGTCCGGCGCTTTAGATCGAGCATCACATAGGCCACGCGCTGGCCGGGCCCGTGATAGGTGAATTGGCCGCCGCGTCCCGTTTGGAAAACCGGAAAGCGGGCATCGAGGAGATCGGCGGGCCGGGCGCTTGTCCCCGCCGTGTAGATCGGCGGATGCTCCAGCAGCCAGACGCATTCGGCCGCCCGGCCATCGGCGATTTCGGCGGCCCGCTGCTCCATGAAAGCGACCGCCTCGGGATAGCCGACCGGCTCCGTTGCGATTCGCCATTCCGGCCGCAACCCGGCCCCTTCGGTGGGTATTTCCCTGTCCATTCCTGCAAATCTAGGGGCGCGGCGGCGTCTTATCCACCTGCTTTCCACACGCTTCCCTCGCGCCTCGCGATTTGCTACACCCCGCGCCCTGCTGCGGTCGTGGCGGAACGGTAGACGCGCTAGCTTGAGGTGCTAGTGGGGCAACCCGTGGAAGTTCGAGTCTTCTCGACCGCACCAGTCCTTACCGTCGCCGCCATCTTGGCAAGTGGCCCAATCCCGCACATAAGGCAGGGATGATCCGCAATTCCTATCCGACCCTCGAATTCGATCTCGGCGACACCGCCGATCTGTTGCGCGACTCCGTGCGCAGTTTCAGCGACGACAAAATCGCGCCGATTGCCGAAGAGATCGACCGCACCAACAAATTTCCTCGGCAGCTCTGGCCGCAAATGGGCGAACTCGGCCTTCTCGGACTGACCGTGGAGGAAGAATTCGGCGGTTCCGGGCTCGGCTATCTCGAGCATTGCATCGCGATGGAGGAGGTCAGCCGCGGATCGGCCTCCGTCGGCCTGTCCTATGGCGCGCATTCCAATCTCTGCGTCAACCAGATCCGCCGTAACGGCAATGAGGAGCAGAAGCAGCGTTATCTGCCGAAGCTGATTTCCGGCGAACATGTCGGCGCGCTCGCCATGAGCGAAACGGGTTCGGGCTCCGACGTGGTGTCGATGCGGCTCCGGGCAGAGAAGCGCGGCGATCGTTACGTGCTGAACGGCACGAAGATGTGGATTACCAATGGACCCGAGGCGGACACGTTGGTGGTCTATGCCAAGACCGATCCGTCGGCGGGCCCGCGCGGCATAACTGCGTTTCTCATCGAAAAATCTTTCAAGGGTTTCAAACCGGCGCAGAAGCTCGACAAGCTCGGCATGCGCGGCTCGGACACATGCGAACTTGTGTTCGAGGATTGCGAAGTGCCGGCGGAAAATATTCTGGGCCGCGAAGGCGAGGGCGTGCGCGTGCTGATGAGCGGCCTCGATTATGAGCGCACCGTGTTGGCGGCGGGTTCGCTCGGTATCATGCAGGCTTGCTTGGATGTCGTTATTCCGTATTTGCACGACCGCAAACAATTCGGCCAGCCGATCGGGTCATTCCAGCTTATGCAGGGGAAACTCGCCGACATGTATGTCACGCTGTCGGCGACGCGCGCCTATGTGTATGCCGTCGCCAAAGCCTGCGACCGTGGCGAGACCGCGCGCAAGGACGCTGCGGGCGCTATACTTTATGCGGGCGAGAAGGGTGTGTGGATGGCGCTTGAAGCCATCCAATGTCTCGGCGGCAATGGTTATATCAATGACTTCCCGACAGGCCGTTTGTTACGCGACGCCAAACTCTACGACATCGGCGCCGGGACGTCCGAAATCCGCCGCTGGCTGATCGGCCGGGAATTGTTCGAAGAATCGAACTAAGCGCCTCGCCATGGCGTTTGGGAAGTAGCTCTCACATCTGAGCGACTTTCGCTTACCTCAATAATTGACCTGCGCATTACTGCTAGTTGTATTCCGACGATAGCTAGCGAGATCAACGGCTTGCTGTGTCACCAGCAAAGAACCAGTATGTCGATCCAGAACGTCTTGGCTTTCACCGGGATCGAGGGGATGCATGTTTATTGGATCGAACATATTTGCCGGGCGGAGTGCGCTTAGCGCGCTTACCGGGTCGGTATTATTCACCGGTGCTGCCCATGCGACCGTGGTCATTTCCTCTGGCCAAACCGCGAATATGAGTTGTTCCGGCGGAGTATGTGCGCCGACATCGGCGGATGCTGTGTTGAATGCCGGTGATCTGAAAACATTTCTGGTTTCCGGCAGCGTCGAGGTGACGACTACCGCTTCGGGCGTACAGGCAGATAATATAGAAGTCAGTACCGCACTCTCCTGGTCGAGCACGGCGACTCTCATCCTGGACGCCTATGATTCCATCGCCGTCGATAAGCCGATCTTCGTCAAGGGCGAGGGCGGCTTGTCGTTTGTTACCAACGACGGCGGCACGACCGGAACGCTCTCCTTCGGGGAGAACGGCAAAGCGCGATTCGCAAACCTCTCGAGCTCGCTGACGATCAATCGCAGGCCATATACGCTCGTGAACGGCATCGAGGCGTTAGCCGCGGCAATCGGCGACGATCCATCGGGGAAATATGCGGTTGCCGACGATTACGACGCCTCGGCCGATGGCGACTATAACGGCTCGCCTATCCCTGCGCTGCTGAACGGCACTGTCGAAGGGTTGGGAAATGCGATTTCCAACCTCACGATCACGGTAAAAGCAGATAACGCCCAGATAGGCCTTTTTTCCGGGGTGGGCACGGATGGCGCTGTAGATGATCTGGGTCTTGTCGCCGTCAATGTAAAGGTATCGGGCGACGACGACGCTGTCGGCGGATTCGCCGGTTCAAATGGCGGAAGTCTGGTTGGTGATTTTATACAGGGTAACGTCATTGGCGGTCAGCTCGGCACCACGGGAGCTTATACAGGTGGTCTTGTCGGTAACAGCAGCGGCTCGATCAGCAACTCCCACGCCAACGTATCCGTTCGAGCCAAGTCCAGGACTTATGTTGGAGGACTCGTAGGCGCGCAACCGGGCGGCGCCATCGTGAATTCCTATGCCGTTGGAAACGTGACCGGCCAGAATGCATGTACGGGCGGATTGGCGGGGTATGCGGGCACGATCAGTACATCATTCGCAACCGGCAAAGTAACGGGTCGAAACGGGGCCCTCGGCGGTCTTGCCGGCTGCGGCGGAGGTGGAACGATCAGCAATTCCTACGCCACGGGAATGAGCGGAAGCAGGAATGGCGGAATAAGCGGTGGTCTGATTGGCAATGACCTTTATGGCGGTCACAGCGGCGGCGGAATCACATCATCTTATTCTGCCGGTGACGTATCGGGGAGCAAAACAAGCATCCTTGGTGGCTTTGCTGGCGAAGTTGAAAATAGCGGCGCTGCTACCAACGATTATTGGAACGTGACCACGAGCTCAACCAACCAGGGGGTGGGCGATGGCTCCTCATCAGGTATTGCGGGCCTGACGAACAAACAATTTCGTTCCGGATTACCTGCGGGATTCGACCCTGCAATTTGGGCCGAGAAACACGGCATCAATGGCGGGCTGCCCTATCTGCTCGCCAATCCGCCACCCAAATAGCTGCGCCGCTTCAGATCACGACGCGCAGCAGCCAATAGAGCACGCCGGCAAGGAGCATCGCGGCGGGAAGTGTGAGCACCCAGGCCGAAGCGATGCTGCGGATCGTGCTCCATTGCAGGCCGGAATGGTTCGCGGCCATGGTGCCGGCGACACCGCTTGACAGAATATGTGTCGTCGAGACGGGCAGGCCGTACAGTTCCGCAGCGCCGATTGTTGCCGCGGCGACGAGCTCGGCGGAGGCCCCCTGCGCATATGTCAGATGTGTCTTGCCGATGCGTTCGCCGACGGTGACGACAATTCGTTTCCAGCCCACCATGGTGCCGAGGCCGAGCGCGATGGCGACGGCCACCTTGACCCAGCCGGGAATGAAGCGCGTGCCGTTCTGCAAATTTGTTTGATAGGTCTTCAGCGTGGTACTTTCGGCGGAGGTGAATTTCGCATCCGATTTAGCGAGCAAACGGATCGACTCCGCCGTCAGATACATGTCGTTGCGCACATTGGGCGTCGCTGCAGCGGGCACATGGCTGATGGAGCCGTAATTGTGCACCTGGTTGGAAATATCCTGTGAGAGTACCGACAGGCCTTCATATACGACGGGGTGGTTCAGATCGCGTGCGCGCAGAGCTGTTCCCACGCGTGCGCGCGCTTCAGCGGCCGTCATCGCATGCGTACCTTGCGCATGTGCGGAAAATACCTGCGCGGCCGCCGCTTCCGATTGCATGAAGGCGGGCATGGCATTGTCCGGCATGGTGCGGTTGAGCGCGTAGGCCGTCGGCGCCACGCCGATCAGGATCAGCATGATCAGCCCCATGCCTTTCTGGCCGTCATTGCCGCCATGCGCGAAAGACACGGCGGTGCAGGTGAAGATCAGCGTGCCGCGAATCCACCAGGGTGGCGGATCGTTGTCTTTGGGCTCCGAGTAGAGCGCCGGCGTGTGGATGAGGGCGCGCATGATCAGGAGGAGAACGGCCGCCAG
>DASXXW010000273.1:0-1785 GCA_036502865.1 Rhizomicrobium sp.
GCCGGTAACGACGCGGACTTCGAGATGCGACACCGGGGCTGCGCCGGCGCTCGCAGTGCCCAATGCCCAGAGCAGCAGCAACGGCCAGACGGATGCTGTCGGCAGGTGTAGTTTCACGGCACCTTCTCCCCTTAAATGAATGCCGTTCCCATCATAGCCCATCCTTACCGTGAGCTGCGTCCGCCAGGCCAGCGCTCCGGAATAAGTGAAAGACCGTGATGCCTTCCGTGGCCGATCTTCGAGGTTTGTGGCAGCGCTGCAATTTCACCTTCGACGGTAGTCAGAGAAATACCATCTTGACGCGGCTAATTGTCATTGCGATTGCGTCTGCGCGGAAAGATAATCCGGGCATGCAACGCTCAGCCAAATCTTCGGGAACCGGGGCGTGAATGGCGCCGCGATCGCTTCCGGGGTTGAGTCCGAGGAGTATGTCAAGGCAGCGTTGAAACGGATCTTCGGTTTCGATCATTTTCGAGCCGGGCAGGAAGCCGTGGTGCGCGACGCATTGGCGGGCCGCGACGTTCTTGCCCTGATGCCGACCGGCGGCGGCAAATCCCTCTGCTTTCAGCTTCCTGCGTTGCTGCAACCGGGGGTCACTCTGGTCGTCTCGCCGCTGATCGCCCTGATGCAGGATCAAGTGCGTCTGATGCGGGACAATGATGTCGCCGCCAGCTTCATCAATTCCAACTTGGAATCCATCGAGGTGTCGCGGCGCACGGCGGCGCTGCTGCGCGGCGACTACAAGCTTTTTTATTTGGCGCCGGAACGACTGCTTCTGCCGGAATTTCTCGACGGTCCACTGCGTACCCTCAGCGGCACTCTGGGGATCAACGCCTTTGTCATCGATGAAGCCCATTGCGTCTCGGAATGGGGGCACGACTTTCGGCGAGAGTATCGACAGCTATCGCTGCTGCGCCGCCGTCATCCGGCGATCCCGATGCTGGCCTTCACGGCCACGGCGACGCCGCGCGTGCGGACCGATATCGCGGCGCAACTCGCATTGCGTAATCCGGCGATACACGTCACCAGTTTCAATCGGCCGAATCTGTTCTACCAGGTGCGCGCCAAGAGCAAACGGACCTATCAGGACATGTTGGCGCAGATCCGCGGCGGCGGCGCCGGCATCGTCTATTGCCTGTCGCGTCGGCGCGTCGACGAGGTGGCACTGCAGCTCGATGGCGATGGAATCCGGGTGCGCCCCTATCACGCAGGGCTCGACGCCATCGTCCGGCGCGACAATCAAGAGGCCTTCATTCGCGACGATGTCCAAGTGATTGTCGCAACCATCGCCTTCGGCATGGGCATCAACAAGCCCGATGTACGTTGGGTCGTGCATTACGATCTGCCGAAAACTCTCGAGGGCTACTATCAGGAGTCCGGCCGCGCCGGGCGCGACGGAGATCCCGCGCGCTGTACCCTGTATTTCGGCGCCGCCGATATCCGCACGTCCGAATTCCTGATTCAACAGAAAATTCACCCGGACACGGGGGCGGCCCTCGAAGAAGAGCAGCGCATTGCGCGCCAGCAATTGCGGCAGGTGCTGAACTATGCCGAGTCAACCGAATGCCGCATAGCGATTCAATTGCGGTATCTGGGGGAGGCTTTCGCCGGCCCATGCGGTGCGTGCGACAATTGTTGCGAGCCACGGACGATGCAGGACTGGAGCATGGAAGCCCGGCAATTCATATCCTGCATCGCGCGCCTCGCGCAACGTGGACAGCGCTTCGGTGCGGCCCAAATCGTCGAGATTCTGCGCGGCGCCCGCTCCGAACGCGTGCTTTCTCG
>DASXXW010000274.1:0-18696 GCA_036502865.1 Rhizomicrobium sp.
CTGGGCGGGGTCATCGGTCTGGAGCGTCAGTGGCGCCAGCGGACGGCCGGTTTGCGAACCAATGTTCTTGTGGCCGTCGGAGCTGCCGCGTTCGTAGATCTTGGCTTGCGAGTGGCGGGGACCGATGGCGGCGTGCGCGTCATCTCCTATGTGGTCTCGGGCATCGGGTTTCTCGGCGCCGGTGTCATCATGAAGGAGGGCGCGCAAGTCCGCGGCATCAATACGGCCGCGACGCTCTGGGCCACCGCCGCCGTCGGCGCCTTCGCCGGCAGTGCGCAATATGGCGAGGCTGCGCTGGTCGCGATCTTTGTGCTGGCCGGCAATACATTGCTGCGCCCGGTTGCGAATTACATCAATCGCAAACCCATAAGCCCGGAGGCGACGGAAGCGGTCTATCGCGTCCATATTACATGCAAGCCCGAAAACATCTCGGATGCACGCGATCTTCTGGCCGACGAACTGGAACGTCATCACTATCCGATCCGGGAAATCGAAACCGTTTCGGACCACGAAGACCTGATCGAACTGGCGGCGACTCTCGTGCCTACGACGGCCGATCCCGACGATCTCGACACAGTGGCGCAGCATCTCGAACACAACAACGCCATCGAAAGCGCGACCTGGACGGTGAGCACCGAGTCGTGACCGCCGCTCGCCTACACAAAACTTTCCGTAGTTACTTGATATAGGTCCGCAGGACTTCCAGCAATTCGTCGGCGGCATCCTGTTCGGCACGCGAAGGCTTGCGATCCTTGTCGATCATGTGCAGCAGGATATGATCCTCGACGACCTCCGCCATGATCCCGTTGATCGCACCGCGCGCGGTGGTGAGCAATCTCATCACTTCGCTGCATCCCTCATCGGCCTCGATGGCACGATCGAGCGCATCGATCTGCCCCCGGAGCCGCCGGACGCGGTTGAGCAATTTCTGTTTTTCCTCGACGATATGCGCCAATTTGCCACTCCGATATACCCCGCTGGGTATCGACCCAGAATACCGGGAGGGATATATACGCCGGTCTCGCGCGTGATACAAAGCGCCTGGCGTGCGTAGAGCTGTATCGACGCTCGGGTCAGGTATCGGGGAATACGATGGCTGCGTTTAAAATCTGCAGATACGTGTTCCTTGCGTTTCTTTCGGCGACACTCCCGGATTTGTACATAACCGGCGCGATGGCCGACGATCTGGAAAATTTGTTTCCGGCGGATGATTGGGCGGCGCACGGGCAAGTCACGTTCGTCGACCAGTTTCATCCCACCTTCACCTCTCCCTATCGCGGGACGAACAGTCTCGATCCGGGCGCGCGCGGCGACGAGACCGTCGCGGCGACTTTATTTCTCGGCGCCCATCTCTGGCCCGGCGGTGAGATATGGGCCGATCCGGAAATGGACCAGGGTTTCGGCCTCAGCGACACGTTGGGCGTGGCTGCCTTTCCGAGCGGCGAAGGCTACAAGGTTGGCGCCGCTGTTCCCTATTTTCGCCTGCAGCGCCTGTTTGCACGCCAGACATTCGATCTCGGCGGCGAAGACCAGAAGATCGACGGAACAGCCAATCAATTTGCCGGAACCCGCACGGCCGACAATCTCATTGTTACCATAGGCAAGATTTCCGCCGTCGATATCTTCGACACAAATGACTACGCCCACGATCCTTCCAAGGATTTTCTGAACTGGGCGGTGATCGATTCCGGCGCGTATGACTATGCCGCCGATTCCTGGGGCTACACCTATGGCGCGGCGGCGGAACTGTCCGTCGATTGGTGGACTTTGCGCACCGGTATTTTCGACCTGTCGAAAGTGCCGAACGAAAAACATCTGGAAACCGGTTTCCGGCAGTTCGAGCTTGTGGCGGAGGGCGAGGAACGGCACACGCTGTTTGGCCGCGACGGAAAGCTGAAACTGCTCGCCTATCTCAATCGCGGCTGGATGGGCAGCTATAACGACGCGGTGGCCCTTGCCCAGCAAACGGGTACCATCCCCAGCACCGCATTGGTGAGAAACTACGCATCGCGTGGCGGGATCGCGCTCAATTTCCAGCAGCAATTGACGGGCGAACTCGGCATGTTCGCACGCCTCAGCTATGACGACGGAAGCAAAGAGGCATACGAGTTCACGGAGATCAATCACGGTCTCTCGACCGGGCTTTCACTCAAAGGCACGAGCTGGAACAGAGCGGACGACACCGTCGGTGCGGCCTATATCGTCGATGATATTTCGCAGGCGGCGCAGCGATATTTTGCAGCGGGCGGGCTCGGCATTCTGATCGGCGACGGACGCTTGCCGCATTATGGTCTCGAAAATGGATTAGAGACTTACTACAGCGCGCAGATCACGGACTGGTTCGCGGCGACGGCCGATTATCAGCTCATCGTCAATCCGGCCTATAATAGTGATCGCGGCCCGGTGAATGTTTTCAGTCTCCGCCTGCATACGGAATTCTGAGAGTTCGCGAACTCAGGGCACCGGCGGTAAGAATCAGCCTCCGGGACCAATCACGGCGGCGCAGGCGTCGACCGCCGAGATGATGCCGTCAGTTATGTGCCCCTGCTTCGCCGCTCTGATGTAATCGGCGACGATTTTATTCCAGGCTTCGTCTCCGACGCGCGCATGCGTTGCGCGGTCGGCGATGATCTCCGCATAACGCTCGCCCAGAGACACAAAGAACAACAATCCGCCTTTGTGCGCGGTGTTCGATAGGATGCGCGCCGCGAATTCGCGATGTGCCAGAGCCTGCGCGTGGCGCCGCCTTATATGAGCCGGCACAAGCAATAATCGCAGCGGCCACCAATCGAAAATCAGGCTGAAAACGATGAACACGCCGGCTTCGATGGCGAAGCCTTCGCGCAGATGGAGATGGCGCCATCCCAATGCCATCACCGCGCCGGCAAACAGCGCCGCCAACGCACCCCAGACCAGAGGAAACAACGCGTAACGATCGCTGCACGGCACGACGGACACGGCGAGATGGACATGCGTGCGCGCCTCCGCAGCCGCGACCGCGGCATGGATGCGCGATTTCTCCTCAGCCGATAGCCGCATTGCTCTCACCAGCTGCCGGAAGCGCCGCCGCCGCCGAAGGAGCCCCCTCCACCCGAGAAGCCCCCACCGCCGCCACTCCAACCGCCGCCGCCAAATCCACCACCGCCCCAGCCTCCGCGCGAACCCCATCCTCCGCCGAGAAACAATAGCGGCCAGAGGAAACGGCCAAACACGATCCAGATCAGGATGACGACAATCGGAACCCACGACATGTTCCCGCCATGGCCGTTATCCTGATCGGAATCTTCGTCCCCGCTCGGCGTCAGCGTGACGCCGCCAAGTACTTTGATGATGGCTTCCGTGCCGGAGAGAACGCCCGCGTCGTAATCGCCATGCTTGAAGGATGGCCGCATGAACTCGTCGATGATGACACGCGATTGCGCGTCTGTGAGCTGGCCCTCGAGCCCATAGCCGGCTTCGATACGCACTCGGTGCGGGTTTGTCACGACGATCAGCAGCGCGCCGTTGTTCTTGCCTTTTTGCCCGATGCCCCAGGCGCGCCCGAGCTGATAGCCATATTGCTCGATGGTCACGCCTTGCAGCGACGGAAGCGTTACAACGACGACCTGATTGCCGGTCTGCTTCTCTTCCTGGGCCAGAAGCGCCGTCAGGCTCGCCTGGGTTTGCGAGGAAAGAATATGCGCATCATCGACGACGCGACCTGTCAGCGGCGGAAAGGAGAGCGCCGCGCACGCCAGGCCCGCCGCCAGTAACAGACAGGCGAGCCCGCAGAATATCGAGCGCAGCGAGAGCCGCATGATGGGTTAGAACTGAACCTTCGGTGCCTGTTGGGCCTGTTCGCTGATCGAGAACGTCTGTTTCGGTTTCGCGTCGGGATAAAACAGGGCAGCCGTCCAACGATAAGGCACCGTGCGCAGCAGCGTGTTATAAGACTGCACCGCGCCGATATAATCCTGCCGCGCTACGGCGATGCGATTCTCCGTGCCCTCCAGCTGCGATTGCAGCGCAAGGAAATTCTCGTTCGATTTGAGATCGGGATACCGCTCGCTCACCACCATCAAACGTCCCAGCGCATTGCCTACGCGCGACTGGTTCTGTTCGAATTGCTGGAAAGCCTGCGGATTGGAAAGAATATCGGCAGGCAGCGTCATCTGGGTGGCGCTCGCCCGTGCCTTGATGACATCGGTGAGCACCGTCTGCTCCTGATGGGCATATCCCTTCACGGTCGAGACCAGATTGGGAATGAGGTCCGTGCGCCGCTGATATTCGTTGAGCACCTGGCTCCAGGCGGCTTTCACCTGCTCGTCCTGTTTGGGAATTTCGTTAACGCCGCAGCCGGTCAGGCCCAGCGCAAGCAGAACCACCGCGGCGAGGCCAACGGCGCGCTGATGGAATTTCGACATGAGAACCCTTCCCGAATACCCCGTTCCGATTCGGAATATAATGTCCCCCCGCCGCCTGCCAAGGCGGCCCACGATTCGAGCGCCGTCATCCCGCCAGGATTTCGGCGTAGCGGTCGAGGTCCATATTGCCGCCCGACAGAATCGAAACAGTGGTCTGCGGGTCAAGGCCCCGGGAAAGCGCGCCGGCCGGGGCTACGGCGCCGCTCGGTTCCGCGACCAGCCGCGCCTCCCGGGCGATACGGCGCATCGCCTCGGCGATCTGCTCCTCGGAGACGGTCACGATATCCCGCACAAAGGCGCGTATCTGCGCGAAAGGTAGTTCGCCAAGCTGCGGCACGCGCAATCCGTCCGCCATCGTGCGCATGGTGAGTTCCGGCTCGATGCGCATGATGTGTCCGGCGCGAAAGCTCTCGCGGGCATCTGCGGCGAATTCCGGCTCGACCCCGATCACCTGTATATCTTTGTTTGATTGGGCCAGCGCAGCCGAAACGCCACCAATCAACCCGCCGCCGGATACGGGGACCGTTACATATTGCACGCCGGGACATTGATCCAGGATTTCGAGGCCGATTGTGCCCGCACCCGCCATGATGGCGAGGGAATTATAAGGTTCGATCACGGAATAACCGTGCTCATGCGCGAGGCGTGCGCAGGTTTCGGCACGCTCGCGTCCGGCGTGATCCACCAGATGGATCTCGGCGCCCCAATGACGTGTCGCCTCAAGCTTGCTGCGCGGCACCCCACCCGGCATCACAACAACCGCTTTGATGCCAAGCCTGTGCGCGGCATAGGCAACGGCCTGCGCATGATTGCCGCTCGAATGCGCGACCACACCGCGTCTGCGTTCCTGTTCGGGGAGCGACAGGATCGCGTTGAAGGCGCCGCGAAGCTTGAATGCCCCGATGGGGTGCAGGTTCTCGGCCTTCAACCGTAACCCCGTCGGCGTTATCGCCACAAGAGGTGTGGGCGTTACATAAGGCGCGATACGCACCCGCGCCGCGCGAATATCATCAAGCGACAGGAGGGGATGGCCCGCAGAACTATCATTCATCGCGCAGGCCTACCTCGGCATGACACGGCATTCCGCCGCTCACGGGCTCGTGTAATTCCCCGAGCTGCAGCCTGCGAGATTGTTGAGATAAACCTGCGTCACCTCATAGCTTGTCGTGGCATCCGTCAGGGTTCCAGTGTCGCCTTCGCACAGATCCGCAATCTCGTAGCCACTCGACGTGTTCCAGGCCTGCGGATATTTCGGGCTATTGCCCGGTGTCGGAATATTGTCGGTCGTGGCTTCGGCAAATTCATGCGAAGCTGCATAGGTCAAATAGCCGAAGCCTGCATTGCAGTCCGGCTCGACGGAATAAAAGATATTGCTTGATGTTTCATGCGCATGAGACGAGAAGTGATAGGCGCCGAAATCCTGGCATGAAATGAGCCCATCCAGATTGATCGTGATGTTTGACGGGAAATAGATCATATAAAGCATGTTCGGACCTTCCGGCGGCAACACGCCGATCTTGATCTGGTGCTGGATTTCCTTGTGCACCTGCAAGTCCGTCAGATTGAGCGATGTGTTCTTGGGCGCGATCTGTACCTGTCCGTAAAATGTGCCGCGGCCGATCGTTTGATTGGAGCTTTTCTTCCCCTTCACGCTTTTGACGCCGACCGTACTATATTCCGCAAGTTGATCGATGAAGGTGCTGTTCACGATCGCGGCGGAGAAATCCGGAATATCCGCCACGGTGGTGGCGTTGACATTCGGTCCCCACATCACGGACACGACTTCGACATTCGAGAACACCGTGCCGCCGAAATACTCCTCCTGCCCGAGTGGAGTCTTCCATGGCGTGTGGCCCATCCGGGTCTCATGGGCCGGCATCGGCAGAATGTGATAGGCGCCCGCCTCGCCCGCATAGGCGGCCGTCGCAGTCACCATTGCCGCCAGGGCCGTACACAGCGCGGACGATCGTAGTAAATTGGACATCCCATTCCCCTTCAATATCCGAGCGTCTTGCAGCGCGACGCGGCGCGCCCGAGTTTAGGACGAACCCTATCGTCGGCAACCGGAATCTCCAAAATGCAGAGCCGCGGCAGCCTTACGGCCGCACTTCAGAGCGATTGACGGTCCGGTAAACCGGCATCATCAACCGGACGTGATTGTCATTGCATGCCACGGCGCGGAATCATGACGGGGCAACAGGGGTAAAACACATGTCGACAATTGGCCGGCTCCTCTTCGCACTGAGCTTCGCGGCGATCGGTGCGCTTTGCATCGCATGGCACGGTTTCGCAATCGCCTGGGAGCTGCTGCCGAAATGGATCGTATGGCGCGAAACGCTGGCAATCCCGTGCGGTGCATTGTTGCTCGGGAGCGGACTGGCGCTTCTCGTGCCGCGCACAGCCCGGGCGGCGGCGCTTCTGCTCACCGCTCTCCTCGTTCTTCGTTTGCTGCTGTTGCACGTGCCGCGCGTCGTCGCACATCCGCTGATCGAGGTCGTGTGGGAGTCGATGAGCGAGAACCTGATTTATATTGCCGGAGGCTGGACGATCCTCTCGACCTTGCCGAAAAAGGGCTGGATTTTCGCAAGTTTCGGCAACGCGCGCGCGGGCCAGATCCTGTTTGCTCTTGCCCTGTTTCCGATCGGGCTATCGCACTTCTTCTATCTCAACGAGACGGCGTCGCTCGTTCCATCCTGGCTGCCTTTTCACGCGCCGCTGGCTTATTTCACGGGCGCCGCATGGATCGCAGCTGCGCTCGGAATCCTCTCCGGCGTGCTTTCGCGTCTTGCGGCAACGCTTACGGCCATCATGGTCAGCCTGTTCACTTTGCTCATCTGGGTGCCGTTGCTCATCGCCACGCCGGACAGCATTCCTGACTGGTCGGAGATGTGTTCCTCCGCCGCCATTACCGGCGCCGCCTGGGCCGTTGCGGGATCGTTTCGAACGGAATGGATGAAGTTGCGACCAACCAAAGCATTCGAGTAGGCGAAACCATGAAGCCGTCGAAAACAGACGCATAACGTCGGCAGGCGGCGCCAACAATTACGGCGCCCTGTTCGAGTTGGCGCCGTAACCCCATGTCACTCTAAGTCAGTACTTCACTGTCCCGGCGATAAAGATTGTGCGGCCGAGCGAGTCGTACAAACCGGTAAACGTGTTACCGTTGCCCGTGCCGACCGGCAACGCCTGTGTACCGATGATCGGCGGCTCGACATCGAAGATGTTGTTGACGCCCGCTCTCAGATCTACGCCCTGGCGTATCGTCCAGTCCCCCGACAGATCGAAATAATCATAGGGCGCGAGGCGTGCATCGGGGCAGTCCATCACGCCATGAATCGTCTGCCCGTTGGCGCAGGTGTAAGAATTGGCCGGGCTACCGCCTATGAGGATATTCGAGCTGTCTGCATCCAGCGACGTCCCGCCGATGTAACGCCACTGCGCCGAGAAATCGACATCCCATGGCGACGTCCAGGTGACGCGCAGCTTGTGCCGCCATTTCGGGTTCGGGCTGGCGTCGGATGTGGCGGAACAGACAAGACCATAAAGGCCCGCGCAATCGAAAGGCTGCTGGATCGAGCGTGTGAGCGGTCCCTGCGGCACCGGCTCCGTCGTCAGCGTATCGAGATAGGTACCGATCAGGTTGAAGCTCAGCGAACCGGCGTTGGATATTCCAATGTTCGACAGATCGGTCTGGTAGTTCAGTTCGAAATCGACGCCCTTTGTCTGGAGATAGCCGGTGTTGAGTTCGAGATCGCTCACATAGCCGCCGCCATAAACGATGCCGGCAACGCTGCGATGAACGAAGGGGCAGAAATAGGCCATGCTTTCGGCGCTCGCGCTCGCCCCGTAGCAATCATTGAGTATTTCCTGCGGCGGCAGGGTGGAGATGTAATTATCAACCTTGATATCGAACCAGTCGACGGTCGCCGTGAAGCCGTCGAGGAAGGTCGGCGTGAACACGATGCCTGCCGTGCGTGTGTCGGAGACTTCCGGCTTCAGCGCGGCGTTTCCGCCCACTTCCGCCGCACATTGCGTGGCCGGGCAGTACAGAATTCCGCTCGCGATCGCCGCGGCCGAAACCGGTGCATATTTGTTGTTCACGCAGTTTTTGTAGACAATGCCCGTTGCGCCGTAGCATGGGTCCTGGCCGCTGAAATTCGCGCCGCTGAGGACCGGCGAGAAAAGTTCGAGCACGTTCGGCGTGCGGACGGCGCGTTGCATGCTGGCGCGCAGGCGGAAATCATCTATCGGTTGCCACTCCGCACCATATTTGTAGGTGTTGGTGGACCCGGCCGAACTGTAAGACGAATAGCGGTAGCCGCCATTCAACGACAAATCCTGTATCCAGGGCATGCCCTGGATCAACGGCACTTTGACCTCGGTGAACCCTTCCACAACATTGTAACCGGCTTCGGGTACGGGGGACGCGCCGCCGCTGCCCGAGAGGTCGAAGGTTTGCGATTCATAGTCCGCGCCGAATTCAAGCGATTCCGCGCGGTATTCCGAGCCAAATGAAACGGCGACCGGATTCTTCGCCCAAGGCGACTGAAGTCCATATTCGCCAAGATCGCCCGTGATATTGCCGCTGACGATCTGCTCCTGCGTAAAGCCCTCGGTCAGGCTGTTGGCGAGAACATATTTGAGCGCCTGTGGGGAGATCGAGCCCAGCCCCGTGAAGATGTTCATGGGGACGCACCCATTATCGAGCGGCGGCGTTCCATTTTGCGACTCCGCCACAAAACATTTCCCTGTGGTTGGATCGACTTCGATGGAATTCTGGATGCGCGTCAGCGAAAAATTGCCCGTCGTGCTTTCGTCCGCCAGTGTCAGTCCGTATTGCGCATAGACGTCGTACGACCAGCCATTTCCAAGATCGCCGCGCGCGCCAAGCTGCATGCGATACGCCGTGTGCCGCATGAAGAACTCGCGGTCGGGCGCTTCGATGCCGCGCCGGCCGATATAGAGATTTGCCTGGCCGGAAAGGCCGTAGGGATTGAAATCGGTATTCCCCGCACCGTTCCAGTAGGTGAATTTCTGTCCGTTCGCCAAAGTCGTGGTCTGCTGTGCGTCACCGGGCAATTGCCCGCACAGATCGTAATTCTCCAGCGAAGTCAGATAGGGGTTGCTGCAATTGACATAGACCGAGCCGCTGGGGCCGTTCGCGGCGCCGAGAAACAAGCCGGACTGGGCCAGCTGGGCGACGGTATAGTCGTCGGAGAACATGAAACTCGAATAAATGTCGAGTTGTTTGTTTTCCTGATAATGGGCGAAGAAGCCGGCGGTGTAGCGCGTATCTGAGCGCTGCAGATAGTTCAGGCCGCCATAATTGAAATGCTGGTTGGCAGCGCCGGTGTAAGGAACGAAGTTGCCGCCCGGGTTTTTGCCCTGGACAAAATAGTCGGCGTTATAGCCGCCATAGGCATTATCGAGCGACAGGAAGCGGTTGTAGTTCGAGGATCCGCTACAAACGGATGATTGGAATGGGCCGGTGCTTGTCGAGCCCGTCGTGGTGTTGAGGGACGCAATCGTGCATTCGGAATAATCGCGCGTCGACTCCACAACGGGCTGACTGTTGCGATAGCTCAGATAGGCTGTGATATTGCCTTTGTCGTTCGCCGTATTGGTGCCCATGAGAAGCGTGGCATCGGCGGTCTCACCATCCCAGATGTCTTCCTTCGATTGCGAGAAACCATAGGCGCCGCCATTGATCTGGTCCTGCGTCAGACCGCGCCAGCGGCTTACATCATTGTCGTTCTCCGCGACCGTATAGGTGCCGTCGACTTCGACGCCCTGGAAGTCCTTGCGCATGATGAAGTTCACGACGCCGGCGAGGGCGTCGGAGCCGTAGACTGCCGAGGCGCCGCCGGTGAGAACTTCCACATGATCGACGAGTGCCGCCGGAATATCATTGAGGTCCGCTACCGGATCCTGCGGATCGCCCGGCATCAGGCGCGTACCGTTCACCAAGACCAGCGTTCGCGTGGAACCGAGGCCGCGCAGATCGACGTTGGCCGTGCCTGTCGAACCGTTCGACACCCCCTGGTTCTGGTCGACGAACGCTTCCGGGAGATTGTTGATGAGGGATGTGACGTCGGTCGTTCCCTCGAATTTCAGCTCCTGCTGACCGACCGCCGTCACAGGGCTCGCACTGTAAATGCCCGTTTGCGGAATGCGCGAGCCGGTGACGACAACCGTCTCGAGACTGCTGCCTGTCGTCTGGCTGCTTGTATCCTGCGCTTCGACCGAAGTGGCGATGCCGACAAGAGTAGCTGAAGCCGCGCCCGTCAGAAGAATAGACCGCACGCGCCCACGCAAGTGGGACCGGTTACGCATCATCATTTCCCCTCGACGCGCGCCGTTTAAACGCGCGTCCCCCGAAAAAACACGACTCACTATATCGAGTTTGCAACCCGTTTCAACAGGGCGCGAAAGCCACAGTACCCGCAGCGCAGGGTTGCGCCGGACCCGCTTCAGGCGGCGCGCTTGCGGACGCTTTCCATGCTGAACGAGGGGGTAGCTCCGGATCCGGCAGGCTGGAAAACCGGGAACATGTTTTCAATGCGTGCGGTGCCAGTCGACGCAATCGACATAGGTCTGTTTGAACACCCCAGTCTGCGTTTGCTCGTCGTCTCCGATCATGCCGGCGTCGTTCGCCCTGTCATTCGCAATGGCGCGGCAGCTTGTATTATTGAAGCGGCTATCATTCGGAAAGAAGTTCTGTTCTTGATAGGAACATCCCGCATCGGCTAACAGAATGAGCCCTGCAGCGAAACATCTCAGATAACAGATCATCCCGCCGCGCTGTAAGCCCTAAATACCAATCGTCCGGCGTCGACCCGCAAAGCAGGCCACCGGCGAACTACATTGTGCTGATAGTTGAAGGAGAGATGCGCCGCCATTCGGCTCCGTCCTACGGCGTAAATTTAATCTCGCCGTTTGCGCGGCGCCGCCCTACGACAGTCGTCGGTCGATCCTACAAAATGCGCTGCTGCGGAACTTCCGTTGGTTGCTTCCGGAACATCCATACCGCTCAGCCGGAATAAACGGGACGCTCCCTGCGTCCTCAGGCTGGAAATCAGCGGGAAAGATCATTCCATGCGAAACCAGCTTTTGATGGCCTCGGCTCTGTTCGCAGCCATTTCTTTCAGTGTTGCGCCTGCGGCAAGCCAATCCTATTCCGGCACCTACAAGGTCCGCCTCACGCATGATGTCTATGTCAACAACACCGGCTATAACGGGCATGGCCCGAACACCACGCATTGCATCGCGCTGACCGATGACGGCTCCGTCGGATGGACACATAGCGGCTATGCCGTGATGGATAACGACACGAATACCAGCGGCCAATTCTCGGTCATCGGCCCTACGATATTGATCTACATATCTGGGCCCGGCAGCAATTACTCGATAGCGTCATACGTGTTCACCGCTTCGGCCAAAGACGGCCAGATCGGCAAGCATGGCGGCTTTGATTACATCGAAGGCGGCGAATCATATGACGCCGACGACGCCACTTTCGGCACAAATGGTTCATGCTGACTGGAACAAAATCCGAGCTAATGTGCGAAGCTCCGGATAATTATGGGGGCCGCCATCAGCCAACCCTCACAGACCGGAGCGCCAGTCCAGACTGACCACAACGAGCAAAAAATGATGCTCGTCGATACGAACGGCCCCGCCGCATGCCAGGCTTTTCTTTGCGCCGTCACCTGATCGAAGGGCTGAGTATGCGCAAAGTTTCGCCGAAACGGGGAGATCCAAAAGGAAGATCATTCATAGGGGGCGTAGTAATCGTTATCCGGGTCGAAAACATTCTCATAGTGATAATGCGGACTGTTATCGGCTTTCTCGCCATTATCGCACACCTGCCGCGGCACAAGCGATGTGCTCTCAGACTGGTCGTATCCAACGCATTCCGGATGGAGCTCCTCGCTCCGATCGAAGTAACCCAGAAAGACGCATTGAAATCCGGCTTCGTTACAGAGGAACCGTACACAGTCGCTGCCATGGCAGGTCGTTCTGTAGGTTTCCTTCTCGCTCGCCGCAAAAGCATTGACCCCTATCGCTTCCGCCAGTCCAAACGCGAGCACGAATAACAATGCCTTTAACGCGCCTCTAGGAAAATGCTCTTTCAAACGAATCTCCCTGCATATCTCTCCCGAAGCCGCGAGGCGGAAGCCTCCACCAGGATGACATGCTAATGAAGAACGATCGCTGGAGTTCCACGACGGTTTCCCCGGAGAGGAGTCGCTGCTACCGCGAGTACATTATCGAATTTCAACCCCGATGCTCGCGCGCGTCTTCGGCCATCCAACGGCGCAGGCCGTCGGCACCTGATCCGGCGGGAGGTGCCGAAAGCCGTACTGATATTTGACGGGCTGACAGTTAAGCCGCCGCGGTGCCTACACATACTCGAGCGCATCCCAGCGCGCGGTGGCGCTCCCACGGGGAATCGAACCCCGGTTTCAGCCTTGAGAGGGCCGCGTCCTAACCGCTAGACGATGGGAGCGTACTGGCGGAGCCGTCGCTTATACCGGCGCGCGTGCGAAGGGATCAAGGCAAGTGCGAGAGCGCGGGATGACTCCGTCGCCCTCGCGAAGTGGGGGAGAGGGAATTAAATCATGCGAACTTTTGCGAAAGCGAAGCCAGTCCAGGCGAAGCAGGCGAGATGGATGGGGGCCTCCGCGCTTTCGAGCGCCACGATCAGCCAGAGGAAGCCGGTTTCGGCGGCGCCGGATATGTCGCGCGGAGACGGTTCGGCGCGCCCATTCGGATGCGAGTGATAACAGCCGATGATCGCACGGTGCGTTCCGCGCAACCCACGCAACAGAGCGAAATGCGCAACGGGATCGATTTCGAAACGATCCGGCGCGGCAGCGAGATTGGGCGCAGGATGAAGCGCTGTCGCGCGCGCAACACAATCAGACTCGTCGTTCGACAGACCCGAGATGCCGGTTTCAATTATGCCCTCGATCAATCCGCAGCATTCGCGCGGGAAGGCGCGCTTCGCTTCCTGCTCCAGCTTCGCGCGAAGCGGCGCGGGAAGCACAAACCTCCCGATCATTTGCGCGGCGGCTGCGCCGAAACAATTTTGGCGATGAGCCGGCCATTCCCGATATCGATGATGTCGAGCTCGTCCCCGGCCGGGCCGCGCACATGAAGCACGAGCCGGTCGCCTGAAACATCGGAGGAGACGATCCGCGCGCCGGGCGCGAGCGTGAACTGCGCCGGCGCCGATGAAACAGAACCTTCATGGCCGCCGCTGCGGAAACGCGTGACCAATCCGCCGACCAGAATGCCGAGTGCTATGATGATGAGAATTCCGAGCAGAATGACGGCCGCGAGCAGCCCGCGATAGGCTAGAGATGATTTCCCTGGAGGAGTGAGCGGCGCGGTGCCTGGTTCGGACAGATCTGACACGGAATGCGCCTCTGACGCGGAAACGCTTCGTTACGCGACGGTTCTACCCGCCCAATCGGGGCTGAGGCTCGACCGTTTCCTTGCCGAAGCGCTCCCCGAAATGAGCCGTTCGCGGCTCCAGCAGCTCATCGCTGCCGGCAATGTCGAACATGCAGGCGTCACGGTAGGGGACGGAAATGCGAGGGTCAAACCGGAGGAAGTCTATGCGCTCCGCCTGCCGCCGCCGCTGCCGGCCACTCCGGCAGGGCAGGATATTCCGCTGGTCATCGTCCATGAGGACGACGACCTGATCGTGATCGACAAGCCGGCGGGGCTGGTGATGCATCCCGCGGCCGGCAATCCCGATGGCACGCTGGTCAATGCGCTCATCGCCCATTGCGGCACATCGCTTTCGGGCGTGGGCGGCGAGGCGCGGCCGGGCATCGTGCACCGGCTCGACAAGGATACGAGCGGGCTCGTGGTGGCCGTGAAGAATGAGCGGGCCATGCACAGCCTCGCCAAGCAGTTCGCCCATCACACCGTGGAGCGCGCCTATAACGCCGTCGTCTGGGGTGCGCCGCGGCTTGGCCAGGGCAAGATCGAAGGCGACATCGGCCGCAATCCCTTCGACCGCAAGCGCATGGCCGTGTTGCGCGGCGGCGGCAAACCGGCGCGAACGAATTACATGGTAAAGGACCGCTATGGCGACCCGGAACGGCCTTTCGCCAGCCTGATCGAATGCCGGCTGGAAACGGGCCGCACCCACCAGATCCGCGTCCATCTCGCCCATACCGGCCACCCACTGATCGGCGACGATGTCTATGGCCGTGCCCGCAAAGTTCCGCGCGCGAGAACACCTGCGGAGACCGAAGCTTTTGCTGCGGTGGAGGTTTTTCCGCGCCAGGCGCTGCACGCATTTCTGCTCGGATTCAAACATCCCACGAGCCAGAAAAACCTGCGCTTTGAGTCCGCGTGGCCGGCCGATTTCGCCGGTCTTGTCGCAGCCCTGCAAGGCTTGCAACGCCGGTGAGCGAACATACATAACTTAAGCAAAGGGGTGAATTTCGGTATATTGAAATCGGACCGAACCGTATCTCCGCGCGTTCTTTGGATGCGGTGACTTTGCGCGCGATTGGGTGCGCGAAGCGCCAGACGGGGCAATAAATATGAGCAGTCGCGGCGTGCCATCGCTTCAGGGCGAAGGCGGCCTTTCCCGCTATCTTTCCGAAATCCGGAAGTTTCCGCTTCTGGAGCCGGAAGAGGAGTACATGTTCGCCAAACGCTGGCGCGAGCATGAGGATCCCGAATCCGCGCGGCGTCTGGTTACGAGCCATTTGCGTCTCGTCGCGAAAATCGCGATGGGCTATCGCGGCTATGGGCTGCCGCTGTCGGAGATCGTGGCCGAGGGCAATGTCGGTCTGATGCAGGCCGTGAAGCGCTTCGAGCCAGATCGCGGCTTCCGGCTGGCGACCTATGCGATGTGGTGGATCCGCGCGGCGATCCAGGAATACATCCTGCGCTCCTGGAGCCAGGTGAAGATGGGAACCACCGCCGCGCAGAAGAAATTGTTCTTCAATCTGCGCAAGGTGAAAAGCCGCATCGGCGCGCTCGACGAAGGCGATATGCGGCCCGAACAGGTGCGCGAAATCGCCACCAAACTTGCGGTGCCCGAAGAAGAAGTCATCAACATGAACCGCCGGCTGTCCGGGCCGGATTCATCGTTGAACGCGCCTTTGCGCTCCGATTCCGAATCCGAATGGCAGGACTGGCTGGTCGACGACACGCTCGACCAGGAAACACGTCTTGCCGATGCGGAAGAAATGGGCGAGCGGCACGATCTGCTGACTTCGGCGCTCGGCGAACTCACAGACCGCGAGCGCGACATCATCGAAGCGCGGCGGCTGCGCGACGATCCGGCAACGCTGGAAGAGCTGTCGCAGAAATATGGCGTGAGCCGCGAACGCGTGCGCCAGATCGAAGTGCGCGCATTCGAGAAGCTGCAGCAGCAGATGAACCGCGCACTCGCCGACAAACGCAGCCACACACTGGCGATGGTCGGATAATTAGTTGCTGTTGCCATGGCCCACATTTGTAGGACCATGGCCATTCAAATCCGGGCGTTGAAATCCTCGCAACTCTCGTTGAACATTGCGAGGCCTTCTTCCAGATAATCGCCAAGCAAAGGCAGGCCGAGCAGATATTCCGCCGTCCTTCCATTGTGTTCGCCGCGCGCAGTCTCGAGCGCCTGCTGCCACTCGGAAACCTCATACGTTCCGCGGCCGAGCCAGGCGAGCGCCGTGAGGGTTATTTGCTCGTCGACATCGAGCGCGCGGATAAAGGCTACAAGTTCGCGCCGCGTCGCATCATCCGGCTTATCTTCAAGGACATCCGCCATGCCGTCATCCGCGGCATTCGAGCCGGAGTCCGGATCGGCGTCGCCTTCCTTCGCATCCCACGCGCGCGCCTTCAGGATGATATGGCACACTTTCTCGGTAGCGATATCGAGATCGATCGTATCGGGATCGGCAGGCAGTTCGGCTTCGGTCTGCATGGCGCAACGTCTCCACGGGTCCGGAAGACAACGTATCGGGCGAGAGGGATGTTCCGGACGCGGGCCGCGCGGGTGTGGCCGATATATACGAGTCGTGACATATCGTGATGCTGCGCCGGGGCAGTTGGTCAGGTACAACTCCTGCCGGATATCGAGGTTTCCGAAAGGCATGAAATGACTGCGAATCGTCCGGCCATGCGCCCTGCCCGGCCATTCTTTTCTTCGGGTCCCTGCGCCAAACGGCCGGGATGGTCGCCGCAAAAGCTGAGCGACGCCGTGCTTGGGCGCTCGCACCGGTCCCGGCCTGGCATGGCAAAGCTGAAAGCGGTGATCGACAAATCGGCGGCGATACTCGGCATCCCCGGCGACTATCGGATTTTCATTGTTCCAGCGTCCGATACGGGCGCTGTGGAACTGGCGATGTGGTCATTGCTCGGACAACGCACCACGGATGCATTTGTTTGGGACACGTTCGGCGCCGCATGGATGACCGACGCCACGCAACAACTGAAACTCGAAACGCGCATCTTCCGCTCGGAATATGGCGAGCTCCCGGCTCTCGCAAAGGCCGATCCCAAACATGATTGCGTGTTTGTTTGGAACGGCACGACATCAGGCGTTTGTGTGCCCGATGCGGAATGGATTTCGGACAGCCGCGAAGGCCTCACCATCTGCGACGCAACCAGCGCCATTTTCGCGATGGATCTGCCGTGGCCGAAACTCGATGTAACGGCCTTCTCCTGGCAAAAGGGACTTGGGAGCGAAGCGGCGCACGGCATGCTTGTTCTTTCGCCCCGCGCCATCGAGCGATTTGAATCCTACACGCCGCCCTGGCCGCTGCCGAAGGTTTTCCGCGCCAAGCTGGACGGCAAATTCAATACAGGCTTGTTTGACGGTGAAACGCTGAACACGCCTTCGATGCTGGCGGTTGAAGATTACCTCGACGCACTTGGTTGGGCGGAATCGATCGGCGGAATGCCCGCGCTTGTCGCGCGTACGAATGCGAATTTTGCTTCTTTGTCGCGCTGGGTTCGGACAAGCAAATGGCTGACATTCATGGCCACCGAAGAGCGTTTCCGCTCGCCGAGTTCGGTCTGCCTGAAGATCGTCGAACCCTGGTTTGCAAATCAGCCGCCCGCCGAACAAAGAACAATCGTCAAGAACTTCGCCGACCTCCTCGAGAATGAAAATATTGCCTTCGATGTTGCCGGACATCGTACCGCACCACCCGGTTTGCGCATCTGGTGCGGGCCAACGGTAGAAAAAGAGGAAATCGAAGCACTGCTGCCCTGGCTCGATTGGGCTTGGGAAGAGATCAGGTCTCACTAGCGACGCGCTTGCTTTCGGCAAATCAGGCCCCACGTCTTGGTGAGGCTGAAGGCAAGCGGCGATGACGCCTCAACTGGCGATCAACTATCTTTGGTTCATATGGTTTATGAGCTGGATCGCGGCGGCGTTCTGGACAGAGCGCACGGCGAACCGGCCGGCTTTCGGATCCGAAATTCTTTATCGGGTGGTGACGCTGACCGGCGCGGCACTGCTGTTCGGTTCGGTGAACCGCTCTTATCGCGGCACACTCGGTCTGTGGTCGATCGGCCCAGCCGGCAATTGGCTGTTGGTAGGACTATGCGCCGGCGGCTTTCTCTTCTGCTGGTGGGCGCGGCTCCATCTGGGCAAATTATGGTCGGGATGGGTGACCAAAAAGGAAGGCCACCGCGTCATCGATACCGGCCCTTACGGTATCGTCCGGCACCCCATCTATACCGGCGTCATTGTCAGCGCGTTCGCGACGGCGGCCGTGAAAGCCACGATCTTGGCTTTCGCCGGCGCTGCCATCATGACGCTGGGTTTCTGGATCAAGGCGCGGCTTGAAGAAAACTTCCTGCGCGAGCAGCTCGGCGCCGCCTCCTACGATTCCTACCGCCGCCGCGTACCGATGCTTGTTCCTTTCGGACCGAAAGCAGCCTGACGACATTCGCCTGCGGCCCTATAATGTCCATCGGCGCCGAATCGGCGGAGAGGCATTCAGGCTGGGACGATGGCAAATGTGGCGGTGATCGGTGCCCAATGGGGCGACGAAGGCAAAGGCAAAATCGTGGACTGGCTGTCGGCACGCGCCGACGTGGTGGTGCGCTTCCAGGGCGGCCACAATGCGGGGCACACCCTCGTCATCAACGGCGAGGAGTTCCGCCTGAGCCTTCTCCCGTCAGGCGTGGTGCGGCCGGGCAAACTTTCGATCATCGGCAACGGCGTGGTGGTCGATCCCTGGGCGCTGCTGCGCGAGATCGAGGCGATCCGCGCCCGAGGCGTCGATGTCACGCCGCATTCGCTGAAGCTCGCCGA
>DASXXW010000275.1:0-6872 GCA_036502865.1 Rhizomicrobium sp.
CGCATCGGCAACGGCGACGGCCCAATATTGTGTTGCCGAAGTCAGGCTTTTCGATTTGAACGTTACATCAACTGTCGGGCCAAACGTACCCCAGCCAAGCAGGCTCTGGTTCGGGACATAGGTGCTGGTGCCTGCAACGCAAGTTCCCGACGGAACGCCGCCGGAGTCGGTTTCGAGACAGATGGTGACGCCGCCGGTACCCGAAGCAACTTCGAGCGCAAGATCAAACCCCTTGACCTTCTGACCAGGAGCACCGCTGGTCGTGAACGGGTACGCAAAATTCACCGGACCAGTGCAATCAGCGTCTGTCGAACCGCAAAAGAGATAGGCCTGCCAGGGAATAAATGTCCCGTTGGGATACTTCAGATCGAGATTGTTGAATGTCGCGCCCGGTACATGGAGACGCGGCTGCTGGGTGCTGTGACCCAGTTCCGTGATCATCGACAATTTGGCGCCATTAATATCGACGGTCGTCACCTTTGGCGATGCAAAGGCTGACGACCCGGCCAGCACCAAGGCGGCCGAAGAAAGAAGCATCTTCCGAAACATTGATTACCCCTGTTTTTGATGGAACACGGGACGGCCCCGCAACTTGCACCGTCTACCCATGTTAAGGTTTTGTCAAGATTAATACCACATAGTTAACAGACTATTTGAGCTATTTCGGCCCCAAATTGCAACTCGATAAGCCAGCGCTGTGCGCGGTGCACACGCCCCGTCCCGCCCCGCCCCCGTCTTGAGTTTCCGCATAAAAGAAGCCGACTTCCGCGGCCATAGCGACCGCGGAAGCATCACAAAATCACCAGCGACTTATCTGATCACTTCGAGCGCAGGAACATAGCCGGTGCCGTTGAACGACGCCCACGTACCACTGAACACCTCGCCAAACGTGTACTGATTGACGAAATCGGTATCCTGGTTGTTCCACGCAATATCGGTGTCGGGATCGGCCGCGGCGACAATCCAATATTGGGTGGACGACGGGAGCTTTATCGTTGGGAATGTTACATTCAACGTCGGCGCCAGCGTTCCCCAGGGAGCAAGACTGCCATTCGGGAAATATGCGCTTGTACCATCCATGCAGGTTCCCGACGGGACGCCGCCGGTGTCAGCTTCGAGGCATACCGTAACGCCGCCCGTGCCGGAAACGAGTTCAAGTGCGACGTCGAAACCCGCGATCTTCTGACCGGTGCCCGCGCCCGTGGTAAAAGCGCTTCCGAAGTTGTTTGAGCTGCCGAAGGTGAATCCCACAAACGGAATATATGTACCATTCGGATATTTGAGATCGAGGTCATTGAAGGTCGGTCCGCCGGGTACATGCAAAGGCGCCTGCTGCGTGCCGCGGCTTGCTCCCATAAGCACCGAAACCTTCACTCCATGAAGATCGAAAGAAATCACGTTTTTTGGCAGGGCGAACGCTGTCGAACTAGCCAACACCAGCGCGACCGAAGAAAGAATTGCCTTCCGAAACATGGATAACCCCTGTCTGTGCGAAAATACGGGACCCCCCGCAATGTGCAAAATCTATGCGCCCTGCATGAAAATTGGTCAAGGTTTATCCATCTAGGGTTAACGCCCAAAAGTAGTTGTCAAAAATATATCATGACGGCTTCTGCCATTTTTCCGGACAGGGTGAGGGGCCCGCAACCGGTGCGATAGGGGCGTCATTCAACTGCCTAGAAACTCGATCACCGCCGCCTTGGTCGCTTTATCCCCGACAGCACTCATGTGATCTCGACCGGGAACCGCGACCGCTACGGCATCCCGCAACGCGGCCGCGAGCGGCCCAGGCGGTCCGCTGATATCATCGTCTTCGCCACAGATGACGAGTGCAGGGCGAGTCGATTCAGCCAGTTCTTCTGAAGAATAGAAGTGCCTCTCGCCGCGCATGCAGGCCGCAAGCGCGACAATGTCCTTTCCGGGCTGCCCGGCGAACGCTCGAAAGCTTTTCTGGGTCGGATCCGTAATATTCGTCGCATCTGGAGCAAGTAACGCGTCTGCGATACCGTAGCGAATAGCCGGGTTCTGATGGAAATAAGTAGCACCAACGCCCGCTATCACCAATTTCCGAACGAGTTCGGGATTCTGCATGAGGACATGAATGCCGAGATGTCCGCCCATGGAATATCCAATCACATGCGCGTTCGGCAGGCCCACGGTTGCTGCGACACACAGAATATCGCCGCTCATCAACTCATAACTATATGCCGCCGGACCATGTGGCTTGTCGCTGTCGCCGTGGCCGCGGCAATCCATTGCGATCACCTGAAAACCGGCATCCGACAGCGTCTTGTACCAACCCGTGGCGCGCCAGTTTTGCGCGCGACTGGAGGCAAAGCCGTGAACCAGCAGCACAGGTATTCCCTGCCCCACAGTTTCATAAGCTATCCGGAGCCCGTCCGGGCTCTCTGCAAATAACGCCATGGTACCACAATGGCCCGAAGCGATAGCGCGTTTCAATCGCGGCAACGGCGATTTGCCGTGGAAGTCGATGACCGTTTTTCGGCCCCCCTGCTCTCGAGTACAGTGACCTTGCGAAAAGAACGATCCCATGGACTATTTCCCTCCGTGTCGCTTCGGCTCCTTCCGGAATTCTCCATGACCCGCCTGTGCCTTTCGTCTGTTTTTGCGTCAGCGCTCTTTGGCGCAACACTCCTCGTTTCCGCGCCACTTCATGCCGCATCCTTCGGTTTGACTCAGGTGCTGCACTATCCTTTCGCCACAGAGTTGGCTTCCGCCGGGCATGCCAACAGGATCGGCTGGGTTCGTAACCTCTCAGGGGTTCGCAATGTCTGGGTTGCAGACGGGCCGGGGTTCAAACCGCGCCGCGTGACGAACTACAGCAGCGATGACGGTCAGGAGATCACACAGATCACCTTTTCGCCGGACGGCGCTCGTCTCGTCTATGTGCGCGGCGGCGATCATGACGCGAACTGGGATGCCGAAGGTAATCTCGCGCCGGACCCGGCCTCTTCGCCGGAACAGGAGAAAGTGACGCTCTGGGCCGCGCGGCTTGCAGGCGGCGCACCAATCAAGATCGCCGAAGGCGATGCGCCGGCGATCTCCGCGCGCGGCGTTCTCGCTTATATCGCGAATGATCAGGTCTGGATGGCTTCGCTCGACGGAAAGGGCAAAGCGCAGCGCCTGTTCTTCGATCGCGGGAAGGATAGCGATCTGCGCTGGTCGCCCGACGGCAGCGAATTAGCTTTCGTTTCGCATCGCGGCGACCACGCATTCATCGGTGTCTTCAAAGCGAAGGACCAACCACTGCTTTATCTCGCACCATCAACTGGCGATGATGATCAGCCGCAATGGTCGCCCGACGGAAAACATATCGTTTTTGTACGTGGTCAAGGCGAAGGCGGCCCGCCCGAACCGTATCTGACACGGAGTCCGCATCCATGGTCGATCTGGGTGGCTGACGCAGCAAGCGGCCGTGGTCATCTCGTATGGTCTAGCCCCGACACGCTCGCAGGTTCGTGGCCGGAGGTGGAAGGTGGCCCAAACCTTCATTGGTGCGCCGACGGGCGCATCGCATTTCTCGCCTATCTCGACGACTGGCCGCATCTCTATTCGATGCCGGCCGATGGCGGCACGCCGCTCCTGCTCACGCCCGGCAATTTCATGGTGGAACATATTACGCCGAGCCGCGACGGCCGCTTCCTGGTCTACGACGCAAATACAGGTTCGACGAAAGACGACGACGACCGCCGTCCTCTGTTCCGTGTTCCGGTCGACCGGGCGGAACCACAACAAATTACATCGGGCGAGACGATCGAGTGGCGCCCCGTGATGGCCGCGAATGATCGCGTTGCTTTCGTTGCGGCCGGCGCACAGCAGCCGCCGGAAGTCGCGGTCTCGAATCTGGATGGAACGCACTTCGATGCGCTGGAACGCGACGCTGTGCCGTCGGATTTTCCCGCGACGCAACTCATTACGCCCAAATCAGTGAGCTTCACGGCCGCCGACGGCATGCTCGTTCATGGACAGCTTTTCCAGCGCTCCGGCGGAATAGAAAACAAACCCGGAATCATCTTCGTGCATGGCGGGCCGCTACGTCAGATGCTGCTCGGCTGGCATTACATGGGTTATTACAGCAACGCCTATGCCGTGAATCAATATCTCGCCAATCACGGCTTCGTCGTGTTGTCCGTGAACTACCGGCTCGGCATCGGCTATGGACGCAAGTTCCAGCAGCCGGACCATGCAGGGCCTACCGGCGCGTCCGAATATCAGGACGTGGTCGCCGGCGCGCATTTCCTGCAACAGGTTCCCGGTGTGGACGCAAACCGCATCGGCATGTGGGGCGGCTCCTATGGCGGTTATCTGACCGGCCTCGCACTCGCGCGGAATTCTGACATATTCAAAGCGGGTGTCGATCTTCACGGGGTACACGACTGGTCGCACGATCCGGATTATATCGAGAGGCCCAAGGTCCGCTACGAACAGGGCGACCGCGAGGAGGCTTTGAAAACCGCTTTCCTGTCATCGCCCGACGCCAGCATAGACAGCTGGAGGTCCCCAGTACTGCTCATCCAGGGCGACGACGACCGCAACGTGCCGTTCCAGCAAACCATCGATCTCGCGCGCCGGCTCGAGGCGCATCACGTTCCCTTCGAGGAACTTGTAATTCCAAATGAGATCCACGGCTTCCTGCGCTACGCGTCCTGGCTGGCAGCCGACACCGCCGCAGCAGAATTCCTGACCCGCAAGCTGGAAGTCCATTCTCCTGCCGAATAGCGGGTCCGCGAAACGCGGTGCCTATCCCATCCGAGTGTCGCTCGGGCTTCTCGTCCGTTATCATGCTGCCTCGCGCCCGGAGAAATGCCGATGAGTATCGAAGCCCTGAAAAAAGACGTGGCCGCTGCGGTGGATGCGATGCGTCCGGAACTTCTCGCGCTGAGTCACGCCATTCATCAGGAACCGGAGCTTGCGCTCGAAGAATTCAAGGCGGCGGAGAGGCTTTCCAACGCGGTTGCCGCGCACGACCTTCCAGTGCAGCGCGAGGCATTTGGACTGAAGACTGCCTACGCGTCTGAGTTCGGCAAGGAAAGCGGCCCCGTCATCGCAATCCTGTCGGAATATGACGCGCTGCCCGGCGTCGGCCATGCCTGCGGACACAACATCATCGCTACGGCCGGGCTGGGTGCGGCGCTGGCTCTTTCCAAACTCGGCGCGAGGCTCCCGGGCCGCGTGAGATATCTCGGCACACCCGCGGAAGAACGCTTCGGCGGCAAGGAGATCATGGCGCGTAACGGCGCTTTCGAAGGCGCGGACGCCGCCATGATGGTGCATCCCGCGAGCCTCGACCTGATTTCGATGCCCTGCATTGCGATCTCCGAAGTCGATGTCACCTATTTCGGCCGCGCAGCACATGCGTCTGCCATGCCGTGGCGCGGCCTCAATGCGCTCGACGCCGTCGTCACGGCCTATCAGTCGATCGCGCAGCTACGTCAGCACATTCGCCAGACCGACCGCATCCATGGAATTATTACCGAAGGCGGGCTGGCGGCGAACATCGTGCCGGAGCGCGCGGGCTGCCGGTTCTATGTTCGCGCTGCGGACATGCATGAGCTTGCCGCGCTCAAGATCCGCGTGCAGGCCTGTTTCGAAGGCGCGGCACTCTCCACTGGCTGCAAGGTGGAAACACATTGGGGGAATTCGGATTATCTCGACCTCAAAGCCAATTGGCCCATGGCCGAAGCCTATGCACGGAACATACAGGCGTTGGGACGCGAACTGACGCCGATCTCGAAAATCCCCGCGGGCTATGCCGGTTCGACGGATATGGGCAATGTCAGCCATCGCGTGCCGTCGATTCATCCCATGCTCGCCGTGGCACCCGAAGACGTCATCATCCACAATGCGGAATTTGCGCACTGGGCCGCGTCCGAAAAAGGCGATGCGGCCGTCATTGATGGCGCAAAATCCATGGCGCAGACGGCCCTTGACCTGATGAGCGATTCTACTTTGCTCGCGCGAACACATGCGGACTTCGCGGCCACCGCGGAACTATCAAAGAAAGCGCTGGCCCGCCTGACCGAGAAAGTGCCGCAAAGCGTTCCGGAGATTCATCACCATCACGGCCATGGCGGCTGCGGCTGCGCCTGAGTGAGAAATGACTGGCTCTTCGTCGCCGCGCTGAACGGCTTCATCGCCGTTGCGGCAGGCGCCTTCGCCGCGCATGGGCTTCAGGGCCGGCTCGACACACATGCACTCGGCATATTCGAGACCGGCGCGCGCTATCAGATGTATCACGCGCTCGCGATAAGTCTGGCATCGCTTGCCTATCGTACCGCCGCGACGACGCTTGCCTGCTCTTTATTCCTGGTTGGGATTATTCTCTTTTCCGGCTCGCTCTATCTGCTCGCACTGACGGATATGCGCGCATTCGCTTTCATAACACCGATAGGCGGATTGGCATTTCTCGCCGGCTGGGCGGCGCTTGCCTGGAGCGCGGTACGAACCGGGCCGTAAACGTCAGCGCGAATCGGGAATATCGATCGGCGCGCAGTCGCGGCGGCCCGTGAGCAGACATTCCTGCATCTTCTCGTTCTGCCACATCTTCCACACCAGGAAGAAGCCGATGACCACGATGACAATGACCGCGAGAAGTGCGAGCACGAAATTACGCTGCCGCGCGCCGTCATCATCGTCGTCTTCGTTTTGCGGCTCTGTCATGGGTATCCCAAAAAGAAACAGGGGCGCCGGTCAGGCGCCCCCGCTCTTTCAACTCAGACTATGTCTGTTTCAGGGCCACGCATTGACGAGATTGGTGACGTTGACCGTCCCGATACCCGTCGCGAAGTCCCAACCCGTCGATGTTCCATAGGCGGGTTTGTACGAAGTGGTGCTCGTCGACAGGACGCCAT
>DASXXW010000276.1:0-19692 GCA_036502865.1 Rhizomicrobium sp.
ACATGTTCATCGCGGGTTCATTGCGAAGGCGCTAGAAAAAGCCATGTTTCGCCGTGTGTACATAGCCGCGATGCTTGCTTTGCTGGCGTTTGCCGCGCCGGCAATGGCGCAGACGCAGCTGTCGGCCGCTGCGACGGCAACCCAGGCTCCGCCTTCTCCCTGGCAGGGGCCTCCGGCAGCGACGGCGCCGCGCCGCCCCGCGCCTCCCGGATATAGTGTCCAGCCGCTCGACCGGGTGCTTCCGGCCATTCGCAGCGGGCGCCCCGGGCGCTTTTTCGATGCGGAAGGCCCGTTTCCGGATCCCGCGGGAGGATGGCATTACCGCATCAAATGGCTGACGCCCGAAGGCCGCATCGTCTGGCTGGATGCCGACGCCCGGACCGGTCGGGTGATCGGTCCTTATCGGGGCTACGCAAGGCTGGCGTTGCCGCCGGCCGGATTGCGTTATTATCCTTTCGCCGGGCCGCGCGGTCCGGGCCGCTTCGGCGGATGGGGCGGAGGCTGGGGCGGCTGGGGCCGCCGCCGCTAATTCGGGAGAGCGGATGCGCATACTTCTTGTCGAGGACGATCAGGACCTGCAGCGGCTGTTGAAGCGCGCGCTGGCCGATGCGGGCTATGTTGTCGACAGCGCCACCGATGGCGAGGAAGGGCATTTCCTCGGCGACACCGAACCTTACGACGCCGTGATCCTCGATCTCGGCCTGCCCAAGATGGACGGCGTCCGCGTGCTGCAGCAATGGCGCAAGGCCGGCCGCACCATGCCGGTGCTGATCCTGACCGCGCGCGACCGCTGGAGCGACAAGGTGGCGGGTTTCGACGCCGGTGCCGACGATTATCTCGCCAAGCCGTTTTACACCGAAGAATTGCTTGCCCGTGTGCGCGCTCTGTTGCGCCGCGCCGCCGGTTTCGCCACGGCTGAAATCGAGATTGGTCCGCTGCGCATCGACACGCGCTCCTCGCGCGTCACGGTCGACGGCAATCCGGTGAAACTGACGTCGCTGGAATATCGCCTGCTCGCCTATCTTGCGCATCACAAGGGCCGCGTGGTCTCGCGCACCGAATTGGTCGAACATCTCTATGATCAGGATTTCGATCGCGATTCGAATACGATCGAAGTGTTTGTGGGGCGGCTGCGCAAAAAGCTCGGCTCCGATCTGATCCAGACGGTACGCGGACTTGGCTATTGTCTCGACACGCCTGAAGCGGCTCGCGAGCCGGATCGCGCAAAAGTTTGATTCCCTCGCTGCGCGGCTGATCGCTGCCGCTGCGGTCTGGATTCTTCTTGGCCTGCTGATCGGCGGCTATGCGCTGTCCGGCGTGTTCCGCGCTTCCGTCGAAGGCGATTTCGATGCGCGGCTGCGTTCCGATCTCGACGAGATGATCGCCGCCGCCGAGCCCGACGATCAGGGCGCCGTCTCGCTGCAGAACCGTTTCGCCGATCCGCGGTTCGAGCGCGTCTATTCCGGCTGGTACTGGCAGATTATCCCCGAAGGGCCGAAGGGGCCGGACACGCTGCATGCGCAAATTTCGCGCTCGTTGTTTGATGGCCTGATCCGGATCACCGACTCGCGAAAACAGCGCGAGGTCACATGGGGGCATGGTGAAGGCCCGGACGGGCAGCATCTGCGCATCGCCACGCAGCGCATCGAATTTCCTTCGCCACCCGACGCGCCGAAAAAAACGGCCCGTGCCTATACGTTTCTTGTCGCCGCGGACATCGCCGAAGTTGAAGCCGAAGTCGCGAAGTTCAACGGCACGCTGGTCTGGTCGTTCGCGATATTGGGCCTGGGATTGATCGGGGCGATTTTCATCCAGGTACGTATCGGGTTGCAGCCGCTCAATCGTGTCAGTATCGCACTGGCGCGGATCCGCGACGGTAAAGATCAGCGGCTCGTGGGCAGTTTTCCGGCCGAGATCCAGCCGCTCGCCTCCGAACTCAACAGCCTTATCGATCACAGCGCCGAAGTTGTCGGCCGTGCGCGCACGCATGTTTCCAATCTCGCCCATTTCCTGAAGACGCCGCTCAGCGTCCTCACAAGCGAAGCCCAGGCCCATCCGGGTCCGCTCGCAGATGCGGTGCAACGCCAAGTGGGCACCATGCGCCGCCAGGTGGATCATTACCTGGCGCGAGCGCGGGCCGCGGGTGCGCTGAACGTGCTCGGCAACCGCACACCCGTCAAACCTGTGGTTGATGATCTCGCCCGCGTGCTGTCGCGCATCCATGCCGATCGCGGACTTAGTATCGATGTTGATTGCCCGTCTGCGCTCTCTTTCCGCGGCGAACGCCAGGACCTTGAAGAAATGGCGGGCAACCTGATCGATAATGCCTGCAAATGGGCGCAGACACGCGTTACGGTCACCGCGCACAGCCTGGGCGGCGCACAATTCGAATTGCGCGTGGGCGATGATGGCGAAGGCCTCGACGAAGAAGAGCGCACGCTTGTCGGTGCGCGGGGCGAGCGTCTCGACGAGAGCGTACCGGGCAGCGGCCTTGGCCTCGCCATCGTGCAGGACATTGCCAAGCTCTATGGCGGTTCGCTCGCGCTCGGCCAAAGCCCGCTCGGCGGCCTGGAAGCGCGGCTGCTCTTGCCCAGGATCGCCTGACAGTAATTTGTAACTTCGGCGTTGGTTTCCCATGCGCGTGTGCGATGAGCACCAGCTGCTTCCTGTTATCTGTTTGAATTGTGTATCGAATTATGTGCGATCGTTGCGGCTTGCGAAGAACGCCACGATAGTACCGAACAGCAGCATGGCCAGCATGTTTTCAACGAAATGCGCCGACGTGAAATGCGGCAGATGCGGCTTGGCCATCGCCGCTGAAAGCGGCAGCACGACATAGTTCATCACGAAGAAAATACCCACGCCGTAAGCAATTCCCCAGCGAAGCCAGTTCCGCGTCAGTTGCGGCATGCGCCGCGCTGCGAAGACGAATACCGCCGCAATCACAAGTGACATTACCCATTGCAGGACGAGTCCGAGCATGGCGACAGATGCACCGCCGGCGAGCGCTGTCTTAGGCCCCAAAAGTCCGGCGGCGATGTAATGGAGGATCAGGAAGGGGCTGACCTGATTGATCAGTGCCGCGGCGCCGATATCGATGGTCCCGGCGACGAAACCGCCCAGCAGGATTGCTGCCCATACGGAAAAATGTCTGCTCGCCATGTGGCCGCTCTCGACAGATTTTCCAACCATTAGCAGAAGCAGCGGCGGGTCTAGGATCAAACTGATGTGATGGGCAGCTAGGAATAACTCGACGCCGTATCTGGAAATGCACCGGTTGAAGCAAGCGGGGGCTGGTTGCGGTGCGGTCTGGTTGGACCTAACATGATTTTGGGGATTGTCGATTCTTTGATCCTGTAGCGCTCGCCGATTTCATTCGCGCCGGCCGGAGGCGTTCCGTGACCCTCGAAAACATTTTCTATATCAGTCAATCGATTGCATCGATCGCCGTCGTCGGCTCGCTCATCTATGTCGGACTGCAGGTTCGCTACGCGGAGCGTGCCCAGCGCGGCATGATGCAACAGGCGCGCGCGGATCGGACTTCGACAGGTTCGCTCGCTGTTGCCGATGCGGGCCTAGCCAGAATCTGGTTGAAGGGGATGGCCGGCGATGCGGACCTGACACCCGTCGAACTCACGCAATGGCTGCTGATGACACGCTCCGCATTCCTGAGCGGCGAAGACTCGGTTCTGCAATATCGGGCAGGTCTGATGTCGAAAGAAACCTACGACACCTATGTAGCAGGCGTTCGTTTCTACATGTCGCGACCCGGCATCCGGGCGGCGTGGAAACTTCACAGGATGCAGTTCGGCCCCGAGTTCCGGGCTTTCACCGACGTGATCCTGAGCGAAGTTCCGGTCGCGCCCGCCGGCGACGCACTGGCGGAATGGAATGCGCTCGTGCGGGCCGAAGGCGCTGGCCGGAAAGATTGAGCCAGCGGCCTTATTCTCATACGCGAACATTCCCGCTAGAGTCCGCGGCGCGGGGATGCGGGTAGAACATCAGGAATGAAACGGATTGCGGTTTCGCTTTGCGCGGTGGGCGTCATCTTCGCCGCGGGATTGGGTCAGGCAAACGCTGCCGGCGATGCGGAGCGGGGCGCGGCCTTGTTCAACCGCTGCTACATTTGCCACAGTAACACCAAGGGCGCGGCCAACCGGATGGGACCGAACCTGTTCGGCGTCGTAGGCCGCAAGGCCGGCACCTATCCGGGGTTCGCCTATTCGCCGGCCATGAAAAAGGCCGGGTTTGTCTGGACGGTGGACAAGCTCGATACCTACCTGGCCGATCCCCAAAAGCTGGTTCCCGGAAATAATATGCCGCTCGCGGGCATCACCGATGCCGGGCAGCGGGCCGACATCGCGGCCTATCTGGCCACGCTGAAGTGAGTTCGCGCATTCTGCGGCGGAATGCCGCCCGGCCGGAGATGGTGCAGCGCACAAGGCGGTATGGAGTTAACGCCTTAAGCACGCCGGGCAACCCTATATAAGCTTGAATTGACACGGTGCCGTTCGGATGCCTAGTTTTTGCGCCGCACAAGAAAGGCAGCCGGTAACGCCGTTTCGGCAATTGAGCCAGGCAAGGCAGGACCTTCGGAACCCATGAAAATTCTGGTGCCCGTGAAGCGGGTGATCGACTTCAACGTCAAAGTGCGGGTGAAGGCGGATCAGACAGGCGTGGACCTCGCCAATGTGAAAATGGCGATGAACCCGTTTGACGAAATCGCCGTGGAAGAGGCGCTGCGCCTGCGTGAGCAAGGCAAAGCCGCCGAGGTCATCGCCGTGTCCATCGGACCGCAGGCCGCGCAGGAAACCATCCGTACCGCGCTCGCTATGGGCGCGGATCGCGGCATCCTGGTGAAGGCCGAAGGCGCGGTCGAGCCGCTGGCGGTTGCGAAAATCCTCAAGGCAATCTGCGAGGAGGAGCAGCCTGGCCTCGTCATACTCGGCAAACAGGCGATCGACGACGATTCCAACCAGACCGGCCAGATGCTCGCGGCGCTGCTGGGTTGGCCCCAGGGAACTTTCGCCCACAAGCTCGAGTTCGCCGAAGGGAGCATAAAAGTGGAGCGCGAGATAGACGGCGGCCTTCAGACTGTGGAACTGAAGCTGCCCGCCATCATCACCACCGATCTCCGGTTGAATGAGCCGCGCTATGCGTCATTGCCCAACATCATGAAGGCCAAAAAGAAGCCGATCGCGGAAAAGACGCCGGCGGATTATGGCGTCGATACGACGCCGCGGCTGAAAGTCTTGAAAGTCACGGAGCCGCCGAAGCGGCAATCCGGCGTCAAGGTCAAGACCGCGGCCGAACTGGTCGGCAAGCTGAAAGAAGCGGGAGTCATCTGATGACATCACTTGTCATTGCCGAACACGATAATTCCACGCTGAAGGATGCGACCGGCAAATCTGTGGCCGCTGCTGCGCAGATGGGCGCGCCCATTCATGTGCTGGTGGCAGGACAGAATGCGCGCGCAGTTGCGGATGCGGCGGCAAAGCTTGCGGGTGTCGAGAAAGTGCTTCTGGCAGACGATGCAGCCTATGCGAAACTGCTCGCCGAGCCGATGGAGCAACTGATTGTTTCACTGGCACCTGCTTACGATGCGGTGATTGCACCGGCCACAAGCAACGGAAAGAATTACCTGCCGCGCGTTGCAGCGCGCCTCGACGTTCCGCAGATCTCGGACATCATCGCGGTAGAATCGCCCGATACATTCCGCCGGCCGATCTATGCGGGCAACGCCATCGAAACCGTGCAGGCGCCGGAAGGAAAGAAAGTCATCACCGTGCGCACCGCCGCGTTCAAGCCGGTGGAAAGTACGGGTTCGGCTCCGGTGGAAACGGTAAGCGCGCCGGCCGGTTCGCAGCTTTCAAGTTTCGTCGGCGAAGAACTTTCGAAATCCGAACGGCCGGAACTCACGTCGGCGAAGATCATCATTTCCGGCGGCCGAGGTTTGCAATCGGGCGAGAATTTCCATCTGCTCGAAAAACTTGCCGACAAATTGCACGCAGCGATCGGCGCGAGCCGGGCGGCGGTCGATGCGGGCTTCGTACCAAATGACTATCAGGTGGGACAGACGGGCAAGGTCGTCGCGCCTGATCTCTACATTGCGGTGGGAATCTCCGGCGCGATCCAGCACCTCGCCGGCATGAAAGATTCGAAGGTCATCGCCGCCATCAACAAGGATGAGGACGCGCCGATCTTCCAGGTGGCCGATTACGGATTGGTCGGCGATCTGTTCCAGGCAATTCCGGAAATCGAACAAGAACTCACCCGACTGGGCTACTGAAACGAAGCGGGCCTGCCGCGGGGGCGCGGCCGTTGCCCGGCTTGCACATACGGAGACGAAGACGATCATGAATATCGAACGCGTGGGAATTATCGGAGCCGGGCAGATGGGCGGGGGAATTGCCCATGTCTGCGCGCTGGCGGGCTATGACGTCCTTATCGAGGACCTCAACAAGGATGCGCTGGCGCGCACCGTCGGCACAATCGAGCGCAATATGCACCGCCAGGCGGCACGCGGCCTCATCAAGGAAGAAGAAGTCACAAACGCCCTCAAACATATACATACCACGCTGTCTCTGGACGACATGAAAGATCGCGATGTCGTCATAGAGGCAGCGACCGAAGACGAGACCGTCAAACGGAAGATTTTCCAGGACCTTTGTCCGCGCCTGAACAGCAATACGCTGATAGCTACAAACACATCGTCGATTTCCGTCACCCGGCTCGCATCATCGACCGACAGACCCGAGCATTTCATCGGGCTGCATTTCATGAATCCGGTACCGATGATGCAGCTCGTGGAAGTGATCCGCGGCATCGCTACAGACGACACGACATTCCAGGCCGCACTCGATATCGTCAAACGGGTCGGCAAGATCGCCGCCTATGCCGAGGACTTCCCGGCTTTCATCGTCAACCGCATCCTGCTGCCGATGATCAACGAAGCGGTCTATACCCTGTATGAAGGCGTGGGAAATGTGGAGGCGATCGACACGGCGATGAAGCTCGGCGCCAATCACCCGATGGGCCCGCTGCAGCTCGCCGATTTCATCGGGCTGGATACGTGTCTGTCCGTGATGCAGGTGCTTTACGAAGGACTGGCCGATTCCAAGTACCGGCCCTGTCCGTTGCTGGTGAAATATGTCGAAGCCGGCTGGCTGGGACGGAAGACCGGCCGCGGGTTCTACGATTACCGCGGCGAACACCCGGTGCCGACGCGTTAGTTTGGCTGCCCGCATTTGCGGGCCATGACGGACTTTGAAGCCGGTTGTGCGTAACCGGTTTCGGAAAGCGGACTTGATACGTACAACACATTTCTTTGCGAGTTTTCTCTGCTGCGCGGGCGTCGTTGCCTGCGCGCCAGCGCCCCAATCCGCTCCTCCTCTTCCGTCGCAGACTGAAATCTGGCCTACCCATGGGTGGGCGACCTCGACACCGGAGGAACAGGGCATCGATTCCGTCGCGCTTGCGAAGGTCATCGACTGGATACGCGACAAACAAATACCCGTTCACAGCCTGTTTCTCGAACGCAACGGCCATGCGGTGCTGGACGCGTATTTCTTTCCCTTTGACGCAAGCGAAAGGCATGATGTCGCTTCCGTTACGAAGAGTGTCGCCTCTTCGCTGATCGGCATCGCGCAGGGCGAAGGAAAGCTTGGCGATTTGAATGCGCCGATTTCCGAGCTGCTTCCGGCCGAGACGCGAACGCTCGACGATCCGCGCAAAGGCGCAATCACCCTCTCCAATCTTCTCGACATGACGTCCGGTCTCGATTGCAACGCCGCTCCGGGAGAAAATCTCCTGCTCGAGATGGAGCAGAGCGCGGACTGGCCGGCCTTCATGCTGAACCGGCCGCTTGTTTCACTGTCCGGTAGCAAATTCCAATATTGTGGCGCTGCCTTTCACATGGTGTCCGTGATCCTTACCGGCGCCACGGGTTTCAGCGCGTTCGATCTCGCGCGCAACCAAATCTTCGGGCCGCTCGGTATTGCGAATGCCGTGTGGCCGTCTGACCCTCAGGGCAATTCTCATGGCTTTGCCGATCTCGAACTTCAGCCTCGTGACGCCGCCAAGCTCGGTTATCTGTGGCTGCATCATGGGCGTTGGGGCCAGCAACAAATTATTCCGGAATCGTACCTGACCGTGGCGCTTGGCACGCACGCACAGGTGCAGCCAGGTATCACCTATGGCTATGGATTCTGGCTGTATCCCTCTCACCGGCCCTACGATTTCGAAGCCAATGGCCGCGGTGGCCAGCGCATCACGGTCGTTCCGGCACAGAACCTCGTATCCGTTGTCACCGCCGGCGGCGCCGATGCAAACACTATAGCGCCGTTATTGGCTGCGGCGGTGAAGTCGGATGTTCCGCTGCCGCCAAATTCACAAGGTGCTCTCGAACTCGCAAAGGCGATTGCCGGGGCCGCCCATCCTCACGCTCCGGTCATGCCTACCGCCGTGCCGCAATGGGCCCGTAACATCTCCGGCAAGATGTTTGCCGTTAGTGACAATCCGCTAGGGCTTGTATCGCTCCAGCTGATTTTCGCGTCCGATGCCGAAGTTCTGTTGCGCACGCAATTCGCTGGCGGCGTATGGGAATCGCATCCGGTCGGGATGGATGGAGTCCCGCGCCTCTCGACCAATGGCAAGTCGGGTCACCGGATCGCGCTGCTCGGCACATGGCGGCCAGGCGGTTTGCTGCTCGACTACAACACAATAGCCCGTATCGACGACTACCGTTTCCATCTCGCACCCGTGGCAGATGGCCTTGAAATCCATCTGACGGAGCGCACCGGACTGATCGATATGCAGCTTCTCGCCAAGGCGTCCTGACCGTTGGTTCGCGCGTTTTCCACCGCGAAAATGCAGTTTTTTTGGATTTGCGGGGTCTGTCCACCGAAAACACCCCATTTTTCAGGCGTTTTTTGAAGGGGACTATCCGGAAAGCCCGAAAAGTCGTGTAAAAACGAACCATCTGATTCGTTTTTTTGAGGATGACACTCATGGCAACAAAATCTGCTGCAAAGGCAAGCGCCGCTTCGAAACCCAAGACGGAGAGCATCACGCTCAAACAGATCTCCGTAGAGCTGGCGAAGAAGCACGAGCTTTCAAACAAGCACGCCGCCGCAATTCTCGACGACTTCGTCGGCGTCGTCACCAAACAGCTCAAGCGTGGCGCCCGCATCCGTCTTACCGGTCTTGGAATTCTTTCCGTTCGCAAGCGTGCGGCGCGCATGGGCCGTAATCCCGCGACCGGCGAGGCGATCAAGATCAAGGCGAGCAAGAAAGTCGGTTTTCGCGCTTCGAAAGAACTGAAAGAAGCCGTCTAAGACCGGCAGGTCGAAAGGAGCGCAGCATCAACACTGCGCTCTTTCCTGTCAGGTTGCCGGGCGTGAACGCCCTTTTCCGCGTTTGCCGGGCTTTTTTTCCGGGCCGGCCAGCGCGATGGCGATCCAGTTCAGCGCGTCGATGTGACGGCACAGGATCGCAAAGGCGCCGGTAATTGGCACGGCGAGAAACAGTCCCGCTACGCCCCAGATCAGGCCCCAGAAGCTTAATGCGAGGATGATGCCGAGCGGACTGATGTCGAGCGTCCGTCCCAGCATGATCGTACTCACGACATTGGCGAGTACGAAGTGCAACCCGCCAAGCAGAACCGCGATAAAAAGAAACGGCGTGAATGTGCCGAACTGCAGCAGCGCCATCAGCGCCGGCAGCAGTACCGCAGCGCCGCCGACTGTAGGAATATAAGTCGCAAGAAACAGCACCAGCGCCCAGAATGCTGCGAAGCTCACATGCATTGCGAGCAACAGCACGTACGTGCCGAGCGCCATGATGGCGCTGAGAAACGTACAGACCCCCAGATAGGTCTGCACCTGGCGGGCCACTGTTTGAATCACCTTTCCGATCTCGTCGCGCCTGATCTGGTCTTTCTGCAGCCGGGTCAGTTTGTCGGTCAGCTGCGTCTGCTCGACCAGCAAAAAGCCCACATAGACGATCACGATGGCAACGGAGAAAAGAAACGATCCGGCCGAGGCGGCAAGCTGGCCGATCATGCCGGCAATGTTGGAAGGGCTTACCACATCGGTGAAATTCGTATGGCCAAGATGAAGGAATGTAACGGCCGATCCCGCCAGATGTTCAAGCTTTGCAAGGTAATGCGGCGCTTCCGAAGCGACCGCATCTGCCTGGGTCCCAAGTATTTGTGCGATGAGATAAAGTCCTCCCGCGATCAGGAGGAGTGAACCGGTCCAGGCGAGAGCAGGCGGGAAGTGTATCCGCTCCAGCACTTCGGCCAACGCATTCAGGATCGCCCAGACAAGAATGGCGAACGCGAGCGGCGCGAGAAGAGGGCGCCCGAGAACAAGTATGGTCAGGATAACGAGCGCGCTGACCAGCCAGCTCGCGACCTGGCGCCCGTCGACGCTCACAATCCTGCTCCATGAACTGGCGTCATTGTTCGGATCCTCTGCCCCCCGAACTACAAAATTTTGAAGTCGATTGGCGCGTTCAGGTCAAGGCGCCGCTCGGCTGGCGGTAGTGGATATTTCAGCCCGTTGGCGCAGTTGAACAGCACCACGCGGTCGTTTGCGCCGATCCGCCCCTCGCGGAGCGATTTGCGCCAGGCTGCATGGGTCGCAGCTCCCTCCGGGCAAAGCAGCAGGCCATCCTGATGCGCCACCGCGTTCAGGCTGTCTTCTATCTCTGAATCGTCCACGGCCATAGCGTAACCGCCGCTCTCCCGTACGGCGGCCAGTATCAGGAAATCGCCGATTGCCGATGGCACGCGAATTCCCGACGCGATGGTGCGCGCGTTTTCCCACCTCGCCGCATGGGTTTCGCCATTCTCGAAGGCGCGGACGATCGGTGCACAGCCCGACGCCTGCACGGCGACCATGCGCGGACGCTTCGCGCCGATGAAGCCGATCGCTTCGAGCTCCGCGAAAGCTTTCCACATTCCAATCAGCCCCGTGCCTCCGCCGGTCGGATAGAAAATCACGTCGGGAACGTCCCAGCCGAGTTGCTCGGCCATTTCGAGCCCCATCGTTTTCTTGCCCTCGATCCGGTAGGGCTCCTTCAGTGTCGACATATCGAACCAGCCGAGAGTCTCACGCCCCGCCGCGACGAGCTTTCCGCATTGGTCTATCAGTCCATTGACGCGATAGACTTTCGCGCCTTGCGCGGCGATCTCACGAACATTGATCTCGGGCGTGTCCTCCGGACAGAACACGGTCGTCCGCATACCGGCTCGGCTGCCATAGGCCGCGAGCGCAGCGCCCGCATTTCCATTGGTCGGCATGGCGAGATGCGTGATGCCGAATTCCTTCGCCATAGAGACGGCAAGTACGATGCCGCGCGCTTTGAAAGAGCCTGTTGGCAAGCGCCCCTCGTCCTTAACGAGCAATTCACCGCTCTGACTTCCGCGAATCCGGATCAGCGGCGTCATGCTCTCGCCAAGGCTGACGATATTGCGCGCATGCCGGACGGGCAGGAGTTCGCGGTAACGCCATAAGTCTGCAGGCCGCGCCGCGAGCAGTTCTTTTGTGAGGGCACCTTTCACGCCGTCCAGCGCGTAGCGCACCAGAAGCGGTTTTCCGCCCTTCGAAAGGCCGTGAATTTGACCCGCCTCGTACCGTTCTCCCGTCGCCGAGCATTCGAGATGGGTGACAAAATATGGCCGCTCATCGTCGAGATTGCAGAACGTCATCAGTCGCCTCTTTGCTGTGATCTGCCCCGCGGTCAGGAGCTGCGCGGCGGTTCGGCAATGTGCAGCGCTGCGCGGGCGCGCGCATAATGCTCTTCTTTAAGATGCTTTCGGATCATGCGCACCGCAATCGCGGTAACGGCGATCTCGTTTGTAAATCCGAGAATCGCGACAAATTCGGGCATGACGGCGGCCGGCACGACAAACCAGGCGAGAGCCGCCAGCAATACGCCCCGCACGCGCCCAGGTGTCGTCGGATCGATCACACAGAAATAGGCCGCTGCCAGATCCTCCGCGAAAGGAATACGGCCGGCAACTTTCAGCAGCTTGGCCCAGAAACCCTCCTCCACGATTCGCGCGTGACGGGCGATCGTCGCCGGCAATTGAAACTTTTCCCGTTCGGGAGACCACATGGGGTCGACTATCGGGCCAAAAGAGGCCGACGAAAAGGGTATCTGCCCCCAATCACCCGCAGGGCTGCAATGCCTCAGATTGCGAGGCACGCCTGCGGGTAAACTCAGGGATGCATCGGGGAGCCTCCGCAAGACGTTTGGGCTGGCTGACGGATGCTGTAAGAAGAGCGTTACAGATTATCTGCTTAAGCCGACCGCCGTTTTGGTGTTGGGCCTGTTGAACCGGGCGGGCCCGTTGACACTGGGTTGGGCCGGTGATTTCATCTTTTGAATAATTTCAATTCCAAACCTTCGGGGAGGACCCAGTAAATGCGCAAATCTTTGTTGAGTGCAGTGGCCGCGGCCAGTCTGCTCATGGTGGCGTCGCCGACGCTTGCCAAAGGCACATGGGTGGCTGCAAATCCGATATCGGGCAGCACATCGTTCAGTGTTTTCGGCTACAACAACAAGAACATCGTCACCGGCGATTATGTCGATGCAAGCGGCAACACGCATGGATTCATCGGCCCGTTCGACGGAAGCAAGTATACGAGTTTCGACGATCCGGATGGCGCCACGCAGCCTCGCGGCCTTAATGATGGCAACATCACGACAGGGTTCGACACCGGCACGCTGGTACCGTGGGAGCGGACGGCGAAAGGAACCCTGACGGACGTCACCAAGAAAAATACGAACCTGAACCAGCTTGCCCAGGGCATCAACAAAGCCGGCGCGTTCGCAGGTAATTCCGAGGACGTTTCCGGCGCCAGCTTCGGCTATCTCGGCAAGAAATCGAAATATGTCAAAACGATCAAACTCTCGATCAGCAACACCGGTTATGCGGGCCGTGCGATCGACACCGCCGGAGACCTCGGTGGCTGGTACTATGACAGTAGCAGCGTGCAGCACGGCTTCGTGATCGTGGGCAAGAAAGCGTCGAGCGTCGATTATCCCAACGCGGCCTATACGGTTGTAGAAGGCATGAACGATAACGGCCTTGTCTCGGGTCAGTGGGAAGATGCGAGTGGCGTCATCCACGGATTCATCTACACGATCAAGACGGGTAAGTTCCAAAGCCTCGATGCACCTGGCGCTTCCGAGACGCAGGCCTGGGGTATCAACAACAGCAACGTTGTCGCGGTTTCCACCACCACCGTCGGCAGTTTCGTCTATTGCATGACGAAAACGGGCTGCCCCAAGAGCGGCGCCGGTGTTTCCAATATGCAGCACGGCAAGCTGGCACCCGCTGCTCCGTAAGGCTGAATGTTAAGTTCATAGTTCAAGCCCCAATGCCATCCGGCATGGGGGCTTTTCTATTACCGCACTTGAAAGCGGAGAAAACAGGACCGGTTTATTCCACGATCTGCACAACCTTGCGTGAATCCGGATCGACAAAAACCACGCGTCCATTCCAATCGAAATACTCGTATCTTCGGGATTCCGGAACGCTGGTGTAGATCGCTTCCGGAACCGGCTGTAATTCCACGTCGGGGGGCAGCACGGCACCGACCGTCACATCCGACTGCACCGGAACCGACCTGATCTTTTCCTTCACCACATAATCATGGATGACCGTGCGTTCCTCCGGCCTGACCGTCCAGGTCGTAGTTGTTGTTTCCTGCGTCACACCCGGCCCTGGAGGCGGTGCTTCGTCCTGTGCCGCGGCAATGTGGATGCCCGCGAGAATTCCGGTAGCCGCCACTCCTGCGATCCAAAGGTGTCTCATAATAGTCTCCGCACTGATCGCCCCCGCGACCGCCTATAAAAGACGCGGCGGGACCATTGGGTTCCCGACAACGGGATCGCAAGAACTGATTCACATAAGATGTATTGGAGCCTGCGGCGGTTCCTCTGGCAGGGGAATGAACTCGCGATCATCATCTGGCGGCAACTTCATTCGGCCTGCACGCCAATCCGCTTTAGCCTCTTCCATGCGCTCAAGGCTTGAGGAAACCAGGTTCCACCAAATATGACGCGGGCCCACGCTCGCTCCGCCCAGAAGCATCACGCGCGCAGGAGACTCGTTGGTGCCGATGACAGAAGCGCCAGGTCCAAATACCAGCAGATTCCCGCTATCATATTCAGCGCCGCTGGCTTCGACGCGTCCGCTTACAATATAGACGCCGCGCTCCTCGTGCCCGTCCGGCAAATCGATACGCGCGCCGGGATCGAGTTCGAGATAGACATAGAACATGGGCGAGAATGTCGGGACGGCGCTTGTCAGTCCGTAAGCTGTCCCCGCGATCAATGTGCCGCGAACGCCCCGCGTCTCGAATTTCGCGAGATCTGCCGCCGCATGATGCGAGAAGGCGGGATTCGTTTCTTCCGATTCGACGGGAAGTGCGACCCAACTTTGCATGCCATGCAGACGCGAAGCTTTACTGCGCACCGCGATATCCGAGCGTTCCGAATGCACAATGCCGCGTCCGGCAGTCATCCAGTTCACTTCGCCGGGCCGTATGGCTTGCGTCGAACCCAGACTGTCGCGATGCATGATTTCGCCATCGAAGAGGTAGGTGACCGTGGCAAGCCCGATATGAGGGTGGGGCCGGACATCGATGCCATGGCCGGCCGCGAAATCTGCGGGGCCCATATGATCGAGGAATATGAAGGGACCGACCATCCGCCGTTGGGGGAAGGGCAGCACGCGCCCGACTTCGAATCCGCCCAAATCCTTTTTCCGAGCCGGGATCACGAGTTCGATCATTTTTTGGTTCCGGTATCAGCCTTTGCAGACGTTAATCCATCCCGCAGCCGTCGCAAAAGCGCCTCGGACGGGGTGAGATCGCCTCTCCTTTTCTGGTTCGGACGTATGAAAGGGGGATCACGCCGCAACCCGAAATTTTGAATGCGGCCAAACTAGCGATCCCGCCTTAGCGTGACTTTGGAAATCCCTGTTTGGTGAAGCTATGAAATTGGTATCCCCAGCGCTTGGCGCTGTTTTGCTATCGACCGTTTTGGCGGCGCCGGTATTGGCGCAGACCACGGTGCCGGTGCCCTCCTTCAACTCGGTCGAACTGGAAGGCGGCGGTCGCGTAGCCGTCAAATATGGCAATGAGCAACAGGTTCGGTTGATCAAGGGCAGCACGGAATACACGCATTTCACGGTGGAGCAGGACGGGCAGCTCAGGATTGATGCGTGTAATCGCAACTGCCCAGCGCATTACGATCTGGAAGTGGAAATTATGACGCCGAAAATCGAAGGGCTCGCCATCAGCGGCGGCGGCGCGATCGAGAGCGTCGGCGAATTCCCCGCCCCACATAAGCTAGGGGTTGCCATTGATGGCGGCGGTACGATCGATGCGCGTGCGCTTGACGCGGAAGATGTCAGCGCCGCGATCGACGGCGGCGGCATGATCCGGGTCAAGGCCGAAGGAAAGCTGACGGCGGCAATCGATGGCGGCGGCCTCATTCGTTATTGGGGAAATCCCAAAGTTACCCAGGCAATCGACGGCGGCGGAGAAGTCTCGCGAGGCGATTAATTCTGCGCTCTGCAGAAATCATTATTTCCGCCGTCGCAACTTAGAATTACTTAGTAACCGGGCGCGGTGGCCTGTTCATATATTTGGCGTATTCGAGCCGGGCGATGGTGCGGTTATGCACCTCGTCCGGACCATCGGCGAGCCGCAAGGTGCGAAGGCTTGCATAGCTGCGCGCGAGGCCCGAATCGGTCGTAACGCCAGCGCCGCCCCAGGCTTGAATCGCATCGTCGACAACTTTCAAAGCCATGCGCGGTGCGGCGACCTTGATCATCGCGATTTCTGCGCGCGCCGCTTTGTTGCCCGCCTTATCCATCATGTCGGCCGCTTTCAGCGTCAGGAGCCGGCACATCTCGATATCGATACGGGCCTCAGCTACACGCTGTTCCCAGATCGAGTGATCGGCAATCTTTTTGCCGAAGGCTTCCCGCGATAAAAGGCGCGTGACCATTTTTTGCAACGCGCGTTCAGCGGCGCCGATGGTGCGCATGCAGTGATGAATGCGGCCGGGCCCCAACCGTCCCTGTGCGATCTCGAAACCGCGGCCTTCGCCCAGAAGGATGTTTTCCGCGGGTACTCTTACATTCTCGAACACTATCTCGCCATGACCATGCGGAGCATCGTCATAGCCGAAAACGGGCAGCATGCGCTCGATCTTCACGCCGGGCGTATCTGTCGGCACGAGAATCTGGGATTGCTGCCGGTATTTGTCCGCGGCCGGATCCGTCTTTCCCATCACAATGAGTATTGTGCAGCGCGGATCTCCCACGCCTGACGACCACCATTTGTGCCCATTGATGACGTAATGATCTCCGTCGCGTTCAATACGTGTTGCAATATTGGTCGCATCCGAAGACGCGACATCTGGTTCCGTCATCACAAAAGCGGAACGGATTTCACCTGCGAGCAGAGGCTTCAGCCACCGCTCCTGCTGTGCCGGCGTCCCATAGCGCGCCAGCACCTCCATATTGCCTGTATCCGGCGCCGAACAATTGAACACTTCCGAGGCAAATCTCACGCGGCCCATCAACTCGGCGAGCGGCGCATAATCGAGATTGTTCAGCCCGGCGCCCCAATTGTGATCGGGCATGAACAAATTCCATAGGCCCTGTGCTCGCGCGCGCGCCTTCAGCTCTTCGACGACGGGAACCGCAATCCAGCGATTGCCCCTGGCCGTCGCTTCGTCCATCTGGCCCGCATAGACGGGTTCAGCAGGATAGACGTAACGCTCCATGAACGCACCGACACGTTCCATCCACTCTTTCTGGCGCGGCGAATAATCGAAATCCATGAAGCCCTCCTCGCGGAGGCACAGTTTGACAGGAGCCGGGCGGTCGCGGCAATCAGGACTTGTGCTGCTATGGTCCGGATTCGCGCTCATTCTTTGCGGCCTGGGATGCTTCGCCATCGACCGGCGCGCGGCGCATTACTTTCACGCCGCCGTTCCGCGATCCTTCGAGCGCGTGCTTCATGCCACGACCGATTGGGCAAAAGGTGCGTTGTGGCTCACCGCTTCGCTCATTGCCCTGGCTGGTTCATGGTTGTTTCAGCGCCTTTATGGTCCTAGCCCGCTGGCATTCCGGCTGATGCAAGTCAGCGGAGCATTTCTCGCCAGTCTCGCGGTAGCGAGCGCTATTTTGCATACCATCAAGATCTTGCTCGGGCGACGGCGTCCGCGCGATGAGCTGGAGCTTAATCTCTACGGCTTTCGGCCTGTCACCTTCGACTTGCGGAGCGATTCATTCCCATCCGGTCATGCGCTGACGATTTTCTGCGTTGCTGTGGTGTTGTCGGCGGCCGTCCCGGCTCTGGCCATCCTTTGGTTTGCAATTGCTGTCTGGCTTGCGCTGACCCGGGCTCTGCTCAACTCACACTTCCTCAGCGATGTACTCGTGGGTTCGGGAATCTCGCTCATCACCACGCGCGAGGTTCTGGTGAATTTCTTTCCCGATCTCGCTCAACCCTGGTTCTGATTCAGCCGGTCGGTACTGTCGTTGGTCGCTGCCATCACGTTGAAGCAGCCCGAGGTCACGTGCTTCGCCGCTCTGTTTCCGCCATGTAGCGATGGGCTTCTTCATGCGGCAGCGCAACCGCCGCATAGGTGAATGTGCCTCGTTCTTTTACTTCGCTCGCGGCGCGAACAAATGCTCCCAGTGCCGCGCGCGCGAACGAGCCGCCGACGCTGATACGCTTCACGCCGACGGCGGCAAGCTCATCCACGGTGTAAGTCGCGCCCTTCAGCCCCATCACGACATTCACCGGCTTCGCCACGGATGCGCACACTTCGCGGATTGCATCCAGGCTTGGAAGACCCGGCGCATATAGTACGTCTGCACCCGCAAGCGCGAAGGCCTGCAGACGTTTTATCGTGTCCCCGAGATCTGGGCGGCCATGAAGAAAATTCTCTGCCCGCGCCGTCAGCAGGAAACGGCAATGTCGCGCAGTCTCCGCAGCAGCGGCGATGCGTTCGACGGCGAGGTCGAATTCATAGATCGGTTTCTGCGGATCGCCGGTCGCATCTTCAATCGAGCCGCCCACCAGGCCGACATCCGCGGCAAGACGAATCGTGGCGGCGCACAACTCCGGCGTGCAGCCGAATCCGTCTTCGAGATCGGCCGAGACAGGGAGCGGGGTAGCGTCCACAATGCTCATCGCATTGTCGAGAATCTCGTCGCGGGTCAGTGCAGCGGAAGAATCCCTGCGACCGACTGCAAAAGCGTGACCGGCACTCGTGGTGGCAAGCGCTTCAAAGCCAAGTGCAGTGAGGATTCTGGCTGTGCCTGCATTCCATGGATTGGGAATGACAAAGGCGCCGGGCCGCGCGTGAAGCGCACGGAAAGTTTCGAATTTCTGGTCGCGATTCATGCCGCATCTCTTACCACGGGACCGAAAGGCCCAATTCGGTATGGATCGAATGATGAATGTTTTGCGACGATGCGGTTCACGCAGACGGCCGAAAAACATCGTGCTATCATTTGAGCGTTGCGAAGGGAGAGAAACCCATGATTATCGGCGCACATGTCATGCTTCAAAGCCGCGACGAGGCGGCAGATCGGGCTTTTTTGACAGACGTTCTCAGACTCCGTTCCGTCGATGCGGGCGGCGGGTTCATGATCTTCGGCGTTCCACCGGCGGAAATTGCGATCCACGGATCCGACAAGAATGATGTCCATCAACTTTATTTGATGTGCGAGGACATCGAGGATTTCGTCGCGGAGATGGCCGAACGCGCCATTGCATTCACACCGCCAAGCTTTCAAGGCTGGGGAACAATGACAGACGTCACGCTCCCGGGTGGCGGCAAACTCGGCGTGTATCAGCCGCATCACAAGCGGCCGAAACATCCGGCGCCGAAACGCGCGAAAAAGGCGGCTGCAAAGAAACCCGCCGCAAAGAAATCCACTGCGAAGAAGCCAGGGGCAAAAAAGACCGCAAAACGCACCGTGAAAGCAAAGGTCAAAACGAAAAAGCGCCGCCGGTCGTAACGATTAGCTCACGCAGAGGCGCACAGCCGCGGAGTAATTCGACCACAAAGGGCGCGAAGACCACGAAGACAGATTTTTCGCATTTCGCGCCATTCAACTCCGTGTTCTTTGTGCCCTTCGTGGGTTAGCGGTCGACTCCGCGGCCTGTGTGTGGTTTCAGCTCGCCAACAGGCCTTCGCGCCAGACCCAGTCAAGACCTCTATCGAGCGCGCGACCGAGACGATCGAACAATTCATCGATCTCGGCTTCGTTGATCACAAGCGGCGGACAGAGGCCGATGCGGTCACCAAGCATCGGGCGCGCAATCACGCCTTCTTCCTCGGCAAATTTGCACACCGTCGCGGCAGCCAGTTTCTCGGGGGGGAAATTCGAGCGCGCTTTTTTGTCGGCCACGAGCTCCAAAGCGCCGATCAACCCGATGCCAGCGGCCTCGCCGACAAGCGGATGTTCGCCGAGTTTCTTCAATCGTGACAGGAAACGGGGAGAGACGTCGCGCACATGGCCGACAATGTCGCGTGTCTCATAGATTTCGATCGTCTTCAGCGCGACTGCGGCCGCGACGGGGTGGCCCGTATAAGTGAAGCCATGTCCGAATGTACCGATCTTCCCTGATTCCTGTTCAATGG
>DASXXW010000277.1:0-20783 GCA_036502865.1 Rhizomicrobium sp.
ATTACCAGTACGGGAGACCAGGGTGCCAACGGCGCAGGCGGAATCCTCTGCGATGCCAATTCAAACGGGCTCATCTGGCGGTCTTATGCGACCGGCTCGATAAGCATGGGGAGGCTGGACGGTGCCGGCGGTCTCGAGGCCGGTGGTGCCCCAATTCTTCAATCATGGTCGAATGTCGCTATCAGCGGTGGGCAAGGCTCGACGTTCGGAGGCCTGACGACGGGAGTGAGCCGCATCGACCAATCTTTCTCCATGGGCTCGGTTTCGTGTTCCTCCGGGTACTGTCAGCTTGGAGGCCTCTCGGAAAATGCCGGTCAGGGTTCGACAATCACGAACTCCTATGCCGTTGGAGCCGTAACAGACGGGGGGCCGGGTGGCGATGATTCCTATGTCGGCGGCCTCCTTTCGCAAACCGGCTCGGGAGGCACGGTTGCGCAATCCTACGCCGCCGGAAAGATCACCACGCCGGACTCGGGCTGCAGCAACGACACAGACTGCGTGGGAGGCCTTTACGGAATGGACAACACCAACGCCAATACGCAGGTGTATTGGAATACGACGACGACCCACGTCGGTGTCGCGGCCGGCAATGAGAGCAGCGACCCCGGCACCAAGGGGCTGAGCAAAAAGAAATTCATTGCCAAATTGCCCAAGGGGTTCTCGAGAAAGATTTGGGCACAAAGTCCCAATATCAATGACGGACTGCCCTACTTGATCGCCAATCCTCCGCCGCAGTAGTCAGGCAACACTACGCAGTCTGCTTGGCCGCGATGTAATTGGCGACGATCTTGTCGAGGATCGCCAGCGGTACCGCGCCACCAAGCAACACCGCGTCGTGGAACTGGCGGATATCGAATTTCGCGCCGAGTTCCGCTTTTGCCTTGTCGCGCAGTCTCAGGATTTCGAGCTTGCCGAGCATGTAGGCGCAGGCTTGCCCCGGCCAGACGCAATAGCGTTCGATTTCCGTGATCGACGAGCTCTCCGGGTCGCCCAGCGTGTCGGTGTAATATTTTATGGCCTTTTCGCGCGGCCATTTCATCGCGTGCATGCCCGAATCCACGACGAGGCGCACGCCGCGGAACATCGCATCATGCATATAACCGATGCGGCCCCACGGGTCGTCGGCATACATGCCCATTTCGTCGGCAAGCTGTTCGGAATAAAGCGCCCAGCCTTCAAGATAAGCGGAGAAGAACGACACTTTGCGGATCAGCGGCAGGTTTGTTTCCTGCTGGATGCTGAGCTGCAGGTGATGACCGGGAATGCCTTCATGATAGGTGAGAGTTCCCAGCGTCCAGTTCGGTACTTCGGCCGTGTCGCGCAGATTGATGTAGTACATGCCCGGACGTTTGCCGTCGAGCGAACCATTGTTGTAATAGCCGCCCGGCGCACCGGCTTCGGTCGCCTTCGGGACACGCTTGATAACGAGATCCGCTTTGGGAAGCGTGCCGAAATATTGCGGCAGCTTGGCGCGGATGATCTGCACGCGCGTGTTGAGATCGGCGAGAAGCTTTTCCTTGCCTTCGTCGGTATTGGGATATTGGAATTTCTTGTCTTCATACATCTGGCGCAGGCGCTGTCCGACTGTGCCTTCGGTCAGGCCGAGTTTCTTCATTTCGGCATCGATGCGCGCAGAATAATCTTCAACGACCCGAAGGCCCACGGCGTGTATTTCCACCGGGGTCATTGTCGACGTCGTCCAGGTCAGGACAGAGTCCGCATAGAATTGATCGCCTTGCGGAAGCCTCCAGACACCCGCATCGTGGGTCGTCTTGCCGCGCATCTCCTGCACGAGCGCGATCTGACGGTCGATCGCGGGATAGATGGATTTTTCAACAATTTTCTTGGCTTGTGCACCGAAATCGCCCGGAATGTTTTTCTCTTTTGCGCGCCGCGCCACCGACTCCGTCATCACGGACTTCCCGGCATCGACCGCTCGCAGCGCCTTCAGTTGGGTCAGCGCCTTGTCGAGAGCGAAATCCGGAGCAACGACGCCAAGTCCCAGATCGTGTCGTGCATCGTCGGAATCATTGTCGATCATCTTGCCCACGAGCGAGAGGCGCGACAGATAGGCATCGACATCGGATTTTGTTTCGATCGGCTGCTGGCTATCGAGAAAATCCGGGAATTGCGAATAAACACCCGAGAGCTGACTGAGAATATAAGGATTGCCCGCGCCGCCCTGTCCGTAATTGTAACGGGCGTCAGTGGTGACGGTATTCTGCAAATCGAACTCAACGATGTCGTAATTCAGTTGATCCATGCCGCTCACCGAATTGCGGTCGAAAGCCTGGAGCCGGCGGAACTGATCGGCATGAAGTTTCTTGTCTTTGGCGATCCCGTCGAGAGAATTATCGTCGACTTCGCCGCGCTGATGCGCACGCGCTCCCGTATCGACACCCAGCGATGTGGCAAACACCGGAGAGTTGTCGAGATTCTCGGTCATGAACTGATCGAACAGCGCGTTCAGCGCCTGGCTGCCGGGGCTCGCCGCGGCAGGCGCGCCTTCCGCTGCTTGCAAGGATGGAATATCAGCCAGCATCAAAGCGGCGGTTCCTGCTCCGGAGAGGAGGAGGCTTCGTCTGTCGATCATCGTTGAGAACCCCTTGTCGCAATCAGACATCTAGGATGCGCGATTTCCCGGGGCAAGGACATCGCAATCTGGCCCGGGAGCTATCCCGAAGAATTGAAGGCTACGGGCGACATGATCGCTACGCGCATGGCAGAAATGCCAATCATGCAAGCCACAAAATGAAAGGGCCGCCCCTCGCGAGGCGGCCCAACATTGTCTTTCTGCGGCGCTTAGGCCGCGAGGACCTCCGAAGTCGGAACGATCCAGCTCGCGTACCTCATGGGCAGCAGGTCATGACAATGAGACACTGGATCACCTCCTCTCGTTGATATTGCCGAAGCAGAAGATAGTCCGTTTCGGGATCAATCGGAAGACGCAAGCCGGATTTCAATTTCGTAATATTCGATTTCCAGGCGCTGGCCCCTGCGCTCGGAGCCCGGTATATCGCGCGGCGATGAACGACGCGGCGATAGAAATCTGGCGAAAGCGGCTTAAGTTCCGGGCCGCTCGCCGCGGATTCAAGGAAGCGGATGCGATTTTCGGCGCCTTTGCCGATGCGCATCTCGCCGATCTGGACGAGGACGATCTTGGGCGTTTCGAAGCGTTGCTGGATGCGCCCGATCAGGATGTCTATGACTGGTTGCGGGGTTACGTGCCTGTACCCACATTGCACGACACACCCGTCTTCACGCGCCTCAAAGCCATCTGTAACCGGAAGAATCCCGTTTGGAACGTCTGACCTATATTGCACGCGAGCAGGGCCGCCTCGCGCTCACCGGTGCGCCAGGTGGTTATGATGCGTATCTGGCAGCGGAGGCGGTAAAGCGGCGTCAGGGCGTCGTTCTATTTGTAACGGCCGATGATGCACAGGCGCAGGCTGCCGCAGATGCGATCGCGTTTTTTGCGCCGGATTTGCGCGTGCTGCCGTTCCCGGCCTGGGACTGCCTGCCTTACGACCGGCTCTCGCCCAAGCCGGATATCGAAAGTCGCAGGCTTGCGACGTTAGCCGCGCTTGCTGCACGCGGAAAAGATTCGGGCCCTGCAATCATAGTCACGCCGATCCATGCGCTGCTGCAGCGCGTGCCGCCTCGCGCCTATATCGGAGATGCGAGTTTCCTTGCCCGCGTGGGCCAATCCATCGGTCACGAGGAGTTGGTCGGCTTTTTGGTCAAGAACGGTTATGCGCGTGCCAGCACGGTGCGCGAACCGGGCGATTTTGCGCTGCGCGGCGGCATTGTCGATTTGTGGCCCCCCGGTACGGACGATCCGCTGCGGCTGGATTTTTTCGGAAACAGCCTCGAAGCGATCAAGCGTTTCGATGCAGCCACACAGCTTTCGAACGAAGAAATATCCGAGATCGAACTTTTGCCGGCCAGCGAGGCGCCGCTCGATCCGGCGTCGATCAGCCGTTTCCGTACGGGTTATATCGCGGCATTTGGACCCGCAGGGCCCGACGATCTGCTCTACGAAGCCGTCAGTGCGGGCCGCAAGCATCAGGGCATGGAACACTGGCTGCCTTTGTTCCATACCGAACTTGAATCCCTGTTCGACTATCTCGATGCGCCGCTCGTATTTGTTTCACGTCAGGCGGAGGATGCGCGCGCCGCGCGCCATGAACTGATCACTGACTACTATCAGACCCGCCGCGAGCTGCTCACCGGGATCAGCACAGAAAAAGCATCGGGACCGCCCTACAAGCCGCTGCCGCCGGAACAGCTTTATCTCACCGATGCCGAATGGAAGGCCGCGCTGTCACACCGCGCCGTGCGGGAGGTGTCGCCATTCCATGCGCCGGAATCCATGCGCTCCGTGGATGCGGGAGGCATGCTCGGACGCGACTTCGTACCCGAACGTGCGCAGGGCCGCGTGAACGTATTCGAAGCGGCAGCGGAGCATGTGAAGGCGCTCCGCGACGCGAAGAAACGCGTGGTGATTGCCGCGTGGAGCGAAGGCTCGGCGGATCGGTTGGGTGGCGTGCTGTCCGATCATGGGTTGACCGCAATGCGCAATGTCGCGAGTTGGCCCGATGCGTTGTCGATGCACACCGATGCCGTCGGTGTCGGCGTGCTTTGCCTGGAACATGGTTTCGATGCGCCCGATATGGCGATCGTCACCGAACAGGATATTCTTGGTGAGCGCATGCTGCGTCCGCGCGCGAAAACGCGGCGCGCACAGAATTTCCTTGCCGAAGCATCGAGCCTGTCGCCCGGTGATTTCGTCACGCATATCGAGCACGGCATCGGCCGTTATATCGGGCTGCAAACCATCGATGTCGCCGGCGCGCCGCATGATTGCCTCGAACTGAAATATGATGGCGGCAAGCTGTTTCTTCCCGTCGAGAATATCGAGCTGCTGACGCGTTACGGCGGCGAAGAAGGCGCGGTGCAGCTCGACCGTCTCGGCGGGGCAGGGTGGCAGCAGCGCAAGGCGCGCATGAAACAGCGCGTGCGCGAGATTGCCTCCGAGCTGATCCGCATCGCCGCGGCGCGCCTGTTGAAATCACTTCCTGCCGTCGAGCCGCCGCAGGGCCTTTACGATGAGTTCTGCGCGCGGTTTCCCTGGCAGGAAACCGAAGACCAGGTTCGCGCCATCGCCGAAACCATCGAGGATCTGGCGAAGGGCCGGCCGATGGACCGGCTCGTCTGCGGCGATGTGGGTTTTGGGAAAACCGAAGTGGCGCTCCGCGCAGCTTTCGTCGAAGCGATGGCGGGAGCCCAGGTGGCGGTTGTCGTCCCGACGACATTGCTCGCGCGTCAGCACTACAAGAATTTCAGCGACCGCTTCCAGGGCTTTCCGGTGAAAGTGCGCCAGCTCTCCCGCTTCGTTTCTGCGAAAGATGCGCGTGAAACAAAGGCCGGTCTCGCCTCCGGCGATATAGACATCGTAGTCGGCACGCATGCGCTGCTGGCGAAGTCGATTTCATTCAAGCGGCTCGGTCTCGTCATCGTGGATGAAGAGCAGCATTTCGGCGTCTCCCATAAGGAGCGGCTGAAATCCCTGAAATCGGATGTACATGTCCTCACACTTACGGCCACGCCCATCCCCCGCACGCTGCAACTCGCGCTCAGCGGCGTTCGCGATCTTTCGCTGATTACCACGCCGCCCATCGACCGGTTGGCCGTGCGTACCTTTGTGACGCCGTTCGATGCGCTGACCCTGCGCGAAGCATTGCTGCGCGAGCATTATCGCGGCGGTCAGAGCTTCTATGTCTGTCCGCGCATTGCCGACATCGCCGACGCGATGGAGTTCCTGAAGCATACGGTGCCCGAGGTGAAGACGGCGATCGGCCATGGCCAGATGCCGGCCGCGGCGCTCGAAGATGTGATGACCGCTTTCTATGACGGTTCGGTCGATGTGCTCCTTTCAACAAATATCGTGGAAAGCGGCCTCGACATTCCGAGGGCAAATACGCTCGTCGTACACCGGTCCGATATGTTCGGGCTCTCGCAACTCTATCAGCTGCGAGGCCGCATCGGCCGCTCCAAACAGCGTGCCTATGCCTATCTGACCACGCCTGCCGACCAGAAACTCACGGAGACGGCGGAGCGCCGGCTTCAGGTGCTGCAATCGCTCGACCAGCTCGGCGCCGGCTTCTCGGTCGCAAGCCACGATATGGACATTCGCGGCGCTGGCAATCTGCTCGGCGAAGAACAATCCGGCCATGTGCGCGAAGTGGGAATCGAACTCTATCAGGAGATGCTCGAGGAGGCGGTGTCGCAATTGCGCTCCGGCGATGTCACGGAGGCCGACGAGCAATGGTCGCCCCAGATCAATATCGGCACCTCGGTCCTCATTCCCGAAACCTATGTCCCCGATCTTGATGTGCGCATGGCGCTTTACCGGCGGCTCGCGGGAATCGAAAGCGAAGAAGATATTGATCGGTTCGCCGCGGAACTGATTGACCGGTTCGGCGCGCTCCCCGAAGAGGTACGGCATCTGCTCGACATTGTCGCCATCAAGGCGCTGTGCCGGCACGCGCAAGTGGAGAAGATCGAGGCCGGGCCCAAAGGCGCCACGCTCAGTTTCCGCAACAACATGTTCCCCAATCCGGTGGGTCTTGTGCGCCTGATCTCCGAGCATCAATCGACAATGCGCGTGCGTCCTGATCAGAAAGTTGTTGTTGCGCGCGACTGGCCGACGCCCGAGGGCCGCCTCAAAGGCGTTCAAATCGTACTAGGCCAGCTCGTCCGCCTCGCAGAGAAGAAGGCGGCATAGTTTGTTTGCTTGTTGCCATCCGTCGTGAATGGCGATGGAAAAGGGTTTGAACTCTTTCGCTACTGCGTCGCCTCGAACGCCATGATCGTGGTGCTTCCCGCCTCGATGCGTTCGCGCAACATGCCGCACTCCGGCAACATCCGTTCCATCCAATAGCGCGCCGATAGGAGTTTCTCACGATAGAAGGGCGCATTTGGCGGATTCGCGGCGAGCTTCGATTGTGCGAATTTCGCGATGCGCGCCCACATCCAGCCCGTGACAACAATTCCCATAAGGCGCAGATAATCGACCGCACCGGCGCCCGCATCATTGGGGTTGGTAATCCCGTGCTGCGCGAGCCAGAGCGTTGCGCCCTGCAGCGCATCCAACCCGCGCCGCACCGGTTTCACGAAATCGGCAAGTTGCGCATCGCCCTCATTTGCCGCGAGGAACTCGTTGATCGTGTTGAACAGGGCGAATGCCGCAGCACCGCCCTTGCGTCCAAGCTTGCGTCCGACGAGATCCATCGCCTGCACGCCATTGGCGCCTTCGTAGATCTGGTTGACACGGCCGTCGCGTACGAATTGTTCGACGCCATTGTCGCGGATATAGCCGTGACCGCCATAGCATTGCACGGCCATGTTGGCGCATTCCGATCCCATATCGGTGAAGAAGGCCTTCACCACCGGCGTCAGCAGGTCGGCGAGGAGCTCCGCCGTTTCACGGTCCGGCCGCCCGGATTGTGCGATCGACATGTTGAGCGAGGTCCATAGCGCCACTGCGCGCGCGCCTTCGGTGAAAGCGCGTGTGTGCAGCAGCATGCGGCGCACATCGGGATGAACAATAATCAGATCGGCGGGTTTATCCGGCTCTTTCGGTCCCGTGAGCGCATGGCCCGCACGACGTTCCTGGGCGTAGGCGAACGCGTTCTGTTTGGCGACCTCGCCGATGGAAATGCCCTGAACGCCGACGCCGACGCGCGCTGCGTTCATCATTGCAAACATGCCCTTCATCCCTTCGGATGAAGATTGCTTCTCGCCCGGTTTTGCTGCTTGCGGCTTCGGCCCGATCCGCCACGCAACGGCATCGTCGAAATTGAGTACGCAGGTGGCGTTTCCGCGAATGCCCATCTTGTGTTCGATGCCGCCGCAGGTCACGCCGTTGCGCCCGCCGACCGTGCCGTCTTCCTTCACCAGATATTTCGGCACCATGAAGAAATTCACGGTCGAAAGATCATTCCTGATCTGGCCGTTCTCGTCGGGAATTTTGGCGATCACCATATGGATGATGTTGTCGGCGAGATCGTGCTCGCCGCCGGAGATGAAGATCTTCGTCCCGGTCATGCGGTAAGTCCCGTCTTCCTGTTCGACGGCGCGTGTCCGCATCAATCTGAGATCGGTCCCGGAATGCGGTTCGGTCAGGCACATCGTGCCAGTCCATTCGCCCGACACCATGCGCGGCACGATTTGTTGTTTCATCCACGTCGCGCCATTGGCGATCAGCGCCGAATAGGCCGCCGCCGAAAGCCAGGGATACATGGCAAAGGACTGATTGGCGGCCTGGGTCATTTCTCCCACCAGCATGGTGAGAAACATCGGCAGCTCCGAGCCGCCGTAATCCGCAGGCGCACCAAGACCGCTCCAACCACCTTCGGTGAACGATTTGTATGCTTCCTTGAAGCCTTTCGGCGTGCGCACTACGCCGTTTTCGTAATGACAGCCTTCTTCGTCGCCGGACTGGTTCAGCGGTTGCAGCACGTCTTCGCAAATCTTCGCCGCATTCACGAGTACGTCGTCGATCACGTCAGCCGAAAGATCGCCAAAACGCGGCAGGTCGGTCTGCTTTTCGACCTCGAAGAACTCATGCAGAAGGAAGCGATAATCGTCGAGCGGCGCGCGGTAGACAGGCATGATGATGTCCTCGATCTGCCGCCGACATATAGGAGGAATCCGCTGCGCTGTCGATTTGCCGGCACTTTGTGGTCAGATGGGACGACCCGCAGGCGCGAAGGCGTCCTGCGCCGATAGAGATTTATGCGGTGGGTGGAAAAATGGAGGCGGCTTGCGCGCGCCTCCAGTCAAAAAATTTCATTAGTAAGAAAAAACGGGGACAGGATGGGACTATCCCCGCGTATTTTTCCGTCAGGGGTTGGTAGGGCCGCCCGAAGATGCTCCGCCCGATGTGGCCCCGCTGCTCGGCGGCGGAGTGTACTGAGGCGCCGGAGGTGGCGGTGGCGGAGGAGCCGGTTGACTATAATATTGCGCCGGCGGCGGAGGTGCCTCTTCGGCCATCGCAGGCCCAACCGGCCAGAGATAGAAACGCACACCCGCCATAACGACATTTTCCGTAATGCTGTGCGAGCTAACAGGTCCAAATGTGGGCGTATAACTCGTGGCATGTGCTTCCGCGTCACGATAGCGATAATCGACGAACAAATCTGCGTCCGGCGCAATCTCGAATGATGCGCCACCGATCGCCTGCCACATAAAACCCCAATGATCGACATGGGCGAGCTGCTCGTTCGTGTCGGTCAGATAGGGCGCGAAATAGACGTGGCCGGCGCCGACGCCCGCACCACCGTAGAGATTCCATCCCGGAGCGACCGGAAAATCATAAAGGGCATTCACCAGTTCCGAAGCGATATTGGCGTGACCCGACGCTCCGGCCGAGAACCCATTCGTCTGAAACTGACTGTTGCTGTGCCAATCATAGCCCGACTCGAATTCAAGCCGAATCGGCATCATGGGCAATTTGTAACCCAGCGTACCGGCGATGAGCGCGCCGTCATTGGTCGTAACAGTTCCCGACGCTGGCGGAGATGCCGGCGTCAATAAATCCTGATCCAGCTTGATATTGTTCTGATTATCCCAGCCTGCGCCAAGACCAACATAAAATCCTTCACCGGCCATAGCCGGCCCTGCCAGCGCCAAGAACGCCACACAGCCCAAAGCAGTACTACGCATCATTTGCTAAACCCGCATTTTCCGGTTGCCCCGCTCTAACGCGCTGCACCGCACAAGTATCCGCGGTTGCCCCCAGCCACATTTACTCTGTTGCTCCAGGAACACGCTCGTAGGACCCGCGCCGACATGGGCGCACTGGGATTCGCGCAACGTCTGCGCCAAGCTGCATTACCGATGATTCACATGAGTTGGCATGCGTCTGCACAACGTCTTGAGGCCCGCCCGCCTGCATCCTGGTTTACTTGCGGGATGTCTGGCCGGTTTTGCGTTTGCGTGGCTCATTCCCGCGGGTGTTCCGCAATTGTTGCGCGGCATCATGGCGTGGGATGCGCTGGTGCTTGTATTCCTTGTCACGACGTGGACGGTGATGCTGCGTGGCGGCCGGCAATCCATGCGCTATCGCGCCGCGCATTACGACGCGTCCGACTGGGCAGTGCTGGTGCTGTGTATGTTTGCCGTGGCGGCGAGCCTCGTTGCGATCACCGGCATGGTTGTCGGCATCGGCGCCATGCCCCACGGCATGAAAATGTTCCGGCTCACGCTTTCGGTGGTCACTGTTGTGGGGTCATGGCTGTTTCTTCACACCGTGCTCGCTTTGCATTACGCGCATCATTACTACTGGCCCAAGCGAAAGGCCGGCCAGCCGGAAACGCATCATGGCGGCCTCGAATTTCCGGGCGGTGAGCCGCCTGACTACACGGATTTTCTTTATTTCTCGTTCGTAGTAGGCGCGACGTCGCAAACATCCGATGTGGCGATCACGAGCAAGCCGATCCGGCGACTGGCCATGTTGCATGGTACGTTCGCATTTGCATTCAACACGCTGCTTCTTGCGCTCACTGTCAATGTCGCCGCAAGTCTGCTTCTGTAAACGGCAGGTCCGGCAAGGGGCGGGGAGAAATTAGCATGGCAAAACCGGTGGAACAGCCTGATCAGGACAATCACTACAGGCGCACGCTCTACGATCTGCAGGTGGAGTTGGTAAAACTGCAGCGCAAGCTGATCGCCGAAGGTCAGCGTGTGCTGGTGATTCTCGAGGGCCGCGACGGCGCCGGCAAAGACGGCACGATCAAGCGTCTCACGGAACATATGAGCCCGCGGGAGACGCGCATTCATGCCCCGGGCAAGCCGTCGAGCCGCGAGGAGACCGAATGGTATTTTCAGCGCTTCGTTCCTTTCCTGCCGGCGGCGACGGAATTCGTGGTGTTCAACCGGTCCTGGTACAATCGCGCCGGGGTCGAACCGGTCATGGGTTTCTGTACGAAGGAGCAGGTCGAAGAGTTCTTCGAATCGGTTGTACCGTTCGAAGCCATGCTGGCGCGGGACGGCCTCGCAATGCGCAAATATTATCTCGATATCTCGCGCGACGAGCAGAAAGCGCGGCTCAAGGAACGCGAGAAAGATCCGTTGAAACAATGGAAGCTTTCGCCGGTCGATGCGAAGGCGTTGAAAAACTGGGATGCTTATTCGGCCGCGCGCGACGAGATGTTTCGTCGCTCGAGCCATGACGAAGCGCCGTGGCGAATTGTGCGCGCAGACTTGAAGAAGCCGGCCAGGCTCGAACTCATCCGCGATCTGCTTGCGAGCTTCGACTATGAAGGAAAATCGAAAAAACTGGCGCGGCCAGACTCCACCATCGTGTTTCCCTGGAACAAAGACGCCGCCGGGAAGATAACGGCTTAGGCTGCATCCTGAAATAGCAAATCTATATTCCTGCACGTGCCGATAGCTTGGCGGGAAATGCCGTCATGCTGTCCAATACCCCGAACGAGTCGGGGAGCAATATCATGAAATATATTTTGGCTGCTGTGTGTGCGGCTGTATTTGTAAGTACATGCACCGCCATCGCCGCCAGTGTCGACGATCCGGCCGGCGACAAGGCATTGCATGATTATGTACTCACCATGGACAAGGTGAAGCAGTATGAAGCCGCATCGACTGCGACAGCCGCGGCGGCGGCAAGCGACCCATCTATCAAGGCCGAAAGCGACAAGATGGCAACCGAGCCCGAGAAAACTTTTGCAGACGTTCTCGTCAAATTGGACCGCCACGCGCGTCTCTATGCTTTCTTTGCCAAGCAGGGATTGAGCAAAACCGACGCCGTCGCGCTGCCCATCGCGCTGATGGACGCCTGCTCGGCAGTGGAATATCCCCAAATTGCCGCCAAGCTGGCCAGCCGCATCTCCCAGTCGCAGATCGCCTTCTGCAAGGCGCATCAGCCGGAGCTCAAGTCGATGAAGTTCTTCAGCGGCGGGGAGTGATTTCCAGTCCCGCGATTGTCTGCGCGAGCCGGATGGCATCGGCCGGCTCGTGATAAATCCCGAAGCTCACGCGAAGCCGGTCGCCGCGGCAATCGACGATGATGTTTGCCGCCGCGAGCAGATTTGTGATCTGTCCGGCCGCCTGTGTACGGAATGCCAGAAAACGGCCGCGGCGTTTCTCATCGGATACAAGCAAATCTGCTGACCGAATCGGTGCGTTCAGGTGATCCAGCTTCGCCAGGAATGAATGTTCGAGCGCCCGTACATGGGCAAGCATACCGGCAACGCTCAACTGTTCGCGCTCCAGCCAGTCCTGAACGGCGTTGAAACGGTAGAGGCCGGATACGTCGAACGTTGCGCCGAAGAACCGGCTGCCGTCTTTTGCAAAGGGCACGCCTGCGCTGTTGCCTGCGAGCGCCGAAAAACCTGCATACCAGCCCGTATCCCGCGGGCGCGCAGCATAACCCGGCGGGCAGTGCATGAAGCAAACGCCTTCGCCCGCCATCGCATATTTGTACCCGCCTGCAAGATAGAAAGCGCGGTTGGCGATGGGGGCGAGATCGGTCGGGATTGCCATGAAGCCGTGATAACCGTCGATGACGACCAATGTTTCAGGATCGGCTACGGCATTCACGACCGCCGCAAGGTCGCGCAAGACAAATCCGGAATCGAAAAACACCTGGCTGACATAAACGAGATCATATTCGTCAGTTGCGGCGGCATCGCAAAAGCGCGCCTCGAAAGTATCGAATGGTTCGATAGCAACACGTGTGACCGTCAACGTGCCGTCTTCTTCCAGCCGCGCAATCTGGCGCGCGAAGCTCATGAATTCGGACGAAGTCGTCAGTACGCGAAGCGGCTTGATGCGCGGCAGGCATGAGAACAACCGCACGACAAAGGAATGCGTATTGGGTCCGAACACGATGCTCGCGGGGTCGGGCAGGGAGGTGACACGCGCAATATGCGCCTGCGCCCGCGGAATGACGGCCTCAAATATGTATTGCCATTTGTGATCGAGCAAACGCGCAGCGTCGCGCCAGGCGGTTTCCTGTGCGGCAAGTGTCACATCGGGCCATGGGTGATGGCTATGCGCAGCCGCATGTAACGGCGCGCCGCCCGCGCCCACGCTCAGTGAAAATCCCTTCATTGCGGCGATACGGGACCGGCTTTGATGTCCGGATCGTTGAGGTGCCACGCCTTCCACCGCATGGCCGTCCAGATACGGGTGCGGCCGGACGGATGATCGTAGAAAACAAACTCCTCAAGCGGCGAAGGATCCAGCTTGCGATATTCGCTGAGCTTGAGCGTAGCCATTGCGAAACCGTCCGGTTGGCGGGCGGCATTGAGGCCGAAAATATCGGCCTGGGCTTCCAGCGTGCGCGTGATCGTGTTTGTCACCGGCGTCGCGAAGAAAAAGAACACCGCGAAAAGTGCGATCAGCACCGGCAGACCGGCCGGATCGTCGATGCTACGCACATCCCAACTGCCGCCGAACATGCCGACAAGTATTCGGAAACCCCATTGCAGGAACAGGAACGCGACAAGGATCACCAGCCCGAACCATGTCAGCCCAATGACGTCATGATTGAGCACGTAATGCCCCATCTCATGACCGAGCACGGCCAGGATTTCGCGTGGGCTGGAACGGTTCATCAGATTGTCGTTGAGTGACACGCGCGTCGTGCCGAACATGCCTGAAACATTCGCGGAGATGCGTTTGCTCTGCCGCGAGGCATCGAATTCATACACATTGTCGACGGGAATGCCGTTCGCTTTCGCCAGCGCGAGAATCTTCTCCTTGATCGGCGATTCCGGGACGGCCGTATAATGATTGAGCAGCGGCGAAATATAGACCGGCTGAACCGTGGCGAACACAACGATTACGGCAAACGAAATCAGCGTACCCCAGACCCACCACATGCGCGGCGTCGCACGGATCACGGCATAAATCGGTGTCAATGCGATCAGGTAGACGGCGAACTGCACGCCGTTGATGATGGCAAAATCGCCGAACCATTGGCCGAAGTTCTGGTTCGAAAGCCCATAGGCATGTTCGCGCAGGAAATCCTCATAGACGCTCAGAGGGAAGGTCAGGACCGTGCTGGCGATAACAAACATCGCCACATAGATGGGTACCTGGAGAAGACGCGAGCGCGTAAAACCCTGTGCAATGTTGCGCATGCGGGCGGAGATGCCGGTCCATAGCAGAAGCGCAGAGACGGCGATGGCATAGAGCGTGTCGACCAAAATCAGCACATATCCGCCTTCGAAGTAGGAATCGGATCTTTGCCTCGCCGCGCCGGAGATTTGGGAAAGATAGGCGTTGGTGGCTTTCTGCGGATCGAATTTGATTGCCGGCGCCGCCGGTGCGCTTTTGGAAGACATGGCCTGCACGGTCACCGGCGACACGGGTGCGGCCTGCAGATCCGTCTGCGCGATGGCGCTGCCTGCGCCGCCGAACATCAGAACCATCGCAAGAATAGCCGCAACGATCGATGCGAATCTCCAGCCCATCAGTGTCTCCCTGTCTGTCGGTTGCAGGACGCTAGCAGAAGGATGCGCGTTGCGGCAGTCACCCCAGCAATTCGCGATACAGCGCGATCGTGTCGGCCGTCATTCGGTCCAGCGTGAAACGGTCGCGGATGCGCGCCCGGCCCCGCGCCCCCATTTGGACGCGTCCGACGGGACCCATGACCAGAAGCTCACGGAGGGCCTCGGTTAGCGCGCCGGCATCGCCGGGGTGCACAAGGAATCCCGATTGACCGGGAAGAATGATCTCTCTCGCACCGCCATGGTCCGTGGCGATCACCGGCCGTTCCAGTGCGGCGGCCTCGGCCGCGACACGGCCAAAGGCTTCGGGCTCGATCGTCGCCGAAACAACGATGTCGGCGGCGAGATAGGCAGCCGGCATGTCCTGCACATGGCCGGCAATGGTTACATGGGTCGCGAGGCCGTTGCGTTCGACGGCGCGTCCGATCTCCGCCGCATAGTCGTCGCGGCGCTGCGCGTCTCCCGCGAGCACTGCACGGAGATAGGGAAAATCACGTACCAATTGGGCAAGCGCATCGATCAGAACGAGTTGGCCTTTGCGGCGTGAAAGACGGCCGGGAAACAGGATCACGATCTCGCCGTCGCGAACATGCCAATCCCGGCGCAATGCATCCACGCGTGAGGGGGCAGTGCCTGCCGGGTCGAAGGCGGTGAGATCGACGCCGCGTGGAACGGTGATGAGTTTCTTCGGCTGGTAGGAATAGGTGCTGCGGATATGATCCGCCGTCCATTGCGAATTGGCGATCACTGCATCGCCGCGCAGCATCACGGAGTTGTAGTAACGCTTCGGCGCGGATTCCGCAGAATGGGCGCCGTGCCACGTGGTCACGAACGGCGTTCCGGTGCGCCGCGTTGCCCACAGCGCGCTCCAGGCCGGCGCCCGCGAGCGGGCATGCACCAGCGCAATATTCCGTGTACGGATAAGTTCGACGATGCGGCGGGCATTGGCCAGCAGCGCCAGGGGAGACTTGGCGTTCGCGGGCATGGAAATCCATTCGCCGCCCGCCGCCTCGAGTTCGCCAACCATGCGTCCACCCTCGGACGCGACAAGCGGGGTAAAGCCCTCACGCGCCAGCGCAGCTGCGATCTCGATGGTCGAGCGTTCCGCGCCGCCCGAATTGAGCGTCGGCACGATTTGAAGGACCGCTGGTCCCTTCGCGACGGCCGGCCTATTCTGGTTCATTCCCTCTCATTTCGCTGGAGCGCCCATGAAGGACGGAAACCGGATTTGGAGCGTCTACGCCACCGCACTTCTCATGTCCGCGCTTGGCGCGGGCACCGCTGCCGCAGCCGGCGTGCCGCGTGGCAATGCGCCCTTCGCGGGCAAAGAGCGTTACGACCGCTGTCTTGAACTGGTCAAGCGCAACCCTGCGCAGGCGTCGGTTGAAGCCAATGCCTGGGCGGCGTCGGGCGGCGGCGCTGCGGCGATGCATTGCGATGCGCTGGCGCTCACCGAACTCAAGCGCTTCCCGGAAGCCGCGCAAAAGCTCGAAGATACCGCAGATGCGGGCAAGGCATCGGCCCCACTGCGGGCAGAATTGTACGATCAGGCGGGCAATGCGTGGCTTTTGGCGCGCAATCCGGCCAGAGCCGAGGTCGCGCTCACATCCGCGCTCGCGCTTGATCCGAAGAATGAGGACACATTGTCGGACCGCGCGCGGGAACGCGGGCTGGCGAAGAACTGGACCGGCGCCATCGAAGATCTGACATCCGTGCTCGCCCTCGATCCCGATCGCGCCGATATTTATGTGCTGCGCGCGAGCGCCCTGCACGCACAAGGAAAAAGGAACGAAGCGCGCGCCGACATCGCACATGCGCTCGATATCTATCCGGATTATCCGGAGGCGTTGGTCGAGCGCGGCACGATGCGGCTTGAAGCAGGAGATCGAGATGGCGCCCGCGCCGACTGGCAGACGGCGTCGCGCGAAGCACCGGACAGCGATGCCGGCGCGACAGCCCGCGCCCGCCTCGCCCAACTCGCATCACTCACACAAACAAAGAAGAAGTAAGTCTCACACAGAGCCGCAGAGAACGCGGAGTAATGGTTCACCACCAAGACACCAAGAACACAAAACCTTATTGCGCGCTACGCGCGCTAGTTCTTCTTGGTGCAATTCGCACCCCTGTGTCAAAGACTCTGTGCCTCTGCGGCTCCGTGTGACCATTCTTTCCGAACGTCCGCGTCGAGTTCGACAGGTAAGTACTCATCGCGAAGGGCTTCGAAGTCACTCTGATCGAGAAGCCGGCCGAGCGCCCAGACCGCCATGGCACGCACAAGCGGCGAGGGATCCGAAAGTAGGCGCCGTGGATGCTCCGCCAGATTTACGTCGGCGGAATTGCCGATCGCGATCAGCACATTGCGGACGAAACGGTCGCGGCCGATCCGCTTGACGGGCGATTTGCGGAACAGCGCGCGAAACTCCGCGTCGTCGAGTAGCGATAAATCGGCCAGGCTCGGCGAGACCAATTCCGCGCGCGCCTGCAACCGCGCTTCGCGTGCCGTCGAGGCGAAGCTGTTCCACGGACAAACAGCCAGACAATCGTCGCAGCCATAGATACGGTTGCCCATTGCCGTGCGGAATTCGCGCGCGATATGTCCCTTATGCTCGATGGTCAGGTAGGAAATGCAGCGCCGTGCATCGATGCGGTAGGGCTCGGGGAATGCGGCGGTCGGACAAATACCGAGACAGCGCCGGCATGTGCCGCAATGATCGGTTTCCCGATCATCCGCTTCGAGTTCGAGCGTCGTGAAGATCGAGCCGATGAACAACCACGAACCAAATGTGCGCGAGACGAGATTGGTGTGCTTGCCTTGCCAGCCAAGGCCTGCCTGCTGCGCCAGCGGCTTCTCCATGACGGGCGCCGTGTCGACAAACACTTTCACATCAGCGGAAAATTTGTCCACGATGAAACGCGCGAGCGACTTGAGTTTCGATTTGATGACGTCGTGATAATCATCGCCACGCGCGTAGACGGAAATCGTGCCGCTGTCGCGCCGCTCCAATGCATCCAGAGGATTCTCCGGCGGCCCGTAATTCACGCCCAGTACAATGACGGAACGTGCATCCGGCCAGAGAACATCGGGACGCCCGCGGCGATCCGCGTTGTGCGAGAGCCAGTCCATCGTGCCATGCCGGCCTGCGGCGATGAAATTGCCGAGCCCTTCGGCAGCGCTGTCGGGAAGATGTGCGCGTGCAAAGCGCACGGCATCGAAACCCAGTTCTTCGGCACGCGCGCGGATTGCTCCGCGCGGATCGGCCTCAGGCATCGAGATCCGCATAATGGGAGACGGGCGGCTGGCCGGGCACGCGGTCGGCCAGCAGCGAGCGGAAACAGGGGCGCGATTTCATCCGCATGTACCATTCGCCGGCGGCTGGATATTCCGCCCACGGTATCTCGCCGAAATAATCCAGCGCCGATATATGCGCGGCGATCGCCAGATCGCCAAGCGAACATTCCCGCGCAGCGAGATAACCATTTCGTTCCGCATTGGAACCGATCGTAACAAGCGCAGCTTTCAGCGCTTCGCGTCCGTGACGAACAATGTCCATATCGGGCGCACGCCGCGATGTAGCACCGGTGTAACGCTGTGACGCGCGCTCATAGACGATCCGTTTGGTCACGCTCTCATGCAACGGTCCCATCGCCCAGTCGAGCAGCCGCAACGCCTCTCCGCGCGCGCCGACATCTTCGGGCATCAGCGGATGTTCGGGATAATTATTCTCAAGATGATCGATGATCGCCCATAGGCCGGTGCAGCGTGTGCCGTCGAGATCGATGAACACCGGCAGATGTTCGGTCGGGTCCTCCGGCAGCGGGCAATCGCAGGCGAGCCGTTTTTCCCCGATCAACAGCCGGGCAAATCGCGAGGGAGGAGAGAGCAGAAGCTGAATCAGGCGGCGCATAGCACCAATCTAAACAAGCATTTGCTGATGTCATAGACCCATGGTGCAAATTTGGATCATCCGCCCATAGGCCCGCCTCCGGAGGCGTGCTAGGCGTCGGCATCGCGGCACCGAATCAAGAGGCGCGCATGCACGACAGTTGGATGGCGGTCATTCTCGGCATCGTCGAGGGGTTGACGGAGTTCCTGCCCGTGTCCTCGACCGGTCATCTGCTGGTCGCCGAGAAGCTTTTGGGCCTCGACGATACGAGCTGGCACGCCTTCACCGTGGTCATACAACTCGGCGCCATCCTTTCGGTTGTCGTGGTTTATTGGCAGAAACTCTGGGGCGCGCTGGTTGGACTGCCGAGCGAGCCCGCCGCCCGCCGTTTCGCGGCCACGGTGCTGATCGCTTTCCTTCCTTCGGCGATTCTCGGCGCGCTGCTGATCAAGAAGATCAATAACGTCCTGCTCAACCCGTCGCACGCCATGCCTGTGATCGCGACGACCTGGTTGCTCGGCGGAATACTCATCCTCATTCTGGAGCGGATTGCCCCGAAACCCGTCTATACGCAGAGCGACAATCTGCCTGTGTGGAAAAGCCTGCAGATCGGCCTCTGCCAATGCCTGGCGCTGCTGCCCGGCGTGTCACGTTCGGGCGCCACCATTCTCGGCGCGGAACTCTTAAGGGTAGAGCGCAAGACCGCGGCGGAATTCACCTTCTATCTCGCCGTGCCGACCATGCTCGGCGCATCCGTGTTCGAACTTTACAAGGAAGGCGCGAAACTCACCCGCCATGACGAGATGCTCATCGCGATCGGCTTCGTGGTGTCGTTCTTTGTCGCGTATGGGGTGGTGAAAACCTTCATCGCCTTTATCGGCCGCTATGGGCTGAAGCCATTCGGCTGGTACCGGATCGCGGCGGCTCTGGCTTTGTTCGGCTATATCGCGCTCACGCGTTAGCAATCAGCTGCGGCGCCGGTTCTTCAAACTGTCCCTCGCGGCGGAAGCGCCAGAGATAGCTCGGCAGCACAGCTTCCGCGGCCTCGGGCTCGATGCCGAGGTCGCCGAGAGTCAGTGCGCCCGGTGCAACCACATTGTCCTGTTTCAACAGGCGCACCTGATCGCGCGTCAGCAGCGGATTGGGTAACAGGCCCAGAAACGTCGCCTTCATCATGGCAAGCGGGAAGGGGAGCGGTATGAGCAGGCGGCGGCGATGCGTTTCCGTGAGGACGAGCTGCAGCAATTCCTTGAAGGTGTAGATTTTCGGGCCGCCTAGCTCGTACAGACGCCCGCGCGTTTGCGGATCCTCGACACATCGCACAACAGCGTCGGCCACGTCGCAGACATAGACCGGCTGGAATCGCGTGCGTCCGCCGCCGATCAGCGGCAAAGCCGGCGCAATGCGCGCGAGCCCCGCGAAGCGATTGAAGAAATCATCTTCTGGCCCGAACACGATCGAGGGTCGCAGGATCGTGGCGTCCGGGAATGCCTCTCTGACCTGTGCTTCGCCAGCGGCCTTGCTGCGCGCATAGGACGAAGCTGAGTCCGCGCTCGCGCCGATCGCTGAGACTTGAACGAGTGCATCTACGCCCTGACGCTTTGCCGTCTCGGCAATTGTGCCTGCAGCGTCCGCATGAATGTCGTCGAAATGCTGGCGTCCCGTTTCATAGAGAATGCCGACCAGGTTGACGACGGCATGCGAGCCCTTCATCGCCAGCGCGATGTGATCTGGGTTCCTGACGTTACCCCGGATAATCTGGATCTGCCCGACATTGCCCGCGGTCAGCAGGTAATTGGCGCGATTGGGATATCTGACGCAGACCCGGATGCGATGGCCGGCGCGCGCCAGCGCCCGCACGACATACCGCCCGAGGAATCCCGATCCACCGAAAACCGTAACCTGCATGCTCATCTCAGGCGCTGCTCACAACATCCGCGGCGCTGCTCTTAACGCCGATGGAGGCGCGGTGGAAGCAGGTCATTCCTCAACATATTGCCGCTCGCCGGTCTTGGGCTCGACATAGACCGTCACCGTCTTGCCGGACTCGGCATCGACGAAGCGCTCGCTGGTGCGTTCCCAGCCCGCGCCGGGGAGTTTGTGTTCGAGCGGCTTGTAACGGAACCGCTCATAGACCACCGCGCCCAGAAGGATCGCGCCCCAGATCAGCAGCGTATAGGCGGGCGGCTCGACGCCAAACAGCAGAAGCACAATGCCAAGCGCCAGCACGATCAGGCTGAACGCGAGAAGGACGTTACGCAGCATGCGAGTCGGGGGCCTCGGGTTCGAGCACTACGGCCGTACCATAGGCTACAATCTCGCTCATCGTCTGCCCGATCTCGGCGGAATCGAAGCGCAT
>DASXXW010000278.1:0-7728 GCA_036502865.1 Rhizomicrobium sp.
CTTCAGGAAGTTGCGGTAATCGCGCTGAAACGTCTCCGCCGGCAATTTCTCGCTGCCGACAGCCGCAATGCTGGTATCGACATTGCCGCGGAAGATGTCGGCAATGCCCCAGACACCGAAGCTGAGCGCAAGCAAGCCCAGGAAAACGGATGACACCTTGGACTTGGCGACTTTGCGCATCTGCTGAAGCATGAAAACCGATCCCTTGGCGGCAAAAAGCGGCGGATGATAGGGATGCATATGTGCAACAGCAAGGCAGGGAAGGATGGGGCATGCGGCCGCTGATCGCCGGGAACTGGAAAATGAATGGCACCGGGGAGGCATTGCCCAGGATTGCGGCGCTCGCTGAAAGCCTCAAGGCCGAACCGGCGCGTGCGGATGTCCTTATTTGCGCGCCTTTCACCCTCGTGTCGCGCGCGGTCGCGACAGTCGCTGGCAGAATCCCGATCGGCGGACAGGATTGTCACCCGCTCCCGTCGGGTGCCTTCACCGGCGATATCAGCGCAGAGATGCTGCAGGACGCAGGCGCCGTGTCGGTGATCGTCGGGCATTCCGAGCGGCGCCAATATCATCATGAAACCGACGAGCTCGTCGCCGCCAAAGCCGAAGCAGCCTGGCGGGCAGGCCTGACCGCGATCATCTGCATCGGCGAGACGGAAGCCCAGCGCGATGCCGGCCACGCGGACAAAGTCGTCCGCCGGCAGATTATGGCGAGCGTTCCGCCTGCCGCCCGGCCGGCCAACACTGCAATCGCCTATGAGCCCATATGGGCGATCGGTACGGGCAGAACTCCGTCGCTCGCGGACATCGCCGCCATGCACGCCGTCATCCGCAACACGGTCGAAAACCGTTGCGGTGGCGAGGGCAGGGGCATCCGCCTCCTCTATGGCGGCTCCGTCAATCCGGCGAATGCGCGGGACATACTCAGCCTGCCGGATGTGGACGGCGCGCTGGTCGGCGGCGCGAGCCTGAAGGCGGAGGACTTTCTGGCTATTATCCACGCGGTGCCACGCGACTTATGATCGGAATCCGGCAACTGAGGCTAGGGCAAGTTCGGCGGGCTTCGTTTTTGGTGATCGGCTCGCTACTCTTCCCGTGGCCGGGCTTGATCCGGTCATGCTCGTGAACCGATGCGCGCCACCACGGCGTGCGCGAGACTCAAGCTGCGCCAGAATCCGACTGATTCGCAACAAAACCTAAGGAACCCGCGGTTTTTCGCGGTTTTCTGTGACAGTCGCAAAGCAAGCGGGTGCCGGACCGAAAGCACGAAAGGCTATGCAAGTGAGTCGCTTGATGAGATCGTGACTGTATCGTCGAAACCGAGAGGCGGCCTCGGTGATGCCTACGAAGGCGGGCGAAGTAGAGCCCGGCCGCGAAGCGGCGCGCCCAAACGGAGTTAAATGTTGACACAACGGCTGACTTCGTAATCCATTCCGGTGATTCTCGGGGAAGAGGATAATGTCAAAATTGCTTGGGCCACCTTTCTGTCCGTTTTTGCTTTAATGAGTGCAACGGACGCAGCGCCGGTCGGCCCTCGTTTTCGAAGCGATACCTTACATAAATCGAGCCCCATTTCTCCCGGCGTCACTTTTTTGCGCGGGCGATTTGGTTATTCAGGGGACGGCAGAGCCTGTACGGTGAGAGAGTATTTGTCAGCTCACCTGCATTTTATCTGGGACAATGGCGTTGATGCGCAGGACAATAAGAAGCCACCGGTTCGTTCCCATTTGCTCCTGATTTATCCCCCTGGCAATGATGACGTTAGAAAGCCTCTGCAGCTCGGCGCTATTGAGTTTCCTGCAGAGGATCCAAGTAAACCAGACTTAACAGAAGAAGCGGTTGGGCCTTGGACCGAAGCAAACGATTGGCGGGCGTTTTGGAGTTTCGTTCCCTTCGATAATAAGCCACAAAATCCCGATGAACTGACAACCCAGCCCAACTACATTGCAAATACCAGATTGCTCCCTCGTGACATTCACCAGGACGCCACGACCTACGCTTCCGTGACCAGCAGATGGGTGAAGGTCAATGCATCAGAAAACGCAGATGCCGGAAAGGTTTGCCGGACTTTCCCCGATTCTTGTCCATGCGTGGACGACCGGCCACTGTAAGGCACGAAAAAGGGCGCAGCTAATGAAAGCAGCTGGTATAGGCCTTCTGGCGTGTCTAGCGTTCGGCGCATCGGTTGTTCAACCGAGCGTCGCTTATGCAGGCGCTTCATATGACTTCTGTGTAAACGTCCATAGCAATGCTCAAAATCTAATGCTCCATGCACGCGTAAATTATGGGGATGTGGATGGAGGGGCGGCTATGGCGCAGGCGGTGTTGGTTGCCCATTATAAAGACCAAGGCGACGTAAGCGTTTCGGACTATAATCAAAGCCGCTGTCCAGGCCCCGCGATACAGGACGTGCAGACAACTGCTTCGCTTGAGCAAGTCCAGCGATTCACAAATGCTATAGGCCAGGGCGACGCAGTCTCAGCGACCGTGGTTGCCGGCGAGGTTGCGGTGGGGGTTACTGTTTCAACAATTGAAGGGACGGCGAGCGCTGCCCAACAGGCGGGTCAAGTGGTCGTAAGTGTCATTCAAGGGATCGGACACGCTCTCGGGTTTTAAGAGAGGAAATATCTTTCCCACAGAGAAAGTGCCGAATCATTCGTTCTCCGACTGTTCCTCGTCGCCGGTTTCTATAGGTTCTCGGGATTGAACCAGCCGGCGAAGAAAGCGTCTATTTTCGTGACAAGCTGCTGCCCCGTGACTGGCCCGACCGCCAATGCTTGCTGAGAGGCGCCAGCAATCGCTCCGAGTGGCTTTCCTTGCTTCGATTTTTCCAGTTTTTTCCGTTATTGCTTCGAGCGTCCGCTAGGCTGCATCTGCGCTTGTCCCTCTAAATGCGACCCATGTTCCTAAGTTGCCTAGCGGCGGCGAATGGCTGTTTCTTCAGAGTCTTTCTGCACGATCCCGCCGCGCTCGATCGTCGTCTTGCGCACGGTTTCGGCACCCTTGTGCGCGATGGTGAAGCGAACAAAATTCAGCTCGGCGTCATCGCCTTTGAAACAGCGATGGAAGGCGTTGAGGATTCCGACTTCGGCGAGCTGGTGCGGTGCCGGCGAGGGATTGTTGCGCACGCTCGGGATCGTGCCGGGGAAAAGATAGATGCAGGGCGGCGTGACGCTATAGGGGCCTACGGTGGTGAGCCGCTCCGACTGGCCTTCAATTTTAGGGCAGGGCCGGCCGATCGTGCCGCAGAACCAATCCCAAATCATCAATCCATCGACGACGGTTTCGCGTTCGATGATGTCGGCGCTTAGGCGCGTGTGAATCCCTGACCAGGCATTACGGCGCGGGTCCGCGCCGGTGTTCGTGCAGATGCTCCACATAATGAACTCGTTAGCCTGCGCCGGCCGTTCGAAAATGTTGGTGTTATTGCCGTCGAGGCACCCTTTCAGCTCGATCGCGGCAACGCGGTCGTTCGGAAGCGTGACGGCGTAGTCGTAGCGGTTTGCTTGCCCCGCGGAGATCCATTCCTTGATGAAGCCCTGATCCTGCATGTAATTGAGGACGTGCTTCACGAACTCGCGTTTTTCGCGCATCGTCGCGGTGAACTGTCCGCGGATGCGCTCGATCGCGCCTCGAAATAGTCCGCCTTGGTAGAAATCCTTTTCAGATAGTCCATGCGTGCCGAGATTGTGCGCGTCTGTTTTGAGCACTTCGGCGAATTTGTTGATCTCGCCGGAGAGGTTTTTATTCTTGCTGCAAGGAATGACGGTCATGCCGCTGCGCGCGCGTTAAAGGCGTCGGCGTTCAGGATCGGCTCAAGCAGGTAAGCCGCCAAGTGCCGCACGACCGGAACGACAACCCCGTCTCCAGTCAGGTGATACGCTTCGTTGTAGTTCGTCGGAAGCTGATAGCTGTTTGGCAATCCCATGAGGCGCGCGGTTTCGCGCGTCGAAATCAGGCGCGACCGCACCTTGTCGCCTCGCACCACAAGGATGAGTTGGCGACTGGAGCCGCCCGCCGGCGTGCGAAGACAGCCGGCCACATCATCAAAGCGGACTTCCGCGCGCTGCACTTTCACGTCGGATTCATCGAGCCGCGTTCGCTTGTAGATGGCGCCGACCATTAGTCGGCCGGATTCTTTGGCGGCCTCGACCTTCTCAAGATTGATGTCGCTCATCATCGCAAGGAGCTGCTGCGTCTCGCGCGCGCTATGCCATGCGCAGCTTTTCGGATTTTCTTCGATGAGATCGGCGAAGTTCGATTTGCGCTTGGAGGGGCCAGGAAGGCGCCACCATATCCATTTTGCGCGTGCTTCCGGCGGCATGCGCGCGTGCGCTGTTTTAAGCGAGCGGGTGTGAAAAATGGAGGATGCGCCGGGGCTCTGAAACGCGAGCGGAATCTGAACATCGTCGCGGATCGCAACGATGAACAACCTCGGCCGCGAGTGCGGAACGAAAAGCGCGGCGTCGATGACAAGGGCGCCGAAGCGGTAATCTTCTTTGGCGAGCGCCGTGGCGATCGCTGAAAAATCTTTGCCTTGGTGCGACGTGAGCGTGCCGCATACATTTTCGAGCACGATCGCGCGCGGTGCTCGGTTCTCCGCACGCAATGTCTTCATTAGCTCCCAAAAGGGCCAGAAAGTGCCCGAGCGGTCACCGCGCAAGCCGGCACCGCCGCCGGCGAGCGAAAGGTCTTGGCATGGAAAGGAAGCCCATGCGAGGTCCGCCTGGTCGGGCAGCTTGGACGTTTCGAGCTTGCGCACGTCGCCGACTTTCAGCGCGTCGCCGCCCCAATTTAGCTTGTACGTTTCCGCTTTCTTGAAATCAAAGTCATTAGCAAAGGCGCATTTCCATCCGGCGCCGAGGCCCGCGCGCGCCATGCCGCCGCCTGCGAAAAATTCATAGAAGCTAAGCATCGTTCGCTGCTCCCCACGCATCCGGCGGCAGCTTGATGCCTTCGCTCGTCAGCTTGTCTCGTATCGCTTCGGCGATCCAACTATTCCGAGAAAGAACGCCGGGGCGTTTGGAGCGCGTGCTGTCAATCGAGCGGAGCACGATGGTCGGCAATCGAAGATTGCAGCGTTCGCGTTTCTCTTTGTGCTGGCGCTTCGGTGTCATGGCGCCTTTTTGGCGCCTTTCTTGAAGGGTGCCAAGTTCTTCCTGCGTTCTCCCTCCCCACGGCGCTGGCGCGTTTCCAAAAAAACACATAGCCGGCTCGCCAGGACGGCGCGGTCTCGGGTCTCGCATTCCCACACAACGAGAACGTCCCAGCCCGCCGCGGCGAGCGCGGCGCGTTGGGTTAAGTCCCTGTCCCGATTGTGTTTAAGCTTCGTCGTCCAATAGGGCCTGTTTCCCTTTGGAAGACGGTTGCCGCGCGGGCAGTCGTGCCCGTGCCAGAAACAACCATGCACGAAAATCACCTTCTCGCGGGCCGGAAAAACAAGATCGGGCCGGCCGGGCAGGTCGGCTCGATGCAGCCGAAAACGATAGCCGGCGCGGTGAGTGATTCGCCGGACGAGCAACTCGGGCTTTGTATCCTTGCTGCGGACGAGCGCCATGCGCGCGCTGCGCTCGCGCGGCGTGAGCGTGTCCATCAGGCGCCCTTGGCGTGATGCTCTGCGAGCGCGCGCTTCACGGTTGCCTTCGATACGCTGAACAAATTAGCAGCGTGAGCGGCCGTGCCGCGTCCTTCGGCGATCATGCGAATGATCTCCGCTTTTTGGTCGGGTCTGAGCTTCGGCGCGCGCCCCAAGCGTCGGCCGGCCCTGCGCGCGCTCTCGATTCCGTGTCTCGTGCGCGAGCGGATCATCTCGCGCTCGAACTCCGCGAAGGTGCCGAGCATCTGCATCATCAGGCGCCCGGCCGGCGTGGTTGTGTCGATCGCCTCCGTAAGGGAGCGGAAGCCGGCGCCGGTGCCTTCGATTTTTGCGAGCGCGTGCAAAAGATCGGACAGCGAGCGAGAGAGGCGATCGGGCTTCCAGACTACAAGCACGTCGCCCGCCTTTAGTGTCGTCAGCAGTTCCCGCAGGCGTGGCCGCGCCATGCCCGCGCCGGCCGATGCGCTCTCTCGCACGATGCGGGAGCATCCGGCTTCCGTCAGCGTCCGCGCCTGTGCGTCAGGGTCTTGATGATCGCCGCGCGATACGCGCGCATAGCCGATGAGCATGGGGGATTTATGAGCCCCCTTTTTGATTCGGGTAAGTGCCTTTTTTGCTATCCCCAAGAAAGAGACTCAAAACCCACCGGTTTTGAGCTAGCCGCCGTCTGCGCGGTGGTCTAACAGGTCGGCCCCCACAATAAAAAAGGAGGCAAAATGGCATACTCGCAGCCGCCCAGAATCCGGCGTAACGGCCGGGTTTGGTCGCGGGTCAGCATCATTTTCAAGATTCGAAGAAAGGCGGAACAACTCCGGGTGATCGTTCACGACGCCCTGATCCGGGCCGCCGGTTACAATGCGACATGGCACCTGACTGATACTCTCGCCCGATCGGGGCGAAAGTTCCGAACCTATGTCCGTGATCCGAACACGGCGGACCTTAAGCGACGCCTCAAGGAGTACGTGCGCCGTGGCGAAATTCAGGTCTGGATCGCCGGCAAGGCGATCTGAGTTCGCGCAACAAAAGGGAGAGCGCCGCATACGCGACGCCTCTCCCTTCGATTTCAGCGGCGGGGGCGATTGAGCCACGCTGCAATGATCGTCGCGGCGGCGCTGATCAAGCCAGTTATAATAGCGGCGATGAAATTGGAATCGACATGCATGGCGGCGCTCCGCAGTTGCTACGACGACGCCGGTCGGGAAGCGCCACGAAATATAGCAATTACCGAACACCAGAACGGCCTACGGCCGCTCAGCCAACTTCATATCGTTACATAGACCAACAGGACGAGCCTGCCCGCCCGAAATATAATCGGCCCCTTACGGCACTTCAAGAAGCGGCGCGCGCGCCAAAACTCCGGTCTTCATTGGATTCCCCCTTCTTGGCCTGCAAAAGCCGTAGCCTGCAAAAGCCGTAGTACGGCCCCTCGCGCCGTCAACGGTTGGGTGCGCGCTTCGTCCCCCCCGCCTTCGCGGGGGCCTGCAGCTCTGCTCCCGCTTCGCGGCATTGACCGCGCTCGCGGCGTGCTCGCCTGCAGGTGTCGGACGAAGGGCGACGCGGCTTTCAATACGGCCCTCCGGCGCAATTCGAATAGAAGACGGACGGTGTGCGTAGTGCCCACCCTCGACGGAGAAGAGGCAACAGGCCGGCGGCGCGAGCCTGAAGGCGCGTGAGTTCTTCGCAATCGTGGAATCTGCGCCCGGGCTGATGCTTGCCCCCGGGGAGGCTTTGTCCTAAGAGCAGCCCCGAAATCCGCACATCCGGCGCCCATGCAGTCCGTGCTCATCGTCATCCAGCTTTTCGTGTCGATCGCCATGATCGCCGTCATCCTGCTTCAGCGGTCTGAGGGTGGGGCACTCGGCATGGGCGGTGGCGGCTCGGGGCTGGGCGGCCTGTTTTCGGCGCGCGGCGCAGCCGACACGCTGACCCGCACCACGGCCATCCTGGCGGTGCTGTTCTTCGTCACGAGCCTCGCGCTGACATTGCTGTCGCTGCACGGCCGTCCGCAATCCCTTCTCGATACGAACCCAACCGGCCCGGGGCAGTTCGTGCCGTTACAGAAACAGTCTCCCAAGACACCGGCGGCACCGGCCGTCCCCGCGCCGCACGGCTGAAGCGTTTTTCTTTCTTCC
>DASXXW010000279.1:0-3901 GCA_036502865.1 Rhizomicrobium sp.
GAAGCGGGCGGAGGGGGCCAACACCCATGACCGCTCCCGTTCTCGTCATCGATTTCGGTTCGCAGGTGACTCAGCTCATCGCGCGGCGTGTGCGCGAAGGCGGCGTCTATGCCGAGATCGTGCCGTTCAACAAGGCGGAAGAGGCGCTCGCCACTGCAAAGCCGAAGGCGATCATCCTCTCGGGTGGCCCCGCCAGCGTGATGGACGAAGGCGCGCCCCAGGCCGCGCCGAAAATCTTCGAAGCCGGCGTGCCCGTGCTCGGCATTTGTTACGGCCAGCAGGCGATGGTGCATGGGCTGGGCGGCCGCGTCGAAGGCTCGAGCAAACGCGAATTCGGCCGCGCCAGCTTGGAGGTGAGCGGCCAGAGCCCGCTGTTCGACAATGTCTGGGCGCTGGGCGCGCGCGACGATGTGTGGATGAGCCATGGCGACCGCGTGACCGCGCTGCCGCCCGGCTTCCATGTCATCGCGCAAAGCGAAAACGCGCCTTTCGCCGTCATCGCCGACGAGGCTCGCCGCTTCTACGGCACGATGTTTCATCCCGAAGTGGTGCATACGCCGCGCGGTGCCGCGCTCCTGAGTAATTTCGTGCAGAACATCGCCGGCGTAGCACCCGACTGGAACATGAAAGCCTTCGCGCGCGATGCGATTGCGCGCATCCGCCGCCAGGTGGGCGAGGGCAAAGTGATCTGCGGGCTTTCGGGCGGCGTGGATTCCTCCGTCGCGGCACTCCTCATCCATGAAGCGATCGGCGATCAGCTCACCTGCATCTTCGTCGATCATGGCCTGCTGCGTGCGGGCGAGGCGGAGGAAGTGGTCTCGCTGTTCCGCGGGTCTTATAACATTCCGCTGGTGCATGCCGATGCGAGCGAGATGTTTCTTTCGCGGCTGGCCGGCGTCAGCGACCCCGAACAGAAGCGCAAGATCATCGGTTCGAGCTTCATCGATGTGTTCGAGGCGGAGGCCGCGAAGATCGGCGGCGCGGATTTCCTGGCGCAGGGTACGCTCTATCCCGATGTGATCGAGAGCGTTTCGCCGCTGGGCGGGCCCTCCGTCACCATCAAATCGCATCACAATGTGGGCGGCTTGCCCGCGCGCATGCGCATGAAGCTCGTCGAGCCCTTGCGCGAATTGTTCAAGGATGAGGTTCGCGCGCTGGGGCGTGAGCTTGGCCTGCCGGAGCGTTTCGTCGGCCGCCATCCTTTCCCCGGCCCCGGCCTTGCCATCCGGCTGCCGGGTGACGCGGTGACGCGAGAGAAGCTTGAGATATTGCGCGCCGCCGACACCATCTATCTCGATGAAATCCGGAAAGCGGGATTATATGACGAGATCTGGCAGGCCTTCGCCGTGCTCCTGCCCGTGCAGACCGTGGGCGTGATGGGCGACGCACGGACCTATGAACATGTCTGCGCTCTGCGCGCGGTGACGAGCACCGACGGCATGACGGCGGATTCCTATCCTTTCGATCATGCGTTCCTCGCCCGCACCGCCACGCGCATCATCAACGAGGTGAAGGGGATAAATAGGGTGTGTTATGATGTGACGAGCAAGCCGCCCGGGACGATCGAGTGGGAGTGAGGTTGTTTGTTTCGTTTCCCTGCCTTTTTCCCTGCACCAGGGAAACCGCGTTCGCGCCCCCTTGATGTCACTTGCCAACTCGATGCTGGAAAAAGCCCGAGGGATTGTTCTTGAGCAATTCCCGCGATTGGAACGCGTCTCTCGCGGCATCGATCTCGCCCGATGGCACGCACCACAGAAACCAGTTGTCGGCGAGTTTGGTTATTTTGCCCCACTCCTTGTGCTCCGAAATAAGGTCCCGTACTGTGACGTCGCCCGCCTCGCGATCAAGATGGGCGGTCGTCAGCAGATTGACGGGATAAATGTCTCGAATGATCGGCTCATTGAAGGCGGTTGTGTAGTTCTGTAAGTAGAACTGGCCCCATCCCCCGGCATCCGACTCGCCCATAAGGTCGCCGCCCGTCGATCGCAGGTCCTCGAAACCCTGTGCATACCCAAAAAATGAGCCCGGCATGTTCCAGTCGATTCCAAATCCATATTTCCCCGGTACGCCGCCCAGAAATGTTTCGGCGAAGCTCCGCAGATCCGTATGCTGTGGGGAAAAGATCGTCATCGTGTCGAGTTCCGCCGTCCGCTGATAGATGATATAAGGAGCGGCATTGTTGTGTGTTGCTTTGAGAGAGTTACCGGAAGCGACTTCAAAGATGAATTTTTTCATCCCGGAAAACAGCGAGTTTGCCGATCCTAACCTGTCAAGCGCCATTCGCGTCCCCGGGCTGTGTTCCGCCTTCACCCGGACGCGCTCCCCAGAAAGACCAAGGTAATCCACGATTTGCGCGAATGTCTGCAGTGCAGCCTCGACATCTGCTGTCAGATGGTAAACACAGAACGCCAGAGCCATGATTATTTCCTATCCTGATTTGTTGGCAAGAGGTTGTCGATTGTGCTAGGGCGGGCCTGTTTCCATTAATAGCTCTTCTTCTTCCAGTTCGGTGGCGATTGCGGCCTGCTCTTTCAACTGCTCCGCCTCAGTCTCCGTGAGGTCAGGTAGCGCCATGATTTCTTCAATACTCATGCTCTTTACCTGTGATAGACGGAGGTTGGAGCTCTTGATAGGCTGGACACCGCGGTACTTGTCAATCATTTCCCCTTCGGTTTGGTCCGGAGACAGGACCTCATAGATGTACACGGTGCCGTCCTTCATGATGACAGTGACGTCGGGCCGCAAGGTGCTGTTTATCTCGCCCTCGGTAATCGTGTTCAGCTGCCTATTGAAATAGATGTTTTTGACACCTCGCATTTTCGCAAGATGTTGAGCAAGAATCTCCGACGCTTTTTCGTGCAAATCACCTACAATATGAGTAGTACTCTGTGGAGTACCAAAATACGTGATGATTGCCGCCCAAAGCTTTTTGTAATAGGCGAGCCAACTCTTTGTTTGTGATTCACCGGTAGCCTGGTGGCGTCGGGCCGCGTTTGCCGCCGCGCGTGCCGCTGCCTGCGCAATCGCGTCATTCGACGCATCGCTGACGCCGGCATCGGCAAGTTGGGTGCGAGGATCACGGCTGAGTTCATTTGCGCCGTCGCCACCTGTCGTCCAGCGTCCTCGCTCGTCGCGCGGTTCGTCGGGATTGAAGCCCGCCTTCACGAGCGCTTCGTCCGCATCGGTGTTGCCCGCCGGATCGCCGGGCTCGGGCAGGCGCATCAGCACGGCCGTCATCATGGCGCGGGCCAGATCGCCTTTGTTGAGCGCCCAGGCGACGAGCTCGACGCTGCGGCTGTGGCTCTCCCAGTTGGAGTCGTCGCCGTAATGGCGGCGGAGGACTTTCTGCAGCTCGGCTACCAGGCGAGCCGCGAAATTCCCGCTTTCGTCACGATCGAGAAGAGCATCGCGCCCCAGAAACAGCCCATCGCTATCGCAACGAAGCCCGCGGCCCTCCGGATTCTGATCCAGCTTGAACAGCCATTGCCGGCCCATCGCGATCCCGTCCGTTCGGAAGTGATAAGAACGTATCAGGAACAATCTGATGAGTTAACCGATATAGAATGAAACATAACCGATACGGGCATCTCCGTCACGAAGCCGTGCGACAAGCACCGATGGTATGACCCGGATTCTTATCGACCGCGCGTTCTTCGCCCGCACCGACAGGTGCATCAACGAGATGAAGGGCATCAACCGGGTGTGCTACGACGTGATGAGCAAACCGCCCGGGACGATTGAGTGGGAGTGAGAACGCGTGCGTATTTTCTTCGATTGGGATCCGCGTAAAGCCGAGCGTAATCGCTCGAAGCAAGGCGTCTCGTTCGACGAAGCGATGAGCGTCTTTCGCGATCCCATGGCGATGAGCATTTTCGACAAGGAACACAGTGACCATGAAGAT
>DASXXW010000280.1:0-3172 GCA_036502865.1 Rhizomicrobium sp.
CGGAGCCACTGTCGATATGTATGCCGGACCAGGCGGTCATCGCGGCGAATACATGGCGTGGGACCCGCTCGCTCGAAAAAAAGTCTGGGCGATCAGCGAGAACTTCCCAGTGTGGAGCGGCACTCTCGTAACCGCTGGTGATGTCGCGTTCTACGGGACGATGGACCGCTGGTTCAAGGCAGTCGATGCGAAGAGCGGCAAGGTCCTCTGGCAATTCAAGGCGCCGTCCGGGATCATCGGGCAGCCGATCACCTATATGGGCAATGACGGGGTTCAGTACGTCGCCATTCTGTCCGGCGTCGGCGGGTGGCCCGGGGTGGTGGCCAATGCGCAAGTCGATCCGCGGGTTCGCAACGGCGCGCTCGGCTTCACCGGGGCGACCCAGGACCTTCCTCAGCATACGGTTGGCGGCGGCAGCCTTCTGGTGTTTGCCGTGCCGGCCGCACAACGGGGCGCGCAATCCGATCAGGGCCAGAGCGGACAGGCTCTGGCGGCGCCGCAGCCCAATGAGCCGCAGCGCTGAGGATGCCGATGCTGCGTGGCTGTCCATCTCTCTTCATCAAAGTTTTCATTGTTGCAGTGGCCGCATTCGCAGGCTTGCCCGCCGTGGCAGACGAAGGGGACAATGAACTGCGCATCTGCGCCGACCCGAACAATCTGCCGTTCTCGAATAATCGCGACGGAGGCTTCGAGAACGCGATCGCGCAGCTTTTCGCGATGGAGACAGGACAGTCCGTCGCCTATACTTGGTGGGCGCAGCGGCGCGGTTTCATCCGCAACACATTGAAGGCCGGCAACTGCGACGTGATAATGGGTGTCCCGGTCGGGCTCGACATGGTCGAGACCACCCGGCCCTATTATCGCTCCGGCTATGTTTTTGTGTCGCGGTCGGACCGGCAGCTCGGCATTGCATCGATGACCGACCCGCGGCTGAAGACGCTCAAAATTGGTATTCAGCTGATTGGCGACGACGGCTTTAATACGCCGCCCGGCCATGCACTCGCCATGCAGGGCATTGTCGACAATGTCGTCGGCTACACAGTTTACGGCGACTACCGGCGGCCCGATCCGCCGGCGCAGATCCTGGAGGCCGTGGCGCAGGGTGAGATCGACATCGCCGCCGTGTGGGGCCCGCTCGCGGGATATTTTGCGCGACAGTCGCCAGTGAAGTTAACGGTCGTGCCGATCACCGACACCGAGCGATTTGCTCCTCTGCTGTTCCAGTTCGACATCGCAATCGGGGTGCGCAAGGGAGATGACAAGCGCAAGGAAGAACTCGACCAGCTGATCTCCCGAAATTCGCTGCAAATCGCAGAGATTCTCGATCGGTTTGGAGTTCCCGTCATGAAAGTGGTAAAATAAAGGAGGAGAGGTCATGCCCCTTAGGGCACCCGGGTATCGGACCGTCGCCGTGATCTTTGCGACTGCATTGATCTGTAGTGCTGGCCACGGCATGGCGCAAAACGCGAACCCGCCGACCACCCATCAACTGGAGCAAGCGACCGGGCAGATGAACGCGGTCGAGGCGCCCAGTGGGATCGCTGCGGAATGGCTCAAAGTCCCAGACGTGAACATCATCCCGGGCGCAGTCAATTTGCGGCCCAATATCGAGAACCCGATGGCAAAGGACCCTGCCTCTATCGAGCGGGGAATGAAGTATTTTGTCCAATTCAACTGCGTCGGATGTCATGCGCCGAACGCCGGTGGGGGGATGGGGCCTGCGTTGAGCGAAGGGATTTTCCAGTTTGGAAGCGAGCCGGCGAATATCTACCTGACGATTTCGCACGGCGCCCCGCTCGGAATGCCCTCCTGGGGCGCTCTGCTCCCAGACGCAGTCATCTGGGATCTCGTCAGCTACATCAAAAGCATTAGCAATGCACCAAGCCCGGAGTGGGGACAGACGACCTCGGCGCAATCGCCCAACATAGAGCAGGTCCCCGCCGAATTTCAGCAGACCGCGACGCCGTGGAAATTCACCCAGCCGTTCAGCCAGGGGCAAAAGCCGACTGCGCATCCGCAGACGGGCCAGCAACACTGATCAACGCACTGGGGAGCCAGATTTGAGGTCCAGCCAGGAGCAAGGAAAATGCTGACATTGAGCGACGCTCGGCGCGTCATCGCCGCCGCCGAGAAGAAAGCCGAAGAGATCGGCCAGCCAATGAACATCGCGGTGGTCGATGCCGGGGCAAACCTGATCAGTCACGTGCGCATGGACGGCGCGTGGCTTGGCAGCATCGACGTTTCGATCAACAAGGCCTTCACCGCGCGGGCGTTCGACATTTCCACAGCGGAGCTGGCCAAGAGCAGCCAACCTCACGAGCAGTTCTACGGCATCCAGGGATCGAATCACGGGCGCATCATGATTTTCGCCGGCGGCATTCCCTTGAAGCGCGGTGACCAAATCGTCGGCGCGATTGGCGTCAGCGGCGGCCGCGGTGACCAGGATCAAGCGGTCGCCGAAGCGGGTACGGCCGCAGTGTAGGGTTGATCGGATGCGCGGCGAGATCAAGGCTCTGGGAAGCAAACTTGAGATCGAAAAAGTCGATCGTTCCAACGACAAGACCGTCATTCCGGGACGGCCCTTGGGCCGGGCCCGGAATCCATGAACACCGGTTCATGACCGCTTTCTCCGAGGCCCGTGTTCATAGGTTCCGGGCTCGCGGGCCCTAAGGAGTTTGTCAAAAGAGCAGAGCCTTCAGGTGATGATCGCGGTCCATGATCGCCAGCTGTTCGAGTATCTCAAACTCGAGCTTAGCCCGGCCTTCCCCGAAGATAGCCTGCTAACACTCGAGCTGTCGCGCGGTCCCCGCAGGGACAGCGTCTGCATCTCGAAGCGATTCTCCTTCAAGGAGGAGACGGCCCTTCTTTTCGCCGCTTAAAGGCGCGCCGTGGCGGGTGACGAAGCCAGCGAACATCGATGCCGGATATACTGCTAATTTTTGCCGCAGCGTTCGCTTGTCTGCGTTGGCCGAATGACCGCAAACGGCGCGAAGGCGACAGCCGCGACGCACCGCCGGATGGCCAGTTCGCCACCGCGGAGACGGGCCGGGTCGGTCGAAGGACAAGACCCGGCCATCCACTGGATGGCCGTGACGAGCACGGCCATGACACAGCGGGGAATTCGCGCCTCTTCCTCCAGCAAAAATGGGGTACTAAAGCATCCGCTCGGCGG
>DASXXW010000281.1:0-8261 GCA_036502865.1 Rhizomicrobium sp.
CTCCACATAGGTCGCACCCGGCGGATCGATATTGGAAATCGCTCCGTCGCGCGTTCGCAGAAAGGCATGAACCTGATTGTGCGCGAAGTAAGTTCCGGCAATGACGCCGCTGTCGTTTATCACAGCCGGCATCGTGTCGGACGCATGGGAAACATCTATGTTCACGATCTTGCCACTTGAGGCACGAACGAAGCCATGCAGGTAAGTCTGATTGTCCTCCCAGATACCGACCGTAGTGTCGTGTGAATTGAGAGCATAAACGGAAGTTGCGATCGACCCGACAGGACCGAATACGATCATGCCTCCATCGGCTGTTCGTAGAAAGCCATGATACATCGATGGTTCATTGCTGTCTTCGGAGTCCCCGGCGATATCGCCCTTGCGATTGACGGCGGCAACCGTCGTGTAATCGCACCCTGGAGGATCGAAACTCGTCAGATTTCCGTCGGGCGTCCGCAGGAAGGCATGGCGGTCTCCATCAAGGACATCGAAAAATCCAACGACTGCACCTTTGCGATTGATCGCGGATGCATAGGTATCGTTGGAGTTTGGCGGATCGAATGTCACGAACTTTGCTGCAAACGCCGGTGGCATCATCAGCAGCGCTGCCACAAATGCCGATGCCGGCAACAGAGCAAATGACGTCGATTGGCTGGTCATGCGCAACTCCTTCGCGGCCGGTTGCGATTAAATATAACACAATCGACATGTGGGAGTCTGGTAATTTTATTGCGTGGCGGGCGAGGTTGAACGCACGCGCTATGCCGCAGCTATTTCTTCCGGTGTTCTTCCAGGCGTGGCATGACCTGAACGAAATTGCAGGGCCGGTGCCGGATATCGAGCTGATATTTGAGGATGTTGTCCCAGCCATCTTTTACCGCCCCGGTCGAGCCGGGCAGGGCGAAGAGATAGGTGCCGCCCGCAACGCCGGCACAGGCGCGGGACTGGATGGTGGAGGTGCCTACGGTTTCAAAGCTGACCTGGTGGAACAGGACGGAAAAACCGTCGATTTCCTTCTCGAAGAGCGAGCGGAAAGCTTCGACCGTTACGTCGCGTCCGGTGAGCCCGGTTCCACCCGATGAAATGACCACGTCGATGTTCGGATCGGCTATCCAGTGACGCAGCTGCGCCGTGATCTGTTCGCGATCATCGCGCAGCAAATTACGAGCAGCGACGATGTGACCGGCGTCGGCGATCCGCGATGCCAACGTATCTCCGGACGTGTCGTTCGATGCGTCGCGCGTATCCGAAACCGTCAGCACCGCGATGCGGACGGGAATAAATGCGACGCTTTCGTCAATGCGGTGCGTCTGCATCGCTGATGATCAGAGAGCCTGCCGGCTGTTTCTGCTGCGCAGGGGGCTTTGCGGAAACCGCGGAGGCCGGGTGATAGGTTGGCCACTCTCCGGCGGCAGTCTGGTCCAGTGTCGGCGCGTCCACATTCGTCCGCTTGGAATACATCCAATACCAGGTCATCACATATTTGATGTAGCTGCGCGTTTCCGAATAGGGAATGCTTTCGATGAACAGCAGCGGATCTCCCGTGATTTCCGGGCGCGTGGTCAGCCAGCGCGTGACTGCATTCGGGCCTGCATTATAGGCCGCAGCAAGCTGGAACAGATTTCCATTGGTCTGCGCGATCAGGCTCTGCAGATAGCGTTCGCCGAGCCCGAGATTGTAGGCGGGGTCGCTGAGCTTGCCTTTTTCCGGCGTCTCGCCGTCGACAAGTTTTGCAGTGCCAGGCATGAGCTGCATTACGCCGCGCGCGCCGGCCGTCGAAACGGCCTTCGATTGAAAGCGGCTTTCTACGCGCGCGAAGGCAAGCACGAGGCACGGATCGATGTGATAACCGCCAGGCGGTGTGTAATGGGGAACGGGAAACAGGCCCGTCAGCAATTCTCCGCGGCCGGCCTGTGCTTCGCTGGCGCTCAATTCGAGGCCGGGGAGATCGAGCCGTCGCGCCAATCCTGCGAAAGCGGCGGCGTCTTGCAGATCCATGGCGGCAAAGGCGCGGCGCATTTCCGCTTCCACGCCGTCCGTGTGCCCAACCTGCCAAAGCGCCACGGCGCGATGAGCATAGGGAATGCGCATCAATGCATCGAAGCTTGTCTCGTCCAGGATGGGCTCGCTGAACTGGTTGGGCGATTGCTGACCCAGCATGCGCTCGGCGAGGAGGCCGTAGAACGTCGGCTGCTCACGCGCAGCGGCGCTGAGAAGACTAACAACCGGCAATGGATCGCCTGCGGAGATGTGCGAGCGCGCTGCCCAGAATGCGGCAGCGCTTCGCGTCCAACCCGGAACAGACCCGTTCTGCGCCAGATGCTCGAACCAGGGCGCAGCGTCGGAATATCTCTTCAGGCGATAGGCGGCGAACCCGCTCACCCAATCCAGAAGTGGAGATGTGTCGCGGTCATACCCGCTTACGCTGGTCGCAACGCGATAGGCATCCTGATCCTGGCCTTCGGCGAGATAGGACGCCGCAACACGATGGGTCAGCCGGGCGATATCGGAAGGCGGCGCGATATTCTGGGCGATCAGCTGCTGGAGCACAGCTTCTGCAGAAGCCGGCTGGTCGACCTTCACATCGCCATCGATCGAAAGCTGCGCCAGACGTGAGGCGTCCGTTGCGAGCGGTGTGCTGGCGATGTTGTCCGTGGATTCGTAGCGGCCGACAGCGCGCGCCGGGATCGCTGGAATGCCGGCGAGGGCCACCTTATGGCGTCTATGCCGGTTCCGCTCTTCGCCAAGCGCGCGGATTTTCTCCGCTATCGGCAGCTCGGCATATTTGTCGAGCCACTCGGCGAGATCGGCCACAGCAGGCTTTTTGAGATAGGGAGAGAGGTAGTGCGCGGCCTCGACATATCCCATGAGTGAACGGTCGGAGAGCCCGGCGATCAGCGCACGACCCTCTGCGAAGCGGCCTTCCGCCTCATCTGCGAAGATTTCCCGGTAACGCCTTGCATCTTCTGCAGAAAGTACGCGGGGGGTGAACCCTGCCGAAGTCTCGGCCGCCGGCACCTCCGTGTCGGCAAGCAGCGCCGACGGGGCGAGAATTGCAGCCATGGCCGCGGCGGCAAGGATGTAGCGCTTCAAGGCTGCCGTCCTTCGTTCGAGATGCTTCGGAAGAGTCGAGTCTTAGCCAGTGCTCTCGCGCGGCTCAAGCAACCGAAGGCTATTAACCTTTTCGGAAATTGACTGGAGATCCCGCCAGGCGAGCTTTTTGTCGATCGGGCGGCGCAAAAGATAGGCGGGGTGCAGGGTCGGCATGACCGGCACCATCCGGCCGCCGACGTAATATTCCAGCCAGTTCCCGCGCATGCGCATGATGCCTTCGCTCTTGCCCATCACATGGCGGGCCGCCACTGCGCCCAGCAAAACGATGATTTCGGGCGCTGCGAGCTCGATATGGCGGCGCAGAAACGGCAGGCAGGCCGCGGCCTCTTCCGGCGACGGATCGCGGTTGCCGGGCGGTCGCCAGTTCAGGACATTGGTGATGTAGACGTTGGTCTTCCGGTCGAGGCCGATCGACGCCAGCATCTTGTCGAGCAGTTTGCCCGCGCGGCCGACGAAGGGCAGGCCGGCAATATCTTCATCCCGTCCAGGCGCTTCGCCGATAAACATGATCCGCCGATCGGGCGAACCGTCCGCGAAAACCGTCCGGGTTGCGTGTTTCTTGAGCGTACAGCCTTCAAAGGCTTCAACCGCGGACCCGAGCTCCGCGAGCGTCAGGCACGCAGCGGCTTTCGCCAGGGCGTCCGCAATCGGATCTCCGTCCTGCGGCGTTGCCACGGGAAGGGTCGGATTGACCGGACGCATAATTGCATCGGGAACCGGCTTAGTGACCGCCGACGTTTGCGGGGGAGGCGGAACTTCTCGCGCCTGCCGGAATCGGTTCGCCGGCATTTCGCCGATGGCGTCGTCCGCACCGGCTTCGACAAGCCAGCGTAAGGCGCGAAATCCGGTGAGTTCTGAACCCGGCATGGATTGACTCATGGACGGATGATAGGGGAACGGCAGAGCAGGTACCATCAGGTCATGGCACAGGACATCGAACGCGAGAGCATGGAGTACGACGTCGTCATCGTCGGTGGCGGCCCGGCAGGGCTATCCGCGGCGATCCGGCTGAAACAGCTTGCAGCAGAGCAGGGCCGCGAAACCAGTGTCTGCGTGCTGGAGAAAGGTTCCGAAATCGGCGCGCACATTCTCTCGGGCGCCGTCATCGATCCCATCGCACTCGACGAACTGCTTCCTGACTGGCGCTCGCGCGGTGCGCCACTCGAGACCCCTGTCACCGAAGACCGGTTTTATTATCTCGGACCCGCAGGCAGCATGCGCATCCCGAATGTCTTCATGCCTGCGCTGATGAACAATCATGGAAATTACATCGCTAGCCTCGGCAATGTGTGCCGCTGGCTGGCGCGCGAGGCCGAGGCGCTGGGCGTGGAGATTTATCCAGGGTTTCCTGCCGCCGATCTTGTCATCGGCGATTCCGGAGAGGTGAGGGGCGTTGTCACCGGCGATATGGGCGTGGCGCGCGACGGTCACCACAAACCGTCTTACACGCCCGGCATGGCGCTGCTCGGCAAGTACACATTGTTCGCCGAGGGTGCGCGCGGATCGTTGACGAAAAAACTGCTGTCCCGCTACGAGCTTGGCGCAGATAGCGAACCCCAGAAATTCGGAATCGGTCTGAAAGAATTATGGGAACTCGCGCCCGAAAAGCACCGGCCTGGCCTCGTCATGCATACGATGGGATGGCCGCTCGATAACCGCACCGGGGGCGGCTCTTTCATCTATCACTTTGGAAAGAATCTCTGCGCCGTCGGTTTCGTTGTGCATCTCAACTACAGAAATCCCTATCTGTCGCCCTTCGAGGAATTTCAGCGTGCAAAAACGCATCCGCGGATTCGCGAGATGCTGGAAGGCGGCAAACGTCTCGTTTACGGCTCGCGCGCCATCACTGAAGGCGGTCTGCAATCGGTGCCGAAACTTGCATTCCCGGGCGGCGCGCTGATCGGATGCGGGGCCGGGTTCGTCAATGTGCCGCGGATCAAAGGCACGCATAATGCGATGAAGACGGGAATGCTGGCGGCGGAGGCCGCTTTTGCGGCCATCGGCGTCGGGCGGGAGAACGATACGCTGCAATCCTATGAGGATGCCTATCGTCAAAGCTTTGTTTACCGCGATTTAAAGCGTGTCCGAAATGTAAAGCCCTTATGGTCGAAATTCGGGACGCGCCTTGCGCTCGCGCTCGGCGGTTTCGATATGTGGACGAACCAATTGTTTGGATTGAGCCTGTTGGGCACACTCACACATGGTAAGACCGATGCGGCCAGCTTGCTGCGCGCCGAGCGCTGCGAGCCGATATCCTACCCCAAGCCGGACGGCCGGGTCAGCTTCGACAGGTTGTCTTCCGTCTTCCTTTCGAATACCAATCATGAGGAGGATCAGCCCGTACATTTGGTGCTGAAGGATCCGTCGATCCCGATACGCGTCAATCTTCCGAAATATGACGAGCCCGCGCAGCGTTATTGTCCGGCCGGCGTGTACGAGATTGTAGCCGAGGCGAGCGGTCCACGTTTCCAGATCAACGCGCAGAACTGTGTCCACTGCAAGACGTGCGATATCAAGGATCCGTCACAGAACATAAACTGGGTACCGCCTGAAGGCGGCGGCGGACCGAATTATCCGAACATGTGAGAGGTCGAATATCTCGTGCGAAAGATTTTACCGATCTATTTGGCGATTGCCGCAGGGCTCTCCGGTTGCGCAGGTCAGGGCGCAGCTCCGCAGGCCGAACCGCAACAAACATCGCAGGCTGAAAGCTTCGGCGATTATCTTGCGGCGCGGCTCGCTGCGAGCGATCACAACGTGGCCGACGCGGCCAGGCTTTATAATGCAAGCCTGGCGACCGACCCGGGCAACGCGGACATTCTCAGTCACGCATTCCTCTACACCGCCGCGTCGGGTGATGTGGCCAAGGCAGGCGAACTCGCTGCCGAGCTGGTGAAGAAGGACCCCAACAACCGTGCGGCGCAGCTCACCCTTGCAGTCGCTGCTATCAAGAAGGGCGATTTTTCAACCGCACGCGCCAGCATCACCACAAAGGACAAAGCGCCATTCACGGGGCTGACAATGGTCCTGATCGACGCCTGGGCTGCAGCGGGTACGGGCGACATCAAATCGGCGGAAGCCGATCTTGCACAGGTCGTATCTCAGGGCGGGACACAAACACTTGCAGATTTTCACAAGGGATTGATCGAGGATCTGGCTGGAAACGACGCAGCCGCGGAAGCGGCCTACAAGAGTGCCGTTTCCGCAGGCGGAGCGAGTCCAAGAATTGCCGAAGCCTATGGCCGGTTCCTCGAGCGCAGTAACAAGCTCGACGAAGCACGGGCTTATTATACGAAAATGCAGTCGGATGCCGCGGCAGGTCCCGTTGCGATGCAGGGGCTGGCTCGGATCAGTGCGGGTCACAAGCCCGACCGCCTGATTTCCACACCGGCCGCCGGTGCGGCCGAGGCTTTGTTCGGTATTGCGGCGTCACTGACGGATGAGCACAGCGCGGATGTCGCGGTGCTTTATCTGCGGCTTGCGCTCTATCTGCACCCCGATCTCGAACTTGCAAAGATTGTTCTGGCGGATCGGTTTGAAGCCGTTGGCAAGTATGAAGATGCGATTGCCGTCTATGACGGTCTCGCAAAGGATTCGCCCTATCGCCCGGCCGCCGAAGTGCAGGTGGCGCTCGATCAAACGCGGTTGGGTCATGGCGACCAGGCGATTGCGCAACTCAAATCGCTGACACAATCAGATCCAAAGGATTTGACCGCCTGGACGGCACTCGGCGATGCCTATCGCGACCAGGAAAAATACACCGAGGCGGCGGACGCTTACGACCATGCGGTTGCTCTGCTCGGCACCGTTACAAACACAGCGTGGCCGCTCTATTACGCGCGCGCCATCGCCGAAGAACGTTCTCACCATTGGGATGCTGCGGAAAGCGACCTGAAGCACGCTTTGCAGTTGAGTCCGGAGCAGGCCCAGGTCCTCAACTATCTCGGTTACAGCTGGGTCGATCAGGGCAAGCATCTGCCGGAAGCGTTGGCGATGCTCGAAAAGGCGCGATCGCTCAGCCCCTTCGACGGTTATATCGTGGATAGCGTCGGCTGGGCCTATTACCGGCTTGGACGTTACGGCGATGCCGTCAAGACCCTCGAAAATGCCATCCAGCTCGTGCCGGGTGATGCGACTGTCAACGCCCATCTTGGTGACGCCTATTGGAAAGTTGGACGCAAGCTTGATGCGCAATTCCAATGGTCTCATGCGCTCGCCTTCGGCCCGGATCCTTCTCAAAAGGTGGAGTTGGAGAAGAAGCTCGCTTCGGCAACCGAATCCAGGTGAGGGCGCGCATCGCGGTCGCCGCGCCGGCGAAGGTCAATCTCTGCCTGCATGTCGGTGACAAGCAAGCGAACGGTTATCACGATCTCCAAAGCCTGGTTGCTTTCGTTACGCATGAAGACAGACTGTTTCTGGAGCTGGACGACGATATTTCGTTGTCTGTAACAGGGCCATTCGCGCCGTTAGTCCCGCAAGACAGCGACAATCTGGTCCTGCGCGCCGCGCGACGACTCGCAGAGAAAATTGGCGCGCGCCACAGCGGCGCACGTATCGCGCTTGAAAAGAATATCCCCGCCGTCGCCGGCTTAGGGGGCGGCTCCGCCGACGCCGCCGCAGTGCTGCGAGGCTTGGTTCGTCTTTGGAATGTCGATATCGCGCAAGATGAATTACGCGAGTTAGCCGCCCCCATTGGCGCGGACGTACCGGTTTGCATTGGCAGTGCTGCATCCTGGATGGAGGGGCGCGGCGAGCGCGTGACGTGGCTTTATCCGCTACCGTCGGCCTGGTTATTGCTCGTCAATCCGGGCGTGCCCGTTCCAACGGCGGCCGTGTTTGGTGGCCTCAAACAACGCAGCGGTGTCGGGCTTCAATGCCCTTCGACGAAATTCGCAGACATATTCGCACTCGTGGCTTACTTGCGTTCAACAAACAATGATCTGGAAGCACCGGCGCGCATCATTGCGCCGGTGATCGATACGGTGTTGGACGATTTGGCGGGATTATCCAATGTACTCCTGGCGCGCATGTCGGGAAGCGGCGCGACCTGTTTTGGTATTTTCCCGAATTCAGACGATCTTCATTCGGCGCATCGGCAGCTCAAGGCGCAGCATCCGGAGTGGTGGATGGCCGGCGTCCAATTCGCA
>DASXXW010000282.1:0-12996 GCA_036502865.1 Rhizomicrobium sp.
GCATCGCGCCAATCAGTTTTCGCACCTGCTCGCGATCGGAAATATTCCGGCCGAACAGGATAAATCCCCAAGGCTGGGCGTCGCGGAAAAGCTGTTTCTCGTCGGAGTTCAGCTCTTGTCCAAGACAACCAAATATCACCCGGTTACGCATGTGCCTGTTCGCGTCGATCCTCTATCTCGCGATGAGACAGCTCGCGCCCTGGGCTTTCAGCTTGCCGCATAACGCGACAGCGGATTGTTTGTCCGACAGGCTGCCGAGCCGCAGGCGATACCAGGTCCCCTTCGCGCCGAGTTCAACCTTCTGGATATTGGGCTGATAGCCGGCAGCGACGGCGTGTCGGGACTTGAACGCAGCCCAGGACTGCATTGCTTCTGCTTGAGACTTGTAGGAACCGATCTGCAACAGGACGCCCTTGCCCGTGCTGGCCGGATGCGGGGCATCCGCGTCGGCCGTCGCAGGAGCGGTAGGCGCAGGAGATGCCGTGACGGTCGGCTTGGGTGGAGGTGGGAGTGCCTCATCCTGATCCGCAGACTCCGCTTCTTGTTGCGCGGGAGCTGCTACTTTTTGTTGAGACGGAGATGCAGCTTTTTGCTGAACCGGAGTCGCCGCAACCTTAGGTGCGGTTTCCTTGGGAACCGCTGTTTCTTTCGGAGGCAAAGCCAGCGGATGCGCTGCAGGAGGAGTTTCCTGCGTGGCCGAAGCGGACGGCCTCAGCGTCGGCGGAGAATTTGACGGGTGTGAGGCTGCAAGGGGCGTGGGTGGCGGCGGCACGGAATCCGTGGCGTCGGAGTCGGATGTCGCGGATTGCTGCGACGGAGGCTGATAGATGTTCAGGCCGGCATAAGGCGATTGCGCGGCTTTCTGCGGTGTGGGACGGGACTGCGCGACCATCATCCGCGGGGCATCGGCCCGCCCCCGTTCGACGCCTTGCGAATAGGCAAGCCAAACAACACCGCCAAATGCCGCAAGCACGACCAGCGCGATGGCAACCAGCAAAGGCAGGCGTGAATTTTCTTCTTCGACGCTCTCGTCGGCCTCAAAGTCGTCGAGCTTGTCCGACCCGTAGGCACTTCGATCGAGATTTGCCATTTGCTTCGTCAGTCCGAATCTGAATCCCGTGGAATTTATCATTCCCTCTCGGGCGAATCACGGCTGCCCGATATGCAGGCCGATATCGTCGCAGAAGATGCGCCGATGCTCCAGAAGCGCGAACCTGTCGGTCATACCGGCGATATAGTCTCGCACCACCCGCATCGTTCGAACTTCGCCTGCGCCGGAACAGCCCGCCCGCCAGTCGGTCGGGAGCAAATCAGGATCGCCGGAAAACGCGGCAAACAGATCGGTAACAACCCGCTTTGCAACTGCCACCGTCTCCATCACGCGCGGATGGCGATACATGCGGGCGAACAGGAATTCCTTCAATGGCGCCACGTCTTCCGCCATTCCGCTCGAAAATCCGATGATGCCCGATGGAAGCGAACGAACCGCAGAAACGGACACCGGATTCGCAGCAGCGAGGCGCCGCCGGGATTCGGTCAGCACATCGTCGATGAGAGCGGTCATGAGCCGATGGACGGTCTCACCTACAAATCGTCCGAGTTCGAGTTCGCCATAACGGTCCACAACGGCTCGCGCCATCGGCCCCACGAGGGGAGCAGCGACGAGGTCATCCACAGAAAAAAGTCCGGCCCGCAACGCATCATCGATGTCGTGATTAACGTAAGCGATGTCGTCGGCGAGCGCGGCGATCTGGGCTTCGAGACCTGGCCAGCCCTCCAGATCCAATGACCAGATGCGATCGAAGGTAGCAATCGGAGCCGGCAGCGACCGACCCGACGCTGGTTCTTTAAGAGGCCCGTTGTGCTTGACGAGCCCTTCGAGCGTTTCCCAGGTCAGGTTGAGACCATCGAACCTCGCATAGCGATGTTCCAGGCTCGTCACCAATCGAAGCGCATGCGCATTGTGGTCGAAGCCGCCGACGGCCTCGGCGGCCGCGTTCAGGGCTTCCTCTCCCGCATGGCCAAAGGGCGTGTGGCCGAGGTCGTGCGCCAGACTCAAGGCTTCGGCGAGATCTTCATCCACTGCCAATAAGCGCGCCATCGACCTGGCGATCTGCGCCACCTCCAGAGAGTGGGTAAGCCGTGTGCGGTAATAATCGCCCTCATGCTGCACGAAGACTTGGGTCTTGTGCTTGAGCCTCCGGAAGGCGGTGGAATGGATGATCCGGTCGCGGTCGCGCTGGTAACAGCTTCGCGTCGCGCTTTCGGGCTCCTCGAAGAGCCGTCCGCGGCTCGTTTCCGGACGGCAGGCGAAACCGGCGCGGGCCGCAGGAGGCACAAAAAAAGGCGGCAGAAGATGACCGATGGGTACCGGCGGGGTGCTCACGGGCTTTGTTCCGGCATCACGACCGACTAAATAAGGCCCAAGGCGGCAAACTGGAAATGCCCATGGATATGGAAACCGCAGACGCACTGGCGATTTCGGCAAGAGCCGCAAAGCGCATCGTGCAAATTCTCGAGGCCGAGCCGGAGCCCGCAATGCTCCGGGTGGCCGTGACGGGCGGCGGCTGTTCGGGGTTCCAGTACAATTTTGTGATCGAAACAGAAAAGCTCGACGACGATCTGGTGTTGGAGCGGGACGGGGCCGTCGTTCTCGTCGACCCCGTCTCGCTGGATTTCCTGAAAGGCGCAGAGCTCGATTTCGTGGACGATCTGATCGGCGCGGCATTCAAGCTGAACAATCCCAACGCCACATCATCCTGCGGCTGCGGAACGAGCTTTTCCATTTAGGCTCCCGCCATGAATATCGATTCGGAGCATCATGAGCCGCGCAAGATCGGCCATAAATGGTTCGACGCGGCGATCGCCATCGGCCTGTTACTCGTCTCTGTTTCTTCCCTGATTGTCGCCGTGGTGCACAGCCAGACGCTCGAAAAAATGGCGGAGGCGAATGCCAAGCTCGTCGAGGCAAACTCCTGGCCTTATCTGGGCTACGGCACAGGCAATTCGGAGGGTCCAAACCAGGACTCCATCGAACTCCGAGTTACCAATGACGGCGTTGGTCCGGCCAAAATCGAAGCTGCCGAGCTGAAATGGCAAGGCACAGCCTATCGCAACGCGACGGATTTCCTGCGCGCATGCTGTGGCTACAAAGCCGCCCCGTCAAACGATCGGCTATGGATGGATCTCATGACCGGTCGCGTGCTCAGGGCCGGAGAAACAATCAACTTCATTACCCTGTTCCGCACACCGGGCGACGATCAGACATGGAAAAAGCTCGACCGCGCGAGGTTGAGCCCGGCTTTGTCCGTCAATATTTGCTATTGCTCCGTCTTCGATGAATGCTGGGTTGAGGATGTCAGGCGGATGTCGTTGAAGCCGCAACATGTCGATCGCTGCGACGCGCCGCCCATTCCGTTTGGCGTGCAGGCGGGCAAATGAAACTTGCGACCTGGAATGTCAATTCCGTGAAGGCGAGACTTGAAGCAGCCCGCCTCTGGCTGAAGGAAGCCGCGCCCGATGTCGTATGCCTGCAGGAAATTAAGACGGCGGACGATGCTTTCCCGCGCGAGGCCTTCGAAGAACTCGGGTATAATTGCGCCGTACACGGACAAAAAACCTATAACGGGGTCGCCATATTGTCGAAGCGCCCGGTCGAAGACGTGATGGTGCGGTTGCCGGGAGGCGATGGCGACGATCATGCGCGTTACATTGAGGCCGTCATTCCCGGAACATCAGGAACAATCCGTGTTGCCTCCATCTATGCTCCGAACGGAAATCCCATCGGAACAGACAAATTCCGCTACAAGCTTGCATGGCTCGAACGTCTGGCTGCGCACGCGCGCGAACTCCGGGAGTTGGAAGAACCCGTCGCGCTGATGGGGGACATCAACGTCATTCCGATGCCCGATGATTGTTACAACCCCAAAGCGTGGGAAAATGACGCGCTGTTCCAGCCCGAATCCCGTGCTGCGTTGCGCCGCGTCGAATTCCTGGGCTATTCCGACGCCTTTCGCGCCTGCCATAACGAAACGCACCAATATACATTCTGGGATTATCAGGCGGGCTGCTGGCAGAAAGATCACGGCATCCGGATCGATCACATCCTGCTTTCACCGCAGGCGACAGATCGGCTGAAAGGTTGTGGCATCGATCGCCATGTCCGCGGTCGTGAAAAACCTTCCGATCACGTTCCTGTCTGGTGCGAACTCGATATCTGAAGCTGCTCGGCTGCTTCTACTGCAATCCCAATGCGGATCGCGCTTTGACGTCCATCGACCGCACCTGTTCTGGCGCATCCGGTCGTTCAGCTTGCGGGCGTAGATCGGTCTCATAGAATGCGAGAGCGGCATCGCTGCCTTTCGTTTTTGCGAGATGCGCGATGATGTTGAACGCCGTTACCCCCTGCTGCACACGAACTTCGGCCGGTGCATTGCCCTGCTCCGCCGGCCCTTTCAGTTCCGTGTGATAAAATGCGAGCGCGGCGTCCAACCCCTCCGTTGCGAGCAATCGCTTGATGATGTTGCTGGCCGACAATGACCGCTTCACCCGAACAATATCCGGCGCACCGGCACACTCGGCCGCAGCTTTCAGTTCCTTCGTATAAAACTCCAATGCCGTTCGAAGATCTTTGATCTCCAAAATCCAGTTGGCCAGATTGAGCGCCACAAAGGCGCGATGAATGCGTACGCCATCCGGCGCATCCGGCAGCATGGCGGGGCCTCGCAACTCCGCATCGTAAAATGCCAGCGCGCCACTAAACCCTTCGGCTTCTCCTACCGCATCCATCAATCTCGCGGCGGCGGCGGCCCGGTGCGACCTTTGGAAATTGCTTGCGCCTTCCTGCTCCGCAACGGCCTTGAGCTCGGTGCGATAGAATGCGAGCGCCGCTTCCAGACCTTTGGCCGTCGCGATCGCCCCGATCAGATTGACGGCGGCCATTCCGCGTTTCTCATGTAATTCTTCGGAGGCGCCCGATTGGCTTGCAGGCTGAGCCAGCTCGCTCTCGTAAAACTTTAGCGCCTTGTCGATGCCGCCCTGCTTGGCGATCGGGCTCACCAGATTGACAGCAGCCATTGCGCGCCGGACTTTCATGATCTCGAGCGCCCGGAGATGCTCAGCCGGTTTCTTCAGTTCGCGCACAAAGAATTTGCTCGCGCTATCGACGCCCTCCGCTTCAAGCAGCCGGCACATCACATTGAATGCGCCCATAGCCCTCTGAACATACACGGCCTCCGGTGCGTCTTCGCGCATGGCGGGGACGGCCAATTCGCTCTCGTAAAAGCCACGCATCGCCTGCGTGTCTGCTGAATGCGCGAGGTCGATGAGAAGATTGAATGCCGCACCGGCACGACAGGCCCGAACGCCAAGGGGCGCACCCGGCCGATCAGCCTGCGCCTGAAGTTGGCCTGCATAAAACGCGAAGGCTGCCTTCATGCCGTCGCTTGCGGATATCGCATTGGCGAGATCAACGGCACCCGTTGCGCATAGAGTGCGGATCGAATCCGGCGCATCCGCATCTTCCGCGGGTCGCTTCAACTCGGAGAGATAGAAAAGGCGCGCGGCCGGGATGCCCTCCTCCGACGCTATGGCCGAAGTCAGATTGACGGCCGCGACCGCTCGCCTCACCCTCACTTCTTCCGGCGCGCCGGACAGAACACACGGAGCCTTCAACTCGCTTTCATAGAAGGCACGCATCGCGGTCAGGGAGTCGCGGCTTGCAGGCCGGGAAACCTCGTCAACAGCCGGAGTCAAATCGCGCATATGGCTCTATAACATGCGAGACATTAATCTTCCCGGAATACTATCCATCACGCCAATATAAGCTCAGGCCCATGTCCGTTTCGACCCTGCAATTACCCGGTTCTGACGAGGTTTCTGTCGTCCGAGATTTTCTCGCAGGGTCCGAACATATGTGCTTGCTCGGCTGGGCCGAAGCGCAATTTGCCGATGGACGGCTGGTGCCAAACGCGATGGGGCAACACCGCTACTATCGAAGATACAAAGAGGATGACTCATCCGTCCCTGCAATATTCTGGGATATCCGCAGGCGCGCGGTGGCGATGTATTCGATCGCGGAGTATGAGGACGAGCCTGAATATAAATGTTTTCTGGGGTGCAATACGGAGGGCGGATTCGTTCAGCGCCACACCGATTCGGCTCCGCCCGACAAGCATCATGTACGCATGAACATCATGCTCTCGAAGCCAGAACGAGGCGGCGATCCGGTGATCGGCGGCAAGACAATCTCAATCTGCGAGGGGGATCTTTGGTGCTTCTATCCCTCGCTCATGGTGCATGAATCCACTCCGGTCGCGGGCCCGCGCAAACGCTTTGTGATATCGATCGGCATACTCGTCCCACGAAATCTCGCCTGAATTTGGGCTTCTCAATCCGCGGAATAACCAAGCCGGTCGAGAACGGGCCGGAGAATCTCCGCAGCAACGTTGAGGTGCTTGCGATAGTGGCGATAGTGACAAACGAAATTGTTCGACAGGCCCTGCGCAACCTGCGCATAACTCGGTGTTCGGGAAACGTGTGAATTCCCGCCGATAACCAGGCAACGCGCATCGAATTCCAATCCGACAAAATCGAACACGCGCCGGGCCTCCGCTTCTGGATCTGCAACCAAATTCTCATAGCGGATTTCGAGGAGATTGAGATCCAGCTGCTCGCGATAATGTGCCAGCAGCCCGTCCATCAACAGATAATGTTGCGCACTGCTCTCGATGGCGAAAGCCTGATTGAAGCCGTAGGTGATATATTTCCGAAAATTAGAACAGACGATATCGAGCGGATGGCGGCGAATGAATATCAGCGGCGAATGCGGAAAGATCAGGTGTAGCAGGCCGAGATGCATTTCATTCAACGGCATCTTATCGGTAAAGAATCGGTGCGTTCCGCCGAGAAGATCCCACTGTTCCGCCCAGCCGAGATAACAGTCGCGGAGATGATTGGGGAGAGAGAGCTGATCGCCCGCTGAAAGCTCGGCAAGACAGGACGGGTATCCGAAGCGGCTGCCGATCCAGCGCGATGTCAGATTCGCGGTTAGCTGCAGGAATGGCAGCTCATCGCCGGCGCGAATTGCTGGATGAGCGGCGAGCATCTGCTCAAGGAGAGAAGTCCCCGAGCGTGGAAAGCCGAGGATGAAGAGCGGCTGTGGAACATCCGCACGTTTATTCGCGCGCGGAAGCATGGCCATGCGTTCGCGCGGGAAGACCTGCTTCAAGCTTTGAACGGCGGCGTGTGCGGCCGCCTCGTCGTAAACGAAACCTTCCTTGCGGTATCCGCGCTTTGCTTCCGAGAAATCCGCCCAAGCCTCGTTGTAACGCTTCAGAGCTTCCCTATGACGGCCACGCTCGAGCAACGCTGCAGGCTTCGGTCCTTCGGGCATCTCGGTAGCGGTTGTGAGTTCCCGCTCCGCTTCCGCATGTTTGCCTTCGCGACCGAACAGAACGGCGCGCGTCATACGGATGCGTGTAGTTTCGCCTTCGGCACGGTGTGCTTCATCCAGTAAATTCCATGCGCGCGAGAAATCGCCGCGCGCTTCCGCCAACCTGCACCAATCGATCCATATACCGGCATTGGAGGGATCGAGCGTGGCCGCTTTCGCAAACCATTCTTCAGCCTCGTCCAGCCTTCCCTGCTGTTTAAGCGCCCCGGCGAGTAGAACTACGGCGCGCGGACGCTCGCCGGCAAACTCGATGATACGCCGGAAGTGATATTCGGCCGAAGCGGCGCGCATCGTTCCAAGGAATACCAACCCCATGACGCGATGGGCGTGGGGGTTTCGCGGTGCAATCGCGAGCGCTGTTCTCGCGAAAGGCTCGCATCCCACCCAATCCCCCTTCGCGAGTAGTGTTTCCGCCTGTTCCAATGCGGTTCGCAGATCGGGCCGCTCGCGCGGCGCGGTATGTAGCGGCGTCAATCGGTCCGGCTCTTCAGCCATTCAATCGGTTGGATAGCCCAGCCGCGAAAGCGTGGGCCTCAGGATGACGACGGCCTGATCGAGATGTTTGCGATAGTGCCGATAGCGATAGACCGACTTGTCGTAGAGTTTCTCGGTCACCTGTGCGTAGCTGGCCGTACGCGCATAGCGCTGATTTTCATGGAACGACAAGCAGCGCGGATCAAATTCCACTCCGATGAACTCCAACATGCGCCGCACATGTTTTTCCTGATCTGAGACCAATTCCTCGTAGCGGATTTCGAGATAATTGAGGTCGAGTTGTTCCTTGTAATGCTCGACCAGCCCGTCGATCAGCGCATAATGCTGGGCAATCGTCTTCACGTCGAAAGATTGATTGAAGCCGTGGGTGAGAAAGTTCGAGAAATTCGAAGTTAGAATATCCAGCGGGTGACGGCGCACGTGAATGATCGGCGCATGCGGGAAGAGGATGTGTATCAGGCCGAGATGCGTTTCATTGAGCGGCATCTTGTCGGTAAAGAACTTTGCGCCCTCTTCAAAAATCCCCAGTTCCTGGGAACGCCGTAAGTAATAATCGCGAAACTGATTGGGTGCGAGGCGGTTGTCGCCCATCCAGAGATCGGTAAGGCATCCCGGAAACGGATTGGGGCTCGCGATCCAGCGCGGAGCAATGCGGGTGAGATCGGCGATGAAGGTAAGCTCGTCCCCGGCGGAGATCAGCGGATGCGCCGACAGGGTCTGCTCGACCATCGTCGTTCCCGACCGCGGATAGCCGACGACAAAGATAGGCTGCGGCAAGGAAGGATCGAGGTCGGCACGGGGAATCAATTTCATCCGTGTACGGCGGAAGAATTTCTGGCATTCGGACGCGAGATCCTTCGCCTGGGCGTCGTTGTAGCGCCGGCGTTGCACCTCGCGCACCAGCCGGTTCGCCTCGACAAAATCGGCCCATGCCTCATCGAACCGTTCCATCTTGTCGTAGAGCCGTCCGCGCTCATAAAGCGTGTTCGCCTGCAGCTTTCTTCCGTCTTCACGACTCTTGCTGAGCTCGGCGATGGCGTCATTGGTGCGGCCTTCACGGCCGAGCAATGTTGCCCGTTCAAGCGAAAATTCCATCTGGCCGTTGGTTCGGGATTCCGCTTCGTGCAACAATTCCCAGGCGCGCGGAATGTTGCGGCGTGCTTCTTCGAGATTGCTCCAGCCTACCAGAGGGCCCGGATCTTCGGGCGCCAGTTCGACGGCCTTGCGATACCACTCTTCGCTTTCTTCGACTTTTCCCTGCAGCTTCAGGCAGAAGGCCAGATTATTCGCGACGGAGGATTTCACGCCATCGAGTTCGATGACGCGGCGAAAATGAAATTCGCCTGCTGCCGGTCTGCCCCGTTGCGACAGAAGCAAACCCATCACGCTTTGTATGGTGGGATTGAGCGGCATCAGCCGCAGGCAGCTTCGCGCAAGCACCTCGCATTCTTCCGTTTCGCCGCGATTGAACAGCAGCGTGCAAAGCTCGGTCGTCGCGACGAGATCGTTGGGATCCTGTTGTAGAATGCGGCGTAGCGCCTCCTCATGCTCGGCGCCGCCGGGCTCCGTGTTCAACGCCACCTGGCGCAACAGCATGATCGCCGGCATATAATCGGGGACTTGCTGGAGTGCCTGCCTCGCCCGCATCTTGGCGAGCGCGAAATTTCCGCTTCCCAGTGCCGTCTGGCCCTGCCCCACTAGCGCGTGCGTAGCCTTGATGATCTGTGGACTGCGCCCGCCCACCCCGGACTTTGCGGAGCCGCCCGGCCGCTTTGCTCCCGACGCGGGTTGATTGGCAAAAACGGCAAAGGGTGCAGTCCCTTCCCGCTTTTCTGACTGATCCATACACCGCCTCCGGCACCGGCGCGCAGAGCGCCCCGACGAAGATTAGAACAGTTTCCAGCTTCGTTGAATCATTCTTTCAATCCGGACATCACCTGCGATGGAATGCGGATTGAGGAACGGCTTTGTGAATACCGGCAGTATCAGGCGGCGTGGGCGACAACGCGATTTCGACCGTCGCGTTTGGCCGTGTAAAGCGCCTGATCGGCCTGACGTAACAGCATCTCGGCCGTCAGCTGCGGATCGTCCGATCCGGCCACACCAATGCTGACGGTGACGCTGATCTCACCCGGCGGACAACTGATCTTGAAGGGCTTGGCTTCCACGCTTTTGCGCAGTCGCTCGGCTACCGTCCACGCCAGAGACGGATCCGTCTCCGGCATCACGACGACGAACTCCTCGCCGCCATACCGGCAGGCGAGATCGATTCCGCGAATATTTTCCGAGATGCGTCCGGCAAATTCGCGCAACACTTCGTCGCCGATATCGTGACCAAATGAATCGTTGATCGACTTGAAGTAATCGACATCGATGATCAGCGTTGCGAGCCGCTTCCCACTCCCGGCGCTGCTTTTCAGCAATGTCTCGAGATGGCGCGTGAGATATCGGCGATTATGAAGGCCCGTGAGCTGATCGGTGACCGCCATTTCGACCGAGAGATAGACATTTTCTCTCAAGCGATCCGCATAACGCTTCTTCCGCAGCTGGGTCCGCGTGCGCGCGATCAGCTCGTTCCAGTCCACGGGGCGCGTCAGATAATCATTCACGCCCATTTCGAGCGCCTGATGAAGTTTGCGCCTGTCGCCTTCGCTGACGAGCACGAGAATTGGTATATTACGCCCTTCCGGAAGCGAGCGGAGCTGCGAACACAGGCGCAAGCCATCGTAATCCCGCAGGCCCAGGCTGACCATGATCAGGTCGAAGTTTCCGCTGCGCACGCGTGTCAGGGCGCCTTCGAATCCGTCGAGAATCTCAAGATGGTTCTGCGGGCATAACGCGCTGTTGAACCATTTGACGCTTTCGGGCCTGTCCTCCACGAGCAGGATTCGCCCGGTCGGAAAAGCCTCGGAGAACATCTCCGCGGGATCGAGCAGACCCATGCTGCTGCCGGTTTCCTCGCGCATCCGCAATTCGTCGGTCATCATCTTCATGCGGACGAGACTGCGCACGCGTGCAAAGAGGGCTGCGTCGTCGATCGGCTTGGTCAGGAAGTCGTCGGCACCGGAATTGAGCCCGGTGACCCGGTCACTGCTTTGATCGAGCGCCGTTGTTATGACGACGGGAATATGGGCTGTGGATGGATCTTTCTTGATGCGGCGGCAGACCTCGAATCCGTCCATGCCGGGCATCATCACATCGAGCAGAACGATATCGGGTTGCTCGGTCTTGATCTTGACCAAAGCTTCCATGCCGTTCGAGGCCGATACCACCTCAAAATATTCGGCCACAAGTTTCGCCTCTAGCAACTTTACGTTGGAAGCCACATCGTCGACAACGAGCACACGTGCGGTCATATCACCTAGCCGATAAAGCGTCGTACTGTGTCGAGAAAGCTCGTGACCGAGATTGGTTTCGAGATGTAAGCCTCGCAGCCGCCCTGGCGGATCACTTCCTCATCGCCTTTCATCGCGAATGCGGTGACGGCAACAACCGGAATGGCTTTGAGCGAATCGTCCTCTTTCAGCCATTTGGTGACTTCGAGGCCCGACACTTCGGGAAGCTGGATATCCATGAGAATCAGATCGGGATGGTGTTCCCGGGCGATGTCGAGCGCTTCCATCCCATCCTTGGTCTGCAGGATGTGATAGCCATGGGCATCGAGAAGATCATGGAAGAGCTTCATATTCAGCTCGTTATCCTCGACGATCAGCACCGTCTTGGCTTTGGCATCCATCCTTGACTCTCCCGGCCCGCCGCGCCCCAATTGCGGCCCACTGCTGCGCCCTCAGCGCGCTAACCGCCGATGACGATCCGTTTTTATTTAGTTGATATGTCTTAACGCTCTCTTGACGATGCCGACAAAGACCTCGCCGGACCCGGAACTTCTGGCCGTGAAAGCTCTCGGCTTTCTCGCGGAAACCCCCGAACTGCTTGTCCGCTTCATGGGCCTTTCCGGCGCAACGCCAGCCGATCTGCGCGACCGCATCGGCGATCCCGGGTTCCTGGGCGGCGTTCTCGACTTCCTGCTGGAGAACGATGAGACGACGGCCGCGTTCTGCACGGCAGAGAACATTGATCCGCGATCCATCCATTGGGCACGGCAGCAGCTTTCCGGAGGTGGTCGGAACTGAATGATGCGTCTTGGCATCGACCTCGGGGGTACGAAAATCGAGATTGTTGCGCTCGACGATACCGGCAATATTTGCTTGCGCGAACGTGTCGCAACACCTTCGGGCTATGAAGCGGTGCTCAACGCGATCGGTGGCCTCGTGCTTTCTGCGGAAGCGCGACTTGGGTCTCAAGGCACGTTGGGCGTCGCGATACCGGGCGCGCTGAGCACTCGGACGGGCTTTGTCAAGAATGCAAATTCCACTGCGCTGATCGGACATCCCATCGACAAGGATCTGGCCAATCTACTCGCCCGTCCGGTGCGCGTAGCGAACGATGCCAATTGTTTTGCTCTTTCGGAAGCGACCGACGGCGCAGCAGCAAATGCGCGCGTTGTATTTGGAATTATCGCCGGCACCGGCATTGGCGGAGGCGTTTGCGTCGATGGACGGCTTGTCGAAGGTGCGCATCTCGTCGCCGGAGAATGGGGCCATAATCCGTTGCCTGCGCCCCGGTTCGATGAAATGGCCGGCGATGGATGTTATTGCGGCCGTCGCGGCTGCATCGAGACATGGATCAGCGGCCCGGCACTGGCGCGCCGCTTCAAGGAAAGCACCGGCAGGGAACTTTCAGCCGCAGAAATCGCCGCTGCTGCAGCGTCGGGGGATGCAGCGGCCGAGGTGGCGATGGAGGATTTCTTCGACCGCTTCGCCCGCTCCATCGCGACACTCGTCAACATCCTCGATCCTGATGTCATCGTTCTGGGCGGCGGGTTGTCCAACATCACAGGGTTGGCGGAAGAACTATCGAGCCGAGTGGAAGCCTATGCCTTCACGCCCGAGTTTCCGCCGCGCATCGTGAAAAACATGCATGGCGATTCCAGCGGCGTCCGCGGCGCAGCGTGGCTCTGGCCAAGGGGTGAGGCGGTTACCGACTGA
>DASXXW010000283.1:0-14951 GCA_036502865.1 Rhizomicrobium sp.
TGATGGAATGGGCACTTCCGTCGGTCGACAAGATCCGGTCCAAGATCGACGAACTCGTGAGGTTCTGAAATTGATCGATATCATCGTTCCCGCCGAGCAGGAGGGCACAAAGGCGGTCCTCAAAGACTGGCTAAAGAAGCCCGGCGACGCAGTTCGCAAGGACGAGCCTATCGTCGAAATCGAGACGGACAAAGTCGCCGTCGAGATTGCGTCAGCAGCCGATGGCGTACTTGCGGATATTCTCGTCGAGTCCGGAACAGATATTGAACCGGGACAGGTGCTTGGGCGCATCTCGGAAGGCACTAAGCCTGAGACGAAACAGACGACGGCAGGGCCGGATATTACGTCCGTTGCACCGCAAGTTGTTGCGTCGAAAAAGGAAGCTGACCAATTGCCTCCCGGCATCCGGCGCTTATTGGCTGAGCACAATCTCAAGCCCGACGATGTTCCGGTTCGTGGCGAAAGGCTGACCCGCGAAGACATCGAAGCGGAAGTTGCACGAAGAGCAAGCACGCCGGCGGTCGGCGTGAAGGCAATTCCCCATGATTCGATGCGCAAACGCATTGCCGAGCATATGGCGCATTCGATGCGCGTCGCTCCGCATGTCACATCTTTGTTCGAAGCTGATTTCAGCGCCATCTCTGCGCATCGTGGCACCCATAAAGCCGCGTTTGCGAAGGACGGCGCGAATCTTACTTTCACCGCCTATTTCATTGCCGCCTGCGTCGAAGCGATGAAAGCCGTGCCGCTTGTCAATTCGCGCTGGTACGAAGACCGCGTGGAGATTTTCGAGGACGTGAATATCGGGATCGGCACGGCTTTGGGCGACAAGGGCTTGATCGTCCCCGTCATTCATGGCGCGCAAACACTGTCGCTGCTCGAAATTGCGCGGCAGCTGAGCGAACTGACGGAAAGAGCGCGGATGGGCAAACTCGCGCCCACCGATGTGCAGAACGGCACGTTTACGATTTCCAATCATGGCGTTTCAGGGTCGCTGCTGGCGTCGCCGATCATCATCAACCAGCCGCAATCGGCTATTCTCGGAATCGGCAAACTGCAGAAGCGGGCGATGGTGCGAGAGGTGGACGGTCGCGATGTAATTGAAATCCGCCCGATGGCCTATGTCACACTTACCATCGACCATCGCGTTCTCGATGCGCATCAAACCAACGCATGGCTGTCACGCTTCGTCGAGACGCTGGAGAAGTGGAAGTAGTAAGAATCACCCTCCCCAAAGGGGCGGCGTGGATTACATCGCATTCATTGTCAACAATTCATAAGTCGCGACGGTTTCGCCATCCTGATTGGTCAGGGTAACGGCCCAGCGTACCTCGCCATATCCCGGTTTGCGCGGCGTTTTGGATTTTGCCGTGAGTTGCACGCGAATGGAGTCGCCGAATTTCACCGGCTTCACGAAACGAAGATTGTCGAGACCGTAATTGGCCAGAACCGGGCCTGGTGCGGGATCCACAAACAATCCGGCGGCGAAAGAGAGCAGGAGATAGCCATGCGCAACACGGCTGCCGAAGAAGGGATTTGCGGCTGCGGCTTCCTCGTCCATATGCGCGTAGAACGTATCGCCCGTGAAATGGGCGAAGTGCTCCACATCTTCGAGCGTGATGGTGCGCGGCCCGGAGATGAATGTCTTGCCGATATCGAGTTCGCCGAATTTGAGCCGGAATGGATGCCGGCCTTCGCGTTCTTCGGGTGCTCCGGCAACCCAGCTATGCGTGACGCCGGCAAGCATGCGCGGTGAGCCCTGCACGGCAGTGCGCTGCATGTAATGAAATACGCCACGCAACCCGCCCATCTCCTCGCCACCACCTGCACGGCCGGGACCGCCATGTACTAGCGGCGGAAGGGGCGAACCATGCCCGGTCGATTCCTTTGCGCAATCCCGGTCGACAACCAGCAGCCGCCCGTGAAACGCGCCTGAACCGCTAATGACTTCGCGGGCCACGGCCGGGTCGTAGGTGAAAAGCGACATGACCAGCGAACCATTGCCGCGATTGACGAGGTTTACCGCGTCGGAAAGATCGGAGTAGGGCATCAGCGTCGCCACCGGGCCGAACGGCTCACACTCGTGGATTCGCGATGCCTGGGTGGGCTGATCGCAACGCAGGAGAACCGGCGAAAGAAACGCGCCTTTCTGAGCGTCGCCGGCACGTAATTCGGACCGTATCGGGTCGCCGAAAACGATGCGTGCTTCCTTCGACAATTCCTCGATCTTGCCGCGAACATCGTCGCGTTGTGCAACACTGACCAGCGCGCCCATTTTCACACCTTCCGCGCGCGGATCGCCGACGGCGATTTTCGACAGGGCTGTTTTTAAAGCGTCTTCCGCCGCGTCGATGGCGGAGGACGGGATAAATGCCCGCCGGATAGCTGTGCATTTCTGGCCGGCCTTGACCGTCATCTCGCGAACGATTTCGCGGATGAAAAGATCGAACTCTGGAGCGCCGGGCGTAGCATCCGGCCCCAGTACCGCGGCGTTGAGCGAGTCCCGTTCGGCAATGAAGCGCACGCTTTCCCGCGCGATCACCGGGTGACGCTGCAATTTCTCCGCCGTGTTTGCGGAGCCGGTGAAGGAAACAACATCCTGCCCGCCGAGATGATCAAATATATTGCCGGTAGGTCCAATGATCAGTTGCAGCGCGCCTTTTGGGAGCAAGTCGGCTTCGACCAGCATGCGGAACGCCGCTTCTGCGACATAGGCCGTTGCACTCGCCGGCTTCACGATAGCCGGCATACCCGCGAGTAGCGTTGGAGCAAGCTTTTCGAGCATCCCCCAAACCGGGAAGTTGAAAGCATTGATATGAAGCGCCACGCCCTGGAGCGGTGTCAGGATGTGCTGGGCAATGAACGTACCGCGCTTCGAAAGCGGTTCGACCGGACCTTCGGTTACAATCGTATCGTCCGGAAGTTCGCGGCGCCCCTTTGATGAAAAGGCGAAGAAGGTGCCTGCTCCGCCTTCGATATCGATCCAGCTATCATTGCGTGTTGCGCCTGTACTGAAGGAAAGTTCGTACAGTTCTTCCTTGCGCGCCATGATGATCTCGGCGAGCGACTTCAGGATTCGAGCGCGCTGATGGAATGTCATGGCCCTGAGGGCAGGGCCGCCAACTTTTCGCGCGTGGTCGAGCATGGCGGAGAAGTCTTCGACCGTTGTGCCGATCTGCGCGACCGTTTCCCCAGTCACAGCCGATGGAACATCCGTCAGCTTGCCTTTGGGTGCGATCCAGCGATCCTGCGCATAGCTTTGAAGGAGCATCATTCGCGAACTTCCAATTTGTTTTATCGACCGGTGAATTCCGGTTTGCGTTTTTCCGAGAAGGCAGTCACCCCTTCGCGATAATCGTCCGAATAGCCAAGTTCGCGCTGCAGGTCGCGTTCGATATCAAGCTGTTCGTCGAAGCCGATAAGCCAACTCCGCCGCATCGCCCTCTTGACGGCAGCATAGCCACGCGTCGGCCCATGAGCGAAGCGGTCGAGTAGTTTGTCGGCTTCGGATTTCAGTTCTGGATCGTCCACTGCACGCCAGATCAGGCCCCAGTCTTCCGCTTTCTCGGCAGAAATCGGCTCGCCGGTCAGCGCAAGCCCAAGGGCGCGGGCGTGGCCAACGAGACGCGGCAAAATCCATGTGCCGCCGGAATCCGGCACCAGTCCAAGATTGGAGAAGGATTGAACGAATTTCGCGCTCTTGGCCGCCAGCACGATGTCGCCAGCCAGTGCGATATTGGCGCCAGCACCCGCCGCCACACCGTTCACGGCGCAGACAACCGGCTTTGGTAGTTCCACCAATCGCCGTATGAGCGGATTGTAGCGGTTCTCCAGTGACTCGCCGAGATCGACGCCATCGGCGCCGGGCGTGATGGAACGATCCGCGAGATCCTGGCCTGCACAAAATCCGCGGCCTGCGCCGGTTATCAGCAGCACGCGGATATCCGGGTCGCGTTCGACGCGCGTCAGCGCCTCGGCGACTTCCTGATGCATCTCGACGGTAAAGCTGTTGAGGCGGTCGGGACGGTTGAGCGTGAGCCGCGCCGCGCCATCTTCGGCCTCGAACAAAATGGTCTGAAAGCTCATCACTTCAATTCCTGTTCAGTGTCGACGAAAATTACGCTTGCGAGTCCTGCGGTGCCCGAAGGAGCGGGAGGGCCGCTTTCACGGCCGGAAGTAGATTTGAACTGTCCTTCGCCGCTGCAGCCAGGAAATCCGCGCGCATGTCCGGATTCCAGTATTTCTCGATGTGATCGGCGATGCTGGCCGGCGCGCGGTCCTCGCCCTGGGTGACGAAGAACTTCGCCATCTGGTTCGCCATATAGGCGAGCTTTTCATCAGCATTCATCGACAACCGCCGTCGGGACACGCTGTGGATGGGTAAAAATCTCGAAGGAGTCTTCGCGGGCCACAGCAATCAGCGTCATGCCCGCGGTTTCGGCGGCGCGCAAGGCGAAATTGGTGGGCGCAGAAACGGCCACGAGCACCGGGCAACCGATCATTGCAGCTTTCTGAACCAGTTCGATCGACAGACGGCTCGAAAGCACGATGAAGCCGCTTGCGGCGCCGATATCGGCGCGCGCCAATGCGCCCGCGAGTTTGTCCAGTGCATTGTGGCGGCCCACATCTTCGCGCAAAGCAACCAGACGGTTTTCGGTTATGGACCAGAAGCCTGCGGCATGCACGGCATGGGTTGCTTCGTTGAGCTGCTGTCCTCGACGTAGTTCTCTAAGCGCTTCAAATATCGTGGCGGGACTGATTTCCAGTCTGGCGCTGATTTTTCGCGCGGGCAGCGTCGCTGCTTCGAGGCTTTCAATGCCGCACAGACCACATCCCGCTGGTCCCGCGAGCCTGCGCCGCCGGGATAGCAACTGGTCGTCGCGCGCGCGCGCAAGCGTCATGCGCGCTTCTATCCCCTGTTCCTGCCAGACGACCTCGATATCCGAAATCTCGGAAGGGTTTTCGACAATTCCTTCCGTCAGCGAAAACCCCAGCGCAAAATCCTCGACATCGTCCGGCGTTGCCATCATCACGGCAAAGGTTGCGCTGCCATAGGTGAAGGCGATGGCCGTTTCTTCCGGGATGTCTCGCACACCGCCGGTTGCCTGATCCGGCGTGACGAGTTTTCGGCGAACTCTTATGGCCTGAGGTATAGATGCCATCAGGTAATGGCGCGGTTCATTCCGCAGCAGCCAAGGGGCCAGCAATGTGCTGTGTTTGCTCGCTTTCGGCCTGATAGTGCATCTGCCATTCCGTCGGTCCGTTCGATGGCGAGACCTGCACGGCGGTGACTTTGTATTCCGGACAGTTTGTGGCCCAGTCGGAATAATCCGTCGTCACGACATTTGCCTGCGTGCCGGGATGATGGAAAGTGGTGTACACAACACCGGGCGCAACGCGATCCGTGATTACCGCGCGCAACGATGTGGCTCCGGAGCGGCTTTGGAGTTTCACCCAGTCCCCCGTCTGAATGCCGCGCTGTTCGGCATCATGGGGGTGAATTTCCAGCCGGTCTTCCTGATGCCAGACAGTATTCTGCGTCCGGCGTGTCTGCGCACCGACATTGTACTGACTCAAAATTCGCCCCGTCGTCAGTAACAGCGGAAAACGCGGACCGGTACGTTCGTCGGTCGGCACATATTCGGTAATGACGAAATTGCCCAGGCCCCGCACGAAGCCGCCCATATGCATGACCGGCGTGCCTTCTGGCGCTTTCTCATTACACGGCCACTGGATGGAGCCAAGCTCGTCAAGCCTCTCGTAACTAACACCGGAAAAAGTCGGCGTCAGACGCGCGATTTCGTCCATGATTTCGGATGGGTGATTGTAATGCATCGGGTAGCCCATCGCCTTCGCTATTGCGAGTGTGACTTCCCAATCCGCCAGGCCGTTCCTGGGCTCCATCACTTTGCGCACGCGCTGGATGCGGCGTTCCGCATTGATGAAGGTTCCGTCCTTTTCGAGAAATGTCGAGCCGGGAAGGAAAACATGCGCGTAATGCGCCGTCTCGCAGAGGAAGAGATCCTGCACGACAACGCATTCCATGGCCTTGAGGCCGTTGATCACATGCTGTGTATCGGGGTCGGACTGCGCGATATCTTCGCCTTGCACATAAAGACCCTTGAATCGCCCTCCGACAGACGCGTCGAGCATGTTCGGTATGCGCAGGCCCGGTTCCTTGTCGAGCGGCGTCTTCCAGTCTGCTTCAAACAATGCGCGCGTCTTTGCATCGGAGATGTGACGATAGCCGGAGAGCTCGTGCGGGAATGAACCCATGTCGCATGAACCCTGGACGTTGTTCTGACCGCGTAACGGATTCACGCCGACGCCCGGACGGCCGATATTGCCTGTCGCCATGGCGAGGTTGGCAATCGCAATTACCGCCGTGGAACCCTGGCTGTGTTCGGTGATGCCTAGGCCATAATAGAACGCGGCATTTCCACCGGTCGCATAAAGACGCGCTGCGGCGCGGACGGTTTCCGCCGGCACACCCGTGATCGATGCCATCGCTTCGGGGCTGTTGCGCGGGTCGCGCACGAAGGCCGACCATTCTTCGAAGGCGGCGAGATCGCAACGCGCGCGGACGAATTCTTCGTTCACCAATCCTTCGGTCACGGTCACATGCGCGAGCGCGGTCAACATCGCGACATTGGTGCCGGGCTTGAGCGGCAAGTGATACGCCGCCGAGATATGCGGCGTGCGAACAAGATCGATGCGCCGCGGATCGATGACGATCAGTTTCGCGCCCTGGCGCAGCCGCTTCTTCATGCGCGACGCGAATACCGGATGTCCGTCGGTCGGATTGGCGCCCATTACGATGATAACATCGGCCTGTTCGACGGAATCGAAATCCTGCGTGCCTGCAGACGTGCCGAATGTCGTCTTGAGGCCATAACCAGTCGGCGAATGGCAGACCCGCGCGCAGGTATCGACATTGTTGTTGCCGAAGCCCGCGCGCACGAGCTTCTGCATCAAGAATGTTTCTTCGTCGGTGCAACGGGAGGACGTAATTCCCCCGATCGAACGCTGGCCATATTTGGCCTGGATACGTTTGAATTCGCTGGCCACGCGGCCGATCGCTTCATCCCAGGAAACTTCGCGCCACGGATCCTCGATCCGCTCGCGGATCATCGGTTTCAAGATGCGTTCGCGATGCGTGGTGTAGCCCCAGGCAAAGCGGCCTTTGACGCAGGAATGACCATGATTCGCCTTGCCGTCTTTGTAGGGCACCATGCGCACCACGGTATCGCCGCGCATTTCCGCTTTGAACGAGCATCCCACACCGCAATAGGCGCAAGTGGTGACCACGGAACGTTCCGGCTGGCCGATTTCGATCACCGATTTTTCAATCAGCGTCGCAGTAGGGCAGGCTTGAACGCAGGCGCCGCAGGAAACGCATTCGGAATCAAGGAACGGATCGGCTGCACTCGCAGCAACGCGGCTCCCGAACCCACGGCCTTCGATCGTCAGCGCAAGCGTGCCCTGGACCTCGTCGCAGGCACGCACGCAACGCGAGCAAACAATGCATTTCGACGGGTCATAGGTGAAATAGGGATTCGATTCATCTTTCTGTTCGGCGAGATGGTTTTCACCCGCATAGCCATAGCGCACGTCGCGCAGGCCCACCGCGCCCGCCATGTCCTGCAATTCGCAGTCGCCATTGGCGGCACAAGTGAGGCAATCGAGTGGATGATCGGAAATATATAATTCCATCACGCCGCGCCGTATCCGGGCAAGCCGTTCCGTCTGCGTCCTGACAATCATGCCTTCCGCGACTGGCGTCGTGCAGGAGGCGGGCGTTCCGTTACGTCCCTCGATTTCGATAAGACACATACGGCAGGAACCGAACGCTTCCACCGTGTCCGTCGCACAGAGCTTGGGAATCTGCGTGCCGATCTCGGCCGCAGCACGCATGATCGATGTCCCGGCCGGGACGGTTACGTATCGCCCATCGATGGAAAGGGTGACGTTTTGTTCGCTACGCCGCGCCGGCGTGCCGAGATCAATCTCCGAAACCAGAGCCATGCCTTATTCTATACCTCCGCCAGTTCCCGGGCGAGCCCGAAATCCTCCGGGAAATGGGTGAGCGCGCTCATGACGGGGTAGGGCGTAAAGCCTCCCAGGGCGCAGAGCGAACCCCATTTCAGTGTCTCGCAAAGGTCTTTCAAAAGTTGTGCGTTCGCCTCGCGTTTTTCGCCCTTCACGATGCGTTCGATGACCTCCACGCCACGCGTCGAGCCGATCCGGCAGGGCGTGCATTTCCCGCAGGATTCGATCGCACAGAATTCCATCGCGAAACGCGCCTGCTTCGCCATATCCACCGTATCGTCGAACACCACGAGGCCGCCATGTCCGATCAGACCGTCCCTTTTGGTAAACGCTTCATAATCATAGGGCGTGTCGAAAAGGGCGCGCGGGAAATAAGCACCCAAAGGACCACCGGCTTGAACGGCACGCACCGGACGGCCACTCGCGGTTCCTCCACCCACATCGTCGATTATTTCGCCAAGCGTCAGACCGAAGGGCGCTTCAAACAATCCTGCATATTTGACGTTGCCGGCGAGTTGAATGGGCAAAGTCCCGCGCGAACGGCCGAATCCCAACGCGGCATATTCGTCGGCGCTTTCTGCCAAAATCCAGGCGGCAGCTGCGAAGGTGAGTACATTGTTCACCACTGTGGGCTTACCGAACAAACCGTAATGGGCAGGAAGGGGTGGCTTTGCACGGACCTGACCGCGTTTTCCTTCCACGCTTTCAAGCAGCGCCGTTTCTTCGCCGCATACATAGGAGCCAGCGCCGACGACAAGATCGATATCGAATGCCTGATTGGAATCCGCGACGCGCGGGCCGAGAAGCTTTTCTTCCCGCGCTTTGGCAATCGCCGCGCGCATCGTAGCTATCGCATTTGGGTATTCGGAGCGGCAATAGATGACGCCTTTGCTCGCGCCCACGGCGAGTGCCGCAATCGTCATCCCTTCAATAAGCAGAAACGGATCGCCTTCCATCAGCATACGGTCGGCGAACGTGCCGCTATCGCCTTCGTCGGCGTTGCAGACGATATATTTGATGTCGCCTTTGGCTTCTGCCGTGGTCTTCCATTTGATCCCAGTCGGAAAGCCGGCGCCGCCGCGACCTCTAAGGCCTGAGCGGGATATTTCTTCAATAATTTCCTGTGATTTCAGCTTCAGCGTTTTTGAAAGTCCCGCGTAACCGCCATGCGCCCGATAATCATCGAGCGATAACGGATCGGTTACGCCGCATCGCGCGAATGTCAGGCGCGTTTGTCGCTTCAGCCAGGGAATGAGTTCTGTTTTTCCCAATGCGCGCGCATGATCGCCGCCTTCCAGAAAATTACTGGCAAAAAGGCTGGGTACGTCGTTTGGTCCGATCGGCCCGTACGCGAAGCGTCCGCTCGCCGTTTCAATTTCGACCATCGGTTCCAGCCAGTAGAGCCCGCGGGAGCCGGTTCGCACAATCTCAACGTCCGGTGCGTGGTGCGCCGCTGCATCCCGAATTGCCGCAGCAACTCTCTCGGCGCCAACGGCAATGGCGCCTGCATCGCGCGAGACGAAGATGCGTTGTTTCATTTGCGCGCTTCTGCGATCAGCGACGAGATCGCGCTTTGGTCTAGACGTGCATAAGGTTTTTCATCGAGTAATGCGGCGGGCGCGCAGGCGCAAAGCCCGAGACAATAGACGCGCTCCAGCGTGACGGCTTCATCGGAGGTCGTCTCGCCGAATGCGATGCCGAGTTCCTGCATGGCCTGAGCAGCCAAGGCTTCGCAGCCCATCGATTGACACGCCTCGGCGCCACACAGCTTCAACACGTGCCGACCGGGCCGGCACTCGCGGAAATCATGGTAGAAAGTCGCCACGCCATGCACTTCGGCGCGCGAAAGATTGAGCGCCTTCGCGGCCAAACCAATGGCATCGCGGTGCAGGTAACCGAATGTGTGATTGAGTTCGGAAAGAACGGCCAGTAGGCCATGGTCTTGCTGCGCCGCAATAATTGCGGCTGCGTCGTCTTCGTTCCACTCTGCTTTGCGAGACATGTCGTATGGGGTGCGGATCGCTCACCCATTATTGTTTGTCGCGTGGTATCCGGCAACCAGCCAGTTTTGTGCGACATCCAGATCGACCGGCGTGTTGATATTGAAGAATGGATCCCCGCCCGGACCGCCATAAGGCTCAAAATCTGCCCAGGTGGGTTCCAGCCAATGCTCCACCTCGCGCATGCTTCTCGCGCCATTGGCGAAGGCATGTTCAAGCCGTTCGTGGTGGACGGCAGGCCAAAGCGCGAAAATGCGATGCGCGGTCGCGCCGCAACTCGCAACGGCGTAGTCGGCCGTCGAAACCTCCAGAGCGGTCGCGAGGCGCGCCACGGTATCGATTGGGAAGAACGGCGTGTCGCAGGCGAAGCTTGCGAGATGCGTGAAGCCGCGTCCGTAGGCCTCGGCCAATCCTGCAAGAATGCCTGCTATTGGACCTTCGCCGGGTGCGTGATCGCTAATCCGTTCAAGAGCCTCGATTTCCGAGCTAACCTCGGGGTCGTTCGCATTCAGCAGGAGGCGTTCGACCTGAGGACGTGCGCGTTCGGCAACCCATTGAAGCAATGACCGGCCGCCCAGCAGGGCGGCACTCTTGTCGCTGCCGAACCGCCGGCTGGCGCCCCCGGCGAGAATTACGCCAAGTATCTTGCCTGCTGACACTGGTAAGTATCCGAATGAAGCCCGATAGTGCGATTCGTACTCGCCTTCGGGCTAGTTAATAGCAGAGCGGAAAACGTTCGTCTTCGGGGGCGATCTTGCGCGATCTCACAACCGGTTCGATTGGTGGGCATCTCCTGCGCATGGCAGTTCCTATCGCTGCCGGCATGCTGTTTTCGGCCGCCTATTTCGTCGTCGATCTCTACTTCGTTGCGCATTTGGGAGCTGCAGCCATCGCCGGCGTTGGTGCGGCGGGCAACATCGTTTTCCTGGTTCTCGCGCTGACCCAGATGCTGGCCGCCGGCACGCTGTCGCTGCTTTCGCATGCGGTGGGGCGAAAGGACCCGGTAGATGCAAACCGGATTTTCAATCAGGCGAGTGCGCTGGGCACTCTCCTCTCCGTGGCAACGATCCTGATCTTCTATCCGCTCGCTGCACCATACACGGCCACACTGGGCGCGAGCGCGGCGACGGCGGCGGCAGGGCGCATTTATTTATATTATTATATTCCCGGCCTGGCGTTGCAGTTTATTACGACGGCACTCGGCGCTGCTTTGCGCGCGACGGGCATTGTCCATCCCACCATGCTCGTGCAGGTGGCGAGCCTCACGATCAATATTATTTTAGCGCCCATCCTGATTGCAGGCTGGGGCACTGGTCATCCTTTGGGCGTGGCGGGCGCGGGGCTTGCCAGCACCATCGCGGTTGCTGCAGCCGTACTGCTGCTGATCTTCTATTTTGTGCGCTTTGAATCTTATGTCGCCGTGGATTTCGGGCAGTGGCGTCCGGATTGGGGTATCTGGAAGCGATTGCTTCTGATTGGAATTCCGGCCGGCGGCGAGTTCGCGTTGATGGTGGTCTATTCCGGCTTGATCTACTGGTTGACACGCCAGTTCGGCACGGCGGCTCAGGCGGGTTTCGGGACGGGAACGCGGATCATGCAGGCCATTTTCCTGCCGGGAATGGCCATCGCCTTTTCGGCTGCACCGGTCGCCGGCCAGAATTTCGGTGCCAAACATTGGGACCGGGTTCGGGCGACGCTGCGCATATCTGTTATCGCGAGCATTGCGATCATGGTTTTGCTGATGCTCTTCTGCCAGTGGCGCGCCGAGCTCCTTATCCGGATTTTTACGAATGATGCGCAAGTAATCGCCGCGGGCAGTACGTTCCTGCGGATCATTTCCTGGAACTTCATCGCGACAGGAATCATCTTCAGTTGTTCGGGATTGTTCCAGGCACTCGGCAATACCTGGCCATCGCTGATCAGTTCGGGTTCGCGGCTGCTGACTTTTGCTCTTCCCGCATTCTGGTTTTCATTGCAGCCTGGATTTCGGATCGAAACGCTCTGGTACATTTCGGTTGCGAGCGTGGCTTTTCAGGCGGTCGTAAGCTTGTTGCTGATCCGCCGCGAATTTCGGCGGCGCCTGCCATCGACCGGGCTGGCCCTTGCTGAGCAGCCCGCGGGTTGAATGGACATTGCTGCGGACAGCGGCGTAACCTTCATGGATGGCGATCGTGCATTTCACGGCGAGACTGGGATCAGTTGGGCCTGGGAAGCCGACGGAGATCGACTGTCAAACCGTCGGAGATGCGCTCACGAAGATTTTTGCCCAGCATCCGCAGGTGCAGGGATATGTTCTCGATGAGCAGGGACGGCTCCGAAAGCACGTGTGCATTTTTCTCGATGGCGAACGGATTGCACATGAAACGGCGCTTTCGATGGCCGCCGGTCCGCGCTCCGAAATCTATGTGATGCAGGCACTTTCCGGAGGTTGATATGGAACAGCGCGCGCTTGTTTCGACGCGAAAGGGTCTTTTCATTTATGCACGAGACGGCAGGATCTGGCGTCTCGCACAATCGCATTTTGCCGGTTCGCCAGTTACGCTCGCACTCGCGGACCCGCGCGATGGAACGTTGTACGCGGCGCTCAATCTTGGCCATTTCGGACCAAAATTACATCGATCCGATGATCGCGGTGAGACGTGGCGGGAAATTTCGGTGCCGGCCTTTCCAAAGGGCGAAAGCTATCCGGCTCTCAAGCAGGTCTGGGCGCTTGAAGCCGGTGGGGCGGACGAGCCGGGCCAGCTGTGGGCTGGCGGAATCCCCGCGGGTTTGTTTGTTTCAAACGATCGCGGCGCCAATTGGCGGTTGATAGATTCGCTGTGGAATGTGCCCGGCCGCGAACGATGGTTTGGAGGAGGGTATGACGATGCGGGCATTCATTCCATCCTCGTCGACCCACGCAATTCCGCGCATGTAACAGTCGGTATTTCTTGCGGAGGCGTTTGGCATACGGCCGATCGCGGGCACACCTGGGCTCCGCGAACGGAAGGAATGTATGCCGCCTATGTTCCGCCCGAGCAGAAATACGACAACGCAGTCCAGGATCCGCATCGGGTAGCGCGCTGCGGAGCACATCCGGACTCGCTTTGGATACAGCATCACAATGGCGTGTTCCGCAGTAGCGATGGTGCCCGGCAATGGAGCGAATTGCTTCCGCCGGTTTCGAATTTCGGATTTGCAGTAGCTGCGCATCCCAAGGATCCGCTGACCGCCTGGTTCGTGCCGGCGCATTCCGACCAGCGCCGTGAGCCCGTGGATGCGGCCCTGGTCGTAAACCGGACGCGCGATGGCGGGCGAACATTCGAAACGCTTCGCGCCGGATTGCCAGCTCCTGCTTACGACCTTGTTTACCGCCATGGCCTCGATGTCGACGAAGAAGGTGAGTGCCTGGCGATGGGCTCGACCACGGGCGGCCTTTGGTTTTCCGTCGATGCCGGCGAGAGTTGGCAATTGGAGCCTGCGCGTCTGCCGCCGATCTATGCGGTGCGCATGTACTGATCCATCGCAGCTCAAGTTTATTTCACGCGCGTGACCTTGAAGGTGCGCGAGCTGTCGTTGAGCATCATGTTGTAGCTGCCGATAAAGCCGCGATCGATAGTGACCTTGTTGTCCTTCGCCGGCTTCTTGAAAATCGCGTGATCTGCATCGCCTTCAATCTGCCGCCAGACCTGCCCATTGTCGAGAAACACGATGAACTTGCCGAACGGCGTGTAGGCAAAGTCCGTCACGCCGGCCGTTATGCTATCGACGGTCGCGGCCGCTGTGTCTTCCTTGGCATGGGTCGCCGGCAGCCTGTCGCTGCCGAACTGTGCCGGCGTCGTCTGCTCCACGGGAGCCGTGCCGAAGAGGCTGCCGAGATCGAAGCCGAACCAGGAGCGTTGTTCTTCGACGGTGGGCGTCCGGTTGCCGGGTAGTGATGAAGGCGGAGACGCAAGCGCGTCTTTCACATGGGGCGCCAGTGCGTCGTAGCATGCAAGGCGCGCGTGATCGTCCGTGATGGACGCGCAATGACCCACCGCCTCCAACAGATCCTGGGCGGCCGGTGCGGAATAGACAGGGGATGCAGTTGCCACCGCGGCGAGCGAAAGGGCGACAAGGTTCAGTTTCACCAATTCCGGATTCCTTCGAGGCTGCAATGCGGCAAGGATCATACGGGAAGCGATAGGGTATGACGAGAGCGTCCAGGGTCGCTATCGGGTTACGCCTGATACGAAAAAAGCCGCCCGGTTACCCGGGCGGCTACGCATGCATGTTGTTCAGGATTTTGTTTAGCGCCGGTGGGCGCCTTCGAGTTCGGATAGCCGGTGTTCGTGGTCGTCGAGCCGGACAGTGTTGGCGTTGAGTGCGCGCCAAAGTTCGGCCGTCGTGCCGTCCATCGTCGAAAGCCGGACGGCATTCACGTCGCCGCGTGCCGAAGCATCCTGCGCGACCTGGCTTACGGCGGAAATGGCAGTTTCGATCCTATTCAATCTCTCATTCAACTGCTCGCCTTCGATGCGCAGGAGCCAGATGATGACGGCGCCCATCGCCGTCGCCAGTAGACGGAAAGTGATCGCGCCTCCGCCATTGGCGAGAAATTTTGTGACGCCGCCATTGCCGATCTCGCTCATCGGCGGACGGCGTCTGCATGCTGATATTTGTCCCACGCACTCCAGGCAACGCCGCCAAGAAAGCAGATTGAGCCGAGCCAGCTGTTCAACTGATCGCTCTGCAATATGCCATGCGCGACAAGCCAGCCGCCTCCAAATGTCGCGAAATGCCGGATGCCGGCTTTGAACAGGTCCTGTGCGAAAGATGAAACCAACATCGGATGATTTTCCTCACGAGTGAAGGGGGTATGCCGGGCGCTGCGCGTTACTCCGTTTTCGGCGCCGTCTGCGTGACGAAGAACTGCAGGAGACC
>DASXXW010000284.1:0-13949 GCA_036502865.1 Rhizomicrobium sp.
AACCTTGGATCATGGGAGTTGATCGGGATTGTGCGCGTTTCGGAAGTTGTCCAAGGGTCATCCGTGATTGGCACGGGGGTCTCGACCATACGCACTACCTGTTGCTGCTGCGTCGCCATAATCTGCCTTCATGATCTGACACGCAAGTGGGTAGGTCCGAGTACACTTGGGCTACTTCCGGGTGGGCGGCGCAAGTGGCAACGTGATTCGCACTCTCGCGGACCGATCGCCAGCGGTCAATTCCAATATATGATGCCTTATCGTCGTCCATTACTTATCCAGTTTTGCCGCCAGCGAGCGCCACAAATCTGGCGAAATCTCTTTGAATCCAGAGCCAAGCAAGCTTCGATTTTGCGCAGCGCGGACGTGGTCGACTTTCGCCGCGTGCCGGAGAAGTTCCGGGAAGTTGTGCAGGAATGTCTTTATCTCGGACCCGTATGAGGAAGGTCCAGGCGCTTCGAAAGGACCTAGAACGTGCACATGAGAGGTTAGCACCCACACTCATGTTAAGCGGGCGATAGCACAGTCCCCTCGGCTTGAGCCGCTAACTGGTACTACCAACCGCACGCCGCACGCACCACCACCGCCAAAGCGTGCCCCCAGATGCACGATAACCGAGGTCATCTCTCACACAAATCACATGCAAAGTGATTTTTAGGCTTAAGCACGTCGCGGATCAGTTGCTTCGTTGGGCACGCCAAAGTTGAATGACGGAACGTCAATCTTTCAAACATCGCTCTTAAGCCATGGGTAGGCATTTTTTGTTATCGGGTTGGTGGCCCGCACCGCGAGAAGATTTCCGCAATGAAGCGCTCCATTTTCGGCCGTCGGGAAACCGCCGCCTCATCTTCTGCAGCGAACAACCCCATTGTGCTGCCCGGGTTGCAGCCGGATACCGATGGTGTTAGTCGCGTGTTGTCAAAGTCGTTATTCGACGGTCCGGCCGGCCAGATGCTGACGAGCCTCGGATTTTCACCGGATAATCCGTTCAACATCATACCAGCTCCGGACGCGCAAGATGCGCGGCGCAATGCGTTGGCAGAGGCAAGCCGAGATCAATTCATAGCGCGCATCAATGCGCAGCTGCCGATGGGAATTGTCGTGAAACCCTGGCCGCTGATCCCGAGTTCGATCTGGGCGGGAGAGTATGCCGGCTTTCTCAATCGTGTAGTTGGTCTCGTGCCGGCGAGCCCTGATAATACGATGCTGCTCGGCGGCGACCTGGTCAGCGCGCTGTCGCTAAATCTGCCTGAACTTCCGTCAAAGGTACCGGCCGAGATCGAACATGCCGCGAACGAGCGGCTTGCCGTCCTGCAGGGGAATTTCCAGGAAGATGCGAAGAAGTTGGCAGCCAACGGGCTTATGCCAAATCCCGACGAGGTCCGTGGTTTACGCAGGAAATATCTGGCGGAGATCATTGCGACAGCGAAAGATTTAGGTATTTCCGCGTTCGGACAACAAAACTGGGATCGCCATCAGGCTTTGTTCGGACAGGCGTTATCACCAAATAAAAACTAGATTGGGCCGAATAACCGTCAGATCCTGTGCAGCAGCATCAGGACGAGGATGATAATGAGGATCGTGCCGAGGCAGCCTATTCCGCGATGCCCATAGCCATAACCGTAACCGCCGAAACGCCCGCTGAACCCGCCGGCGAGGAAGACGATCAGAAGAATAATAAGGATCAGCCCAAGCATAACACGCCTCCCGCCGCTCTGTCCGATTCACGATGTCACCCCGGGCCGCCAATGGCAATGACGGCAGGGTTCAGGCGCGGCGCTGGCCCGCAAGCGCGAGCCCAACGCCCGCGATCACAATAACGATGCCTGCAATCGTGGGGATATCGACGCTGTGCTGCTCGGTCGCGTTGACCTGGAGCGGACCGGCCTTGAGCACCGGTTTGGTATCGGAATATTCGAAATGACCGAACACCAGCGCCGCCACGCCGGCAACTATCAACAAAACGCCAATCAGAGTCACCGGACGCATCTTCGCCACCTTCCGCCAATAACAAACTACAATGAAAGATCAAACGGAACACGCCGGGAATCACCCGGCGCGCTCCATGAATATTCGTCCTGCTTCAGTCTTTCGACGCGTTGCTCAGCGCGTTCGACGCCTTGTTCACGCCGTCCCGGGTTGCATCGGCTGCCTTCCCGGCTACTTCCTTCACATTTCCCTTGATCTTGTCGGCAGCGCCTTCGGCCTGCAGACGATCATTGCCGAGCACTTTGCCGGCGGTTTCCTTGATGCTGCCTTTGACCTTGTCGGCAGCGCCTTCGATCCTGTTCTTGTCCATCGGAGGTATCTCTTTCCGGGTTGCCAAATGAAAACGAAAAGGCCGGGAAAAAAGTTCCCGGCCATCGAAATAGCAAACAAATGAAACCGCGAGCGGCGCCTCTTTATCTCTCAGGCCTGACGCGCATCCTTATCGATACGTAGAGCGGCGCCGGCTCGGCGGTTACAGTGAGAAAACGATTAACCTGCCGCCGCGTTCCATCGGGTCCGGAACCAAAGGCACCTTGCGGGCTTTTCTGACTTCGCCGCCCCCAGCCTGTGGAATCGCCGGAATGGAGCAATCCGACGACAAGGCACTTCCGGGTCATGTCGATGAAACCGTCCAGGCCATAGCCAGGTTGCATCACGCCCATGCCCGTTCGGCCACGCGCGCGGAACGCATTCTCGAAGTGATGATGAGCCTGTTGGCGCGCGCCGCGCTGGCGGGCGCGTTGACGCTTTTCGTTGCCGGCTGGATCGGAACAAATATCGTTCTCGGCCGGCGTGCCTTCGATGCGTTGCCGTTCCCGCTGCTCGGCATGTTGTTGTCGCTGTTCGCCGTGTATATGACGGTGATCATTCTCATCGTTCAACGCCGCGCGCAGCAACTGGGCGATCATCGCGAACAGCTGATGTTGCAACTGGCGCTGCTCAGCGACCAGAAGACGGCGAAGCTGATCGCGCTCATCGAGGAGCTTCGCCGCGACGATCCGCTGATCAAGGACCGCGCCGACCGACAGGCCGAAGAACTCACCAGACCTGTCGATCCCGATATTGTGCTGGAAGCGATCCGTGACGTGCATGAGCAGGCGCCCGCCGAAGACACATCACCCCGGGATCGATCAAGCTGAATATGCTATTCCCTGTGAAAAGCTTCAGGGGAGCGCCATGCCGAAATTCGCCGCCATGTTTGCCGCGTTGCTGGCCCTTAGTCTCGCCGCGCCGGCTGTGGCCGCGGGCAAACTCACCGTCTATGCCGCCGCCAGCCTGACCAACGCGCTGCAGGATATCGACGCGGCCTATACGAAGCGCAGCGGCACGGCCGTGGCGGAATCCTTTGCGTCTTCCTCCACGCTCGCGCGGCAGATCGAGGCCGGCGCGCCCGCGGGCATCTTCATTTCCGCCGATACCAAATGGATGGACTATCTCTCGCAAAAGGGCCTGATCGCCAGGCAGGCGGTGCTGCTGGGCAACGCGCTGGCGCTCATTGCGCCCGCCGATTCGCCGCTCGCGCCGCGCGGCATCGATTCCGGTTTCGACTGGTTGAAATTCCTTGGAGCCGACGGCCGCCTGGCGGTCGGCGACCCGGATCATGTGCCTGCCGGTATTTATGCCAAAGATGCGTTGACGCATCTCGGTGCCTGGAAATCGCTTGTGCCGCATCTGGCACGCGCGGACGATGTGCGCGCGGCGTTGACGCTTGTGGAGCGTGGCGACGCGCCGCTCGGCATCGTCTATGTCACCGATGCGCGGGTGAGCACGAAGGTGAAAATCGTCGGCGTATTTCCCGAATCCTCGCACGCGCCGATCGTCTATCCAGCCGGCATCGTGAAAACCGGCGACACGCCGGACAGCGAAGATTACTTCCGCTATCTCCGCGGCCCGGCCGCGCGAGCCGTGTTCGCGCATTACGGCTTTGCGACGCCGTAACTGATTTGCTCACGCCCGCCGAAACCGAAGCGCTTCTGCTCAGCCTGCGGATCTCCGCGGTGGCGGTGATCTGCGCCCTGCCCGTCGCACTGATCGCGGCATTGCTGCTGGCACGCCGTAATTTCCCCGGCCGTTCGCTGCTCGAAGGTATTCTGCATCTGCCGCTGGCGCTGCCGCCCGTGGCCGTCGGTTATCTGTTGCTGATGAGTCTGGGCCCGCGCGAGCCGCTCGGCGCGTGGCTGGCGCAATTCGGCATCCGCTTTGCCTTCAGCTGGACGGGCGCCGCACTCGCGGCGGCCCTGATGACATTCCCGTTCCAGTATCGCGCGATAAAACTGTCCGTTCAGGCGCAGGATGCAAAGCTTGCCGAAGCGGCGGCCACGCTCGGCGCAGGGCCGTTCGACCGCTTCGTCAATCTCACTTTGCCGCTGGCGCTCCCCGGCATTATCGCCGGCGCGATCACGGCGTTCGCCGCAAGCCTCGGCGAATTCGGCGCGATCATCACTTTCGTCTCCAATATTCCGGGCGAAACACGCACGCTGCCTTTGGCGATCTATAGCGCGCTGCAACAGCCGGGCGGAGAACAGGAAGCGGCGCGACTCGCCGGACTGTCCATCATTCTGGCGCTGATCGGCATGATGCTCGCGGGCCTTGCGGACAAACGCCTGCGCGCGGCGATGACCGCATGAGCCTCGATGTAACGCTACGCCACCGCTTCGGCGCTTTCGCACTCGATGCAAATTTCCAGGTGCAGCGGCCGGGTATCACGGCTTTGTTTGGTCCGTCCGGTGCCGGCAAGACGAGCATTGTGAATGCCATTGCAGGGCTCCTCCAGCCGGACGAAGGACGAATCGTCATCGATGGCGAAACCCTGCTCGACACAACAGCGCGGATATGTGTTCCGGCGCGCCGGCGACGCATGGGTTATGTGTTCCAGGATGCGCGGCTATTCCCACATCTGAGCGTCGAAACAAATCTTCGTTTTGGCTGGCGGCGTGCCAAACACCGCGCATCGCAAACGGAATTCGACGGAGTGCTCGATCTGCTGGGGCTCGCGCCTATGCTCGCGCGCAAACCTTCGCACCTGTCGGGCGGCGAGAAGAGTCGTGTCGCGCTCGGCCGCGCCTTGCTGGCCAATCCGCGCCTGTTATTGCTCGACGAGCCTTTGTCCGCGCTCGATGCCCCACGCAAGGCGGAAATCCTGCCCTGGTTCGAACGCCTGCGCGATCATGCGCGGCTGCCGATGATCTATGTCACCCATTCCGTCGACGAGGTTGCGCGCCTCGCAGACAATATGATCGTGCTCGACAAAGGCCGCGTTGCAGCGCAGGGCCGCGTGTTCGATCTCCTCTCCGATCCGGAACTCGGCGCGCTGGTGCCGGTGCATGGCGCGGTCTTTCCTGCCCGCATTGCGCAGCATCGGGCGGATGGGCTCACCGCGCTTGCGTTCGATGGTGGAACCTTGCTTGTGCCGAGGATCGAACACCCGCAAGGCGCGGCGCTGCGCGTGCGGCTGCGCGCCGACGATGTGATGCTTTCCTTGCAAGCGCCCGACGGCATCAGCGCCAACAATATTCTGCCCGCGGAAATCCTTGGCATCCGTGCGGTAGGCCTAACAAATGTGGATGTGCGCCTTCGCTGCGGGCAAACAATCATCATTTCCCGCATTACGCGCGCCTCCTGCGACCGGCTGGCGCTGAAACCCGGCTTGCGCATATTTGCAATTGTGAAATCGGTGACCATCGATTCCCAATCCGCCCGTGCCGAACCGAATTGAGCGGATTGACGCGTTGCGAAATGCGCCGCATCCGGTCATGCTCCGGCGAAAATGAGAGAGGCTGGAGGGTCCGATGCCGCTCATTCCGTATGCCGATTTGAAGCATTCGCCCCAGGAAGTGCGCGAAGCCTTCGCGCGGTTGCCGCGCAAGCTCAACATCATGAAGATGCTGGCCAACGCATCCTGCGATTTTGTGCCTTGCATGCGGTTGGGCGGTTCCATTCTCGGTCGGCAGAAACTCAAGCCCGTACATCGCGAGCTGGTGATATTGCTGGTGTCGCAGCTCGAAGGCGGCGCCTATGAATGGGTGCAGCACGTATCGGTTGCGGAATCGATCGGCTGCAGCAAAGTGCAGATCGCGGCGATAGAGGCCGGAGATCTTTCCAATCCCTGTTTCAACGATGTCGAGAAAATCCTGTTGCGTTTCGCGCGGGAAGTGATCCGCAACGTCCGCGCCGACGAAGAAACGGTGAAGGACGCATCCCGCTATTTCTCGCCGCGCGAGATCGTGGAAATAATCGTCACTTGCGGTTTCTACATGATGCTGACGCGCCTGACCGAAACCACGCGCACGGACATGGACACCCCATCCGGCACGTCCGTGGTGGAAGAACTCGTACGTCTGAGGTAATTATTACTTCGCGGCGCGGAAGATGAAGCGTGCGGAGACGACGAAGTTGAAGACCAGCCCTACCAGCGTGGCTGCAACGAGGGCAAGCAACGGATTCCCGAATGGCTGCGGCGCAAACCGCAGCATCGTTGTGTAGACAAGAAAATTTGCAGTCGCACCGAGGCTGTTGCCGATCACGAACACGGCCCATTCGCGCAGAAGTCCCGTGCTGGCGGCGCGGTCGCGAAAAGTGAGCGTGCGGTTGCCCCACCAGGTGAATGTGACGGCCACTGCAAAAGCGGGAAACCACGCGACATATTTGTTCACACCGGTAAAAGCAATTGTGAGCCACAGAGCGAGCTCATTCACCACGAAGCCGCAGGTGCCGATGAACGCGAAGCGCAGAAAGCGTATCTCGTGGATGCGCCGGGCGCGCTCCGCCAGAGATGTCATGGCAGCTCGAGATCGTGAGGCCCGGGCATCCGCAGATAGGCCGTGCGCTTCAACTCCCAGCGGCCTCGCGTCACCGTATCGAGGATCAGCCCGCTCGCCAGCGACAGGAAGCCGAGCGACATCAGCGCCGTCGCGAGCACGGCACTCGGCAGGCGCGGCACGAGACCCGTGTGGAAATACTCGACGATTACCGGCGTGCCGATGAAGAGGGAAACAATCGCCAGCAGCAAAAAGAGGCTTGAGAAAAACACCAGCGGACGCTCCTCGCGCACCAGGCTGACGATCGTGAACAGGATGCGGAATCCGTCGCTCCAGGTGCTGAGTTTGCTGACCGAGCCCGCCGGCCGTTCTTTGTAATTTGTGTCGATCTCGACCACCGGCATGAGAAGGCGCACCGCATGCACGGTGAGTTCGGTCTCGATGCCGAAACCTTCCGCAGTGAACGGAAAGGATTTCACGAAACGGCGCGACATGACGCGATAGCCGGTGAGCAGATCGCCGATCTTCACCTGGAACATCGTCGCGGTCAGTCCGGTCAGCAGCCGGTTACCCAGCACATGGCCCGCGCGATAGGCATGTTCGCCCACCGCGATGCGGCGCCCGGACACAATGTCATAACCGCCATCCACCAGCGCGCGCACCAGACGCGGCGCGGCCGATGCATCATAGGTATCGTCGCCATCCACCAATACATAGATGTCGGCTTCCACATCGGCGAACATGCGGCGGACGACATTGCCTTTGCCCCGCCGCTCCTCGAAACGGACGATGGCGCCCGCTTCGCGCGCGAATTGGCTGGTCCTGTCGGCGGAGTTATTATCATAGACATAGATCGCCGCCGTCGGCAGCGCGGCGTGGAAATCACGCACCACCTGAGCGATGGCGGCCTCTTCATTGTAACAGGGGACAAGGACGGCGATGCGGGCCGGGCTGCTGTTCATGGGCTTGCGCTTTGTATCCGCGAGAGAGGACAGAAGCTGTAGGGTCCGGCGAGATTCGTGACGATATTTCGGCATTCTGCCGCGCGCATGGCAAGGCCATAAACGGCCAACGCGTCCTTGCTCCGCGGAATTTCGGCCACATCGGCAATGACGAAGAGATCGCCCTGGAACGCCGCGACGCGCTTGCGGGTCGCTGCCGTCAGCCGCGAACCGTCCTGCGGCTGGATCAGCCAGCCATCGATGCGCAGAATCGGGATTTGCGGCGGCAAGGAAGGTGCCAGATAGCCGAGCGGTGCCTCGCCGGTCATCAGGATCATCGTCCTGTCGGGATGCGGTATGGGCGGCAGCGTCACCTGGACATAGGGGTCGGTGACGGGCGCGCGTTCGGGCAGATCGGCCTTCATGGACGCCTGCACCCAGATCAGGAGCGCCGCAGCCGCAATCAGCCTCACCCGCATGGAAACCGGCCACATCCCGACAGCAGCCGCGATGAGCAAAGGTGCGAGCATTTCAAGCAGCAGGATGTAACGATAGATCGCGAAGATCTTGAGCCAGACCACATAGGATATGGCCGCGAATACGAATAGAGCCGCGGCCACTTCCGGCGCCACGATTGTGTTCTCGCGGCGGCGCACGAAGAACAACACCGGCGTCGTCACGATCAACAGCACATAGGCGACGCCGACGCGGATGTCGTTGAACGGCAGATCGTCGGCCACCCGCCAGTCGAGCGAGAACAGCAGAGGAAACAACAGCTGATGCTCGAGGCTGTGCGGAAGGAACCGCACATCGCGATAGGACGCCGCCAGCGCCAGCGGCGAATCGAAAAACTGGTTGAAATAGGGGAAGATGGGATTGCCGGTGAGGCGTCCCATCTCGACCATCCAATAGGCTTCAAACAGCGCAAAGCCGGCGAGGCCGCCCAGGGCGCCGGCCAGCAATCGCGTTGTGCGATGCCGCGCATCGCCGGGAAGAATCGCCAGAACACCGGCAAAGGCAAGCGCGAAGGGCGCTTCCGGCAATTTCAATCCGACCGCACCGCCGGTCAGCAGCGCGGCCACGAACGCGATGAACGCGCCCTGGATGAGGCGCCCCGTAGCCAGTTCCGCACGGTTGGTAATCACCAGCGCGAGGCCCGAGAGCACGAACAGGCTCATCACATTGTCGTAGTAGGTCGAGCCCGCGAGATAGAGATTGAGACTGCCCAGCATGGCGATCAGCGCGATCAGCGCCGACAACAGCCGCCGCGGCTCGACGCGCAAAAGCGAGCGGCAGATCAGATAGAGCGGAATCGCGCTCGCACCCTGAATCGCGCCGAGAATACCGAGCGCCAGCCACGCCTTGACATGCGTGGCAATGAAATAGAACGGCGTATCGAGAAACGGATTGTAATAGGTCGCCTGATGCGCCACGGCGATGTCGAAACCCAGCCGGTGATGCAGGAAGGCGTAAGGGATGTACCAATGATAGTTACGGAAATCCCACGACTCGTCCTTGCCCCGCGTGACGACCATCACCGCCCAGCCGAGCATGATCGCGCCGAAGAACAGATATTCGGCGGTCAGGAGTTTGGGTCGTTGCGCCTCAGCCCGGCTCACTGCGCTGTAACTCGATGACATTCCAAGTGCGGTCCTGCTGCATTCCCTCGCCCACGCGATAGCGGGGGAGAGGGCTGGGGTGAGGGGGTGTAGATGCGCGATGGATGTTGCAAGGCTTGCCCCGCCGAGGAAGCTGATATTCGAGGTTCGGGCGGTGGCCAAGCCCCCTCACCCTAACCCTCTCCCCCGGAATGCCTGGGGAGGGGGAAATCTGCCTACGAAGCCGCGCGGAGGGGTTGGACGGGCGGGAGCGGCGATTCCGGCTCGGCGAGCTGCACATTCAGCGGAAGATTGGACAGGAACTGCTCGGTGCAGATGCGCCAGGATCGCGTCAGCGCAAAAGCCCTGGCAGCACTGCGGGGAATCTCAAGCGCGCGCAAACAGGCCTTGCGAAGATCGGCATCGAGCGCCGCACCCGGCGAATTGCCGACCACATCGCAGGGACCCTGCGCCGGAAAAGCCGCCACCGGCACGCCGCAGGCCATCGATTCCAGCATGACAAGGCCGAACGTGTCGGTCAGGCTCGGGAAAACAAATACATTGCTCGCCGCATAATGCCGGACCAGATCCTCGCCGGTCTTTGGCCCGAGAAATTGCACATCGGGATAGGTGCGCGCGAGCGCGGTGCGGGCCGGTCCGTCGCCGATGACGATCTTGGTGCCGGGAAGATCGAGACCCAGAAACGCCTCGACATTCTTCTCGACCGCAATGCGGCCGACATAGAGCCAGATCGGACCTGCATATGGCAGCGACGCATCGGGGATCGGACGGAATTGGCCGACATCCACGCCGCGAGTCCAGATCCGCACGTTGCGAAATCCGTTTGTTTCCAACTCCTGCTTCAGCGACGGCGTTGCGACCATCACCGACCATGCGGGCGCATGAAACCAGCGCAGGAAACGGTAGACGAGAGATTTGGAGATGAACGGAAAACGCGCATTCACATAGTCGGGAAAGCGCGTGTGAAACGACGTGGTGAAAGGCAGATTGCGCTTCCGGCAAATGGCGCGCGCGCTGAGCCCGATCGTTCCTTCGGTTGCGATATGAATGGCGTCGGGTTGGAAGTCGTCGATGAGTTTTTCGAGACTCCTGCGCGGAAACAGCGCCAGACGGATTTCGGGATAGGTTGGAAGCGGTACGGTGAGGCGGCCTTCAGGCGTCGCGTAACGAACGTCCCAGCCGAGGGATTCGAGATCTTTTCCCAATGTTTCAAGCGTCCGCACCACGCCGTTGACCTGCGGCGCCCAGGCGTCGGTGAAGATCAGTAACTTCCGGGCGCGCATAAGCGCACGCTCGCCGGCTTCCAGCGGCGCTCCGTCCTCGGTCATGAACACCGCCTCAGGCGGGAATGGCCGCTGCGAGTTCGTCTCGGGCAGAGGCCAGGGCGACCGGATCGCGCGAGGCGGCGGCAGTGGCCCAGTGAATGATCTCCAGATGTCCGCGCATATCTTCAACGAGCGCGGTACAGCTTTCAACCCAGTCGCCGTCATTGATGTAGAGCACGCCTTCCAATGTTTTCATCGTGGCGTGATGGATGTGGCCGCAGACCACGCCATCGAATCCACGCGCTTTCACATCGCGCGCAACGGCGTCTTCGAAGCGGCAGATATATTCGAGCGCGTTCTTCACCTTGTGTTTCAGGAAGGCTGAAAGCGACCAGTATTTCAGGCCAAGCCGGCGCCGGATGACATGACAAATTTCGTTCAGGTGCAGCGCCAGCGTGTAGGCGCCATCGCCGAGATGGGCGAGCCATTTGGCATAGGCGATCACCGCATCGAAACGATCGCCGTGAAGCACCAGAAGGCGGCGGCCATCCGCCGTTTCATGCACCGCCTCGTCCATGAGTTCGACGCCGGCGATTTCGCGGCCGCAATAGGTTCTCAGCACCTCGTCGTGATTGCCGGGCACATAGATCACGCGCGTACCCATATCGATCTTGTGCAGCAATGCTTCGAGGACGCGGTTATGCGCTTCGGGCCAGAACCAGCGCCGCTTCAGACGCCAGCCATCGACGATATCGCCCACCAGATAGAGCGTGTCGCAGCTGTTGCGCGCGAGGAAATCCGCCAGCAGCTCGGCCTTGCAGCCGCGCGTGCCCAGATGGGTATCGGAAATGAAGATGGCGCGGTGATGGGCAGCGGCCCGCCTTGGCTCATGCGGCGTACCGCGCGGCGTCTGGCGCCGCATCGATGTACGCAACAGCGCCTCAGACAGGCGGGACGGGCGTTCCCTCGACCATGCGACCTCGGCCATCGCATCCTCTTGACCGGTCAACGCGAATCGCTTTTCGCGCTTTCACGCACAGGCCTGCCCGGCATTCGCGACAGCCATGTTGCGGCGCGATTATGTTTTCGTGACTCAATGGGGTGACGCTGTAGGTAGTGCTGCGCCGCACACAAAATATGGGTAGCAAGTAACCTTAAGTCATCAAGATTTATTAATCATGCTTGCTGCAGATGCGGCGAGATTTCTGTTGCGCTGCAACATAAGCCCGGGCGATAGTCTGGTCGAGCGGTGGCGCGGTTTTCCGCGGTACCGCCGCCCTTCCTGGGCGTTTCCTCCCTGAACTTGGCCGCACCTTTACGGTGCGGCCTTTTTTATTCAGCCGCGAGCCTGGCCGCCGACGCTTCCGAAGATTGCTCCTTGAAGGCGATCAGTTCGCAGAGCGCTGCGGCGACGCGAATGCGGGTTTCGGCAAAGCGCGCGCCGCGCTCGACACGTTCTTCGTCGAGATAGAGCGCGCGGTTGATCTCGATCTGGATAGCATGCACCGACGCATTCGGCCGCCCATACAGCTGGGTGGTGTGTCCGCCTGCATAAGGGGCATTGCGCGCGACCGAAAAACCCTGCGCGGCGAAGGCGCATTCGGCGGCGTATGTTACTTGCGGCGCTGCGGCGAGGCCGAGCCGGTCGCCGAGCACGATATCGGGTGCCGCGGCCGCCGACGGCATGGAATGACAATCCACCACGACCGCGACGCCGAAACGCGAAACCGTATCGGCGACGAGCCGCTCGAGCTGTGCGTGGTAAGGCCGGTAGAAACGCTGGATGCGTTCTTCGGCATCGCGCGTCTTGAGCTTCTCGCGATAGATTTCGACACCTTCGCGCACCACCCGCGGGATGATGCCAAGACCCGCATGCACGCGCGGGCTGGTACGATCGACCGCGAAAGGCAACGCACCTTCGAACATCGCGGCATCGAGTTCGGCGGGCGCGCGATTGGCATCGAGATAGGCGCGCGGGAAACGCGCAAGCAGAAGCGGCGCGCCATGCTCGACCACGGGCGCGAACAATTCGTCGACGAACGCATCTTCGGAGCGCCTGAGCGCCACCGGATTGAGACGGCTCCGCTCGACAAAGCTCGCCGGATAAAGGCGGCCCGAATGGGGCGAGGCGAATACGAAGGGCAGTGTCTGCCGCACAGGGCGAATCACCCGCACCGGCTCGGCGCAAAGACTTTCGAGCACGGGATCATGCTGGCTGCGTAACACGGAGAACTGCCTCATGCGCGGATAGCGTCCCCTTCGATAACGAACTCGATCATCAAAAGGGCGCAGAGGGCAAGCGGCATATCGGGCATGACTGCGGCCTCATTGGACGCGCGCAAGCGACTCATGCGTGATATAGTCCCGCTGTTGAAGGGGAAATTATGGCGCGGATACTACTGGCCGAAGACGACGAGTCGCTTCGGCGCTTCCTCGCGGGCGCGCTCGCCAAGGCCGGTCACGCGGTGACCGATTTCGGCGATGGCGAACAGGCTTATGCCTGCCTGTCGGCCGAGACTTTCGACCTCCTGGTGACCGATATCGTGATGCCGGGTCTTGACGGAATCGAGCTCGCCAAGCGCGCCGCCGAGATGGACGAGCGGCTCAAGATCATGTTCATCACCGGCTTCGCCGCCGTGGCGCTCCATCCCTCAGCCAATGCGCCCAAGCGCGCCAAGGTTCTGTCCAAGCCCTTTCACCTTCGCGAGATCGTGCAGGAAATCGAGCGCATGATCGCGGCATAAGACATGGCCGCCGTAATTACTTTCGTCCCCCGCGCTACGCGCGGGGATGGCTTGCTTTGCCTGCAACTGTCGGTCATCACCGGAAAGTGATAGACGCGAATGTTGAATGGCGGGCGGGCGTCCGTTCTTTTCAGCCTCTACCGTAGAAGGCGCAAGGGAGAGTTTCCGATGATGCAGAAAGGGTTTGCGCGGCGCGCCGCGTTTTTGGGTGTGCCGGTCGGCGTCGCACTTGTTGCGATGGTGGCGCTGGCTGCGGAGAAATCTCCGTCCGACAGCAATGCCGGCGCAAAGCCGGACACCTTCTCCGGAAAGTTCTTCAAGGCGGACGAGAGCGTCACCGAGGGATCGGTCAACGGAATTTCCTACCAGGCGACCGCCGGCACGCTCGTCGTGCATCCGGACGACTGGAATGATTCCGCACAAAACGGCGGCGCGAAAAACCCCGACGCCAAGGCCGATGAATCCTCCGCCGAAGCGTCGATGTTCTTCGTCTACTACGCCAAGCGCGGCGGGCGCGCGGAAGACCGCCCGATCACCTTCCTCTACAATGGCGGCCCGGGCTCCTCGACCGTGTGGCTGCATATGGGCGCCTTCGGCCCGAAGAAGGTGGTGACGGCGGACGATACCCATACCC
>DASXXW010000285.1:0-16132 GCA_036502865.1 Rhizomicrobium sp.
GCGTGAATGCGGTAAGCCCCGGACCAATCGAAACTGCGGCGCTTGAAAAAGCGGGCATCCCCCCGGAAATGATGGAACAGGCGATAGCAGGGTTCACCACGCAGGTTCCGCTCGGCCGCAGAGGCAAGCCCGAAGAAATCGCTTCCGTCGTCGCATTCCTCGCCTCCGATGAAAGTACTTACATCACCGGCGTGGAGCTCGCCGTCGATGGCGGCATGGCGCAGGTCTGACCCGGGCGTCCGCAACACGCCGCAGAAACAATATGAGCTGTTCAATGGCAGGATTCGGAACGCGCGCGATCCGATGCGGGGGAAATGGAGAAGTTTTGTGAGTACCGAAAAGAACGTTCAGACCGTAAAGGATTTCTTCGCCGCGATCGGCCGCGGCGACAGGGACGGTCTGCTGGCGCTGTTGGCTCCAGACATCGCGTGGATCATTCCGGGTGAGAACTGGCCGCTGGCCGGCACACACCGCGGGCACGCGGGCGTGCACGACTTGCTCCGTAAGGCCTCTGAAGAGATCGAAACGTCCACGGAGCCCCGCAAATACGTTGCGCGGGGAGACAGGGTCCTGGTCGTTGGCTTCGCCGAGGGGAAAATCAAAGCCACGAGCAAGATGTTCAAGGACGATTGGGTCTTCGACATCACCGTTCAAAACGGAAAGCTGACGAAGATCCGCGAGTACATTGATACCCAGGCCCTGGCACGGGCTTCGCAGAAAGACGCGCCAGGGGCGGCGCGGCGCCAATCATCAGCCGCGCTGACAGAATATCCAACCGTAACGGAGATACAAAATGTACGACCAATCCAAACAATCCGAGTTGATCCGGTTCGCGCGTGTCGGTGCGGGCTCCACTGTGATTGACGTTTACCCGGGCGACGGCAATTGGACCCGTCTGTTCTCCGACATCGTGGGACACGAAGGACGGGTCTACAGCTTCGTGCCGGCCGAAGTCGCAGACTTCAAGAACGATCCCGTCGGCCGCATGCAGACGCTCGCGAAGGAGCCCGACCGGGAAAATGTCGAAGCGGTGTCAGCGGACCTTGTCGCGATTCCGCAGGTCACGCAGCCAGCCGATGTGTTGTGGCTGCATTTGTTCTATCACGATCTCCATACCGCGCTGATGCAGAAGAAGGGCGGGACAGCGGCCGACTTCAATCGTGCCGTCTACGAGCGGCTGAAGCCCGGTGGGTCCTACGTCATCATCGATCACGTAGCCGCTGCGGGGGCGGGCGCGCGTGATGCCCAGCCGCTGCATCGGATCGACCCTGAATTCGTTCGCGCCGAAGTGGAGGCGGCCGGCTTCGTGCTGGACGCGGAAAGTACCATCCTAGCTAATAAGGACGATTCGCACGCGATCAAGGTTTTCGATCCCTCGATCAAGGGCGAGTCCGATCGCTTCGCCTTTCGGTTTGTGAAGCGCTGAAGCCTGCTGCCGCTGTCTTATCGTTCGCTAGGCTAAGCGGCCGTTAGCGCGGCTCCGCGGTGAGCAATCTGCAGTATTTTGTTCGCTCAGAGCGGCGGCTCGCTCGCCGACTTGACCTAAGCGCGGAATCGCAAGGCCTGGATTAGTAGCGCAAATGCCGCCGACGGCTGCCGTTTGCTTGGGTAGTATAGGTGGTAGCCCGGGAACGACGGGCACCAGTCACCGAGCACGCGCACGAGTTTCTTGTCGGCAATATGATTGCGAACCATATCCTCGGGGACGTAGGCGATCCCGAGTCCTAGCAACGCCCCTGCCACTATCGCGGTCGATCCATTGCTGATGATCTGTCCGTTGACACGGACGTTAAGGGGGCGTCCGTTTTTCTCGAACTCCCACGCATAGAGACCGCCATAGGTCTGCAAACGGATGTTGAGACAGTTATGTCGCGTCAAATCCTGGGGCACTTTTGGCTTTGCGTGCGCGTCGAAGTAGGAGGGTGACGCGACCGCAGCCATGCGAAGTTCGGGTCCGATGCGTACGGCGACCATGTCGCGCTCGACCTGTTCGCCGAGCCGGATGCCTGCATCGTACCGTTCGGCGACGATATTGGTCAGCCCGGGATCGATGACGGCTTCTACGTGAATGTCGGGGTAATCGAGCACAAATTTTGCGAGCGCAGGCATAAGGATGGTCTCGGCAGCAAAAGCCGATGTTGTGATTCGAATGTTGCCGGCGGGCTTGTCACGCAATTCGGTAAGAAAGGCGAGCTCTTCTTCGATCTGCTGAAAGCAAGGACCGATCGTGCGCAGCAAGCGCTCGCCGGCAGATGTTGTCGCAACGTTTCGCGTCGTTCGTACGAGCAGCCGCAGGCCGAGCCGTTCTTCCAGTGTTTTGATCGTGTGGCTAAGCGCGGATTGCGTGACGCCTAACTGAGCCGCCGCGCGTGTAAAGCTCCGCTCGCGGGCGACCGCAAGAAAAGCCAGCAAATCGTTGATTTGACGGTTCTTACCCATGAATCTACCTCATAAGTGCATACAACTCTTAGCGATTAAAAACAAGAATGTTCGGGACTAGATTGTGAGCACACCGGAAACGGCGGAGATCACAATGGATTTGAAGCGCAACGGCTCGCAGCCATCGACCAAGGGACCGGCGGAATACTTTACGGGCAATGTACGTGTCGATCCGCTTTTTCAATCGCCCGGCCCGGCGCAATTCGCGGGCGCACTCGTCACGTTTGAACCGGGCGCGCGTTCGGCGTGGCACACGCACCCCTGCGGTCAGACATTGATCGTGACGGCGGGGCTCGGCTGGACGCAGTGCGAAGGCGAGGCCAAAACCGAAATTCGGCCAGGCGATGTCGTCACCTGTCCCGCCGACAAAAAACACTGGCATGGCGCGACCGACAAGACCGCCATGTCGCACATAGCGATCCAGGAATTGAAAAACGGCAAGGCCGTCGAGTGGCTAGAGAAGGTCACGGACGAAGAATATCTCGCTTGATCCCGCGAAGGAGTAAGACCAATGACCGATAGCCACGCACCTAAGAGTCCATTCGCCGACGTAGCGCCCGCGCTCGCCGATATCACCGACAATGTGTTGTTCGGCGATATATGGATACGTCCCGGCCTTTCGCCGCGCGACCGCAGCCTGATCACGGTTGCAACTCTCATCGCCAACTATCGCACCAACGAACTGCCGTTCCATTTGAAGCGCGCGCTGGAGAACGGCGTTACACGCGATGAAATCGCGGAAGTGATCACGCATCTCGCTTTCTATGCGGGTTGGCCGCCGGCCAGCACTGCGGTCGGCATCGCCCGCAAAGTCTTTGAAGAAACAAAGTGAAGGAGAAAGTCATGCAGAAACGCAAACTCGGAAATCTCGAAGTCTCCGCCATCGGCTTTGGCTGCATGGGGCTTAGCTTCAGCTACGGGCCGCCGACGGAAAAATCGCAGGCGATTGCGCTGATCCGGGCGGCATTCGAAAAAGGCGTAACCTTCTTCGATACAGCCGAGGCCTACGGCCCGTTCGAGAATGAAACACTGCTGGGCGAAGCCGTAGCGCCGTTCCGCGACAACGTCGTGATCGCGACCAAGTTCGGCTTCAAGGACGGCAACGCACGCGGCGGTCTCGATAGCCGGCCAACACGTATCCGCGAGGTCGCCGACGCTTCACTTCAACGAATGAAGATCAACCAGATAGACCTTTTTTATCAGCACCGCGTCGATCCTTCCGTACCGATTGAAGATGTGGCGGGCACGGTAAGGGACCTGATCAAGGAAGGTAAAGTCAAACATTTCGGACTGTCGGAGCCCGGTGCGCAAACCGTACGCAAGGCGCACGCCGTGCAGCCCGTGACCGCGTTGCAGAACGAATACTCGCTCTGGACTCGCGGTCCCGAGACGAATGGCATCATGAAAGCCTGCGAAGAACTCGGCATCGGCCTTGTTCCCTACAGTCCGCTCGGGAAAGGCTTTCTCACAGGTGCGATGAACAAGAACACGAAGCTGGGCGAGGGCGATTTCCGCCGCATGCTTCCGCGCTTCACGCCGGAAGCGATGCAGGCGAACGAAACGCTCGTCGAGCTTTTGAAAGATATGGCCGCGCGAAAGAACGCAACGCCCGCGCAAATCGCGCTCGCGTGGCTGCTCGCGCAGAAACCGTGGATCGTACCCATTCCGGGCACGACGAAGCTTCACCGTCTCGAAGAAAATCTCGGCGCTGCTGAGGTCACACTCACGGCTCAAGACCTGGCGAGCATCGAAGAGATCGCCGCCAAGATTCATATCGAAGGCGAGCGTTATCCCGAAAATCTTTTGGCGATGACCGGCCGCTAGAAACGGAGCAAATTATGTCGAAGAAAGTCGTTGTTGTTGTAGGGCCGGGACAAATCGGACAGGCCATCGCGCGGCGCGTTGGCGTCGGCAAGCACGTGCTGCTTGCCGACAGAAGCGAAGCCAATGCAAAGGCCGCGGCGGAAGTGCTGGGCAATGCTGGATACGATGTCAGCACAACGACGGTCGACGTGTCGTCACGCACTGCGGTCGAAGCGCTTGCAAAATCCACTTCCCAACTCGGAAGTGTCGATGGCCTCATTCACGCTGCCGGCGTATCGCCGTCGCAGGCACCCATCGAGACGATCCTAAAAGTCGATCTCTACGGGACGGCTATGCTTCTCGAAGTGTTCGGCAACGTCATCGCCGAAGGCGGCTCGGGAGTTGTCGTCGCTTCGCAATCCGGCCACCGGTTGCCACCATTGCAGGTTGAGCAGAGCAAGGCGCTTGCGACAACGCCGGTTGAAGAGTTGCTGGCGCTCCCGTTCCTGCAAGATGGACAGGTCAAAGATACGCTTCATGCGTATCAGCTTGCTAAGCGCGGCAACGCGTTGCGCGTGATGGCTGAGGCCGTTCGCGGGGGCAAGCGCGGCGCACGCCTGAACACCATCAGTCCCGGGATCATCATCACGCCACTCGCGAAAGACGAACTCACAGGCCCGCGCGGCGAAGGCTACCGGCGCATGATCGAGTTGTCGCCTGCCAGGCGACCCGGCACGCCGGATGAAGTGGCAAACCTTGCCGCGCTGCTGATGGGTCCCGACGGCGGCTTCATCTCCGGCAGCGACTTCCTGATCGATGGAGGCGTAACCGCTTCCTACTGGTATGGCGAACTTGCGCCCAAGTAAGAATACGAGAGGTCAAATCCAATGTTAGGTACAGTGCTACACGGACCGCGCGATGTGCGTTGCGAGGAAGTTGCCGAGCCCAAAATCCTCAAGCCGACCGATGCGATCATTCGCCTCGCCGCGAGTTGCATATGCGGATCGGATCTCTGGCCATATCGCGGCTTCAACGATGTCGATGGGCCTATGGCGATGGGTCATGAATATTGCGGCATCGTCGAGGAGGTCGGCAGCGCCATTAAGACGGTGAAGCCCGGCCAGTTTGTGGTTGGCTCCTTCTGCCTATCCGACAACACATGCCCGCATTGTCAGTTCGGTTTTCAGTCGTCATGCGAGCAGCGGGAATTCATGACGGGTGCGCAGGCACCGCTGGCACGTGTGGCGCTTGCGGACGGCACACTCGTCGCACTCGATGCTTTACCTGCAGACGATCTCATTCCTCATCTTCTGGCAACCTCCGACGTACTCGGCACGGGCTGGTACGCGGCCGATGCCGCGCGCATACAGCCGGGATCAACCGTTGCTGTCGTTGGCGACGGCGCAGTTGGCCTCATGGGCGTACTTGCCGCAAAGCAAATGGGCGCAGCGCGCATCATCGCCATGAGTCGTCACAAACAACGCCAGGACCTCGCCCTCGAATTCGGCGCGACCGACATTGTGGTCGAGCGAGGTGATGCCGGCGTCGCGCGCATTAAGGAAATGACCAAGGGCGTGGGAGCGGATGCCGTACTCGAATGCGTCGGCATGAAGGAGTCGATGATGCAGGCGCTCCACAGCGCTCGACCGGGTGCCATGATCGGATTCGTCGGAGTTCCGCACGGCGTCGAATTCAACGGCGAAGATTTGTTTTTCGCGCAGAAGGGTATGCTTGGTGGTCCAGCGCCCGTACGGCGCTTTCTTCCGCATCTCATCGAACTTGTGCTGACGCGCAAAATCCAACCGGGCAACGTGTTCGACTTAACAATTCCGCTGGCTGATGTCGCCGAAGGCTACAAAGCGATGGATGAACGACGAGCGATCAAGACGATGCTGCGCGTTTAGTTTGAACAGTCACTCATCGGGTATGGCCAACTCCAGAGAACTCCAAGCCCGGTGAGCTAAGTCGCGCTCTTCATCGCCTCGGACATAGAGGCGATACTGGCATCCCCACAAATCTATTCCGCTGCCTGAACCTGGCCGCCGGGTGTACGCGACCCGTTGCGGCGCATGATTGCGCGGATCGGCGCGCGGAATATTTCCGCCAGGAACCAACGGAAGCCGTGACGTGTCTGACGCACGCGGTGGGGCAGGGCAAGCAGCGCAGGCACAAGACCGAGCGTGATGCCCTTGGAAAAGGCGAGGCCGAACACGATCGCCGTGGAAAGTTGGATCCACATCATCGCGAACGGGTCGCCGATCGTCACATGGCGCGTAGCGAAGTTGATTTCCACCGCCATCATCATGGGTAGCAGTCCCAGGATGGCCGTAATCGTGGTGAGGAACACCGGCCGTAGGCGCTGTGCGCTTGAGCGGATCACCGCCTCGATCGGGTCCATGCCGGATTCGATCAGCTTATGATAGGTGTCTATCAGCACGATGTTATGATTTACGACAATTCCCGCGAGCGCCAACAATCCCGTCCCGGTCATGATGATCGAGAATGCCTGTCCCATCACCACCATGCCCAGCAGCGAACCGATCATCGCCAGAATGACGGCGATCAGGATCAGGCTGGCATGATAGAAGCTGTTGAACATGGCCAGTAGCACGACGGCGATCAGGAACAGCGCCATGAAAGCGGCCTTGATCAGGAACGTGCCGGCTTCCTTCTGATCCTCATCCGAACCTTTGAAATTCACGCGCACATCGCGCGGGATGTCCTGCGTCGCCAGCCAGTCTTTTATTTTCTGCGCTTCGGCATTGACGTTGACGCCGGGCTTCACGTTCGCGCGTATATGATAGACGCGGTGCGCGTTGATGCGCTCGATCGTACTGACCTGCGGGGCGGCCTTCACCTCCACAAAAGTGCTGATGGGAATCATGCCTTGGGATGTGGGAACGCGTACACCGTCGAGTGCGTGGATGCCGCGTTCGGCGCTCGGATATCGCACGCGGATGTCGACAAGGCGCGTCGAATCGGCGGGCCTGTAACGGCCGACAAATATGCCATCGGTGACAAGTTCGACGGCCGCGCCGATTTGCTGCGTGCTGACGCCGAAGCGTTGCGCTACGTCACGCTTGACCTTGAGGTCCCATTCGATGCCGGGAAGCGGGCGCGTGTCTTCGACATCGCGAAGCGCCGTTATGCCGTCGAGATGACGGCGGACCTTGTCGGTGATCTGGAGCAGTTCGTTGTAATTATCCGACGCGGCGTCGATCATGATGTCTTTGCCGGTGGATGGGCCGCTGTCCGGTTTGCGAACCTCGACCCTGAGACCAGGCATATCGGTCGTGCGCTTGCGGATATCTTCAAGGATGACGTCGCCACGCCGGCGCTGGCCGAAGGGCTTCAGCTCCACAGTGATGCGGCCGATATTGTCCACTGGCGTATTGAGACTTGAAGGATTGCCGCCGGAATTGGCGTAGATGTAATCGACGCCGTCGACATTTTCGACGCGCCGCTCGACATCCATGACAAGAGCGCGCTTCTCATAGGCCGACAGATTTCCGCGTGCTGAGACGAGCACAGTCGCTTCCGTCGGATCCGTCTTGACGAAGAATTCCGTGCCGCTGTTGTTCAGAATGAAGAGGACGAGCACGGTCAGCGTTGCGGCGCCGGCCATTGCGATCATCTTGCCCGGATTATGGGTAATCCAGTCGGCGAGATGTGCGTACCAGCCGGTGATACCGGGAATCTCGTGCCAGTCTCCATGTTCGGAGGCCTCGATTGCTTTCTCATGTGCTTCGTCGCGCTCCGGGGTCTTGCCGAAGAAACCGCCCAGCACCGGCAGGAAGATCAACGCCACGATCATCGAACAAGAGAGCACGATGATCAGCGTTTTCGGAAAATAGCTCATGTACTCGCCGGCAATGCCGGGCCAGAGCAACATGGGCAGGAAAGCGCCGATCATGGTCGCCGTCGAACTCACCACCGGCCAGAACATGCGTGTGGCGGCTTCGGCGAAAGCCTGCCTCGGAGGATGACCCTCGGTCATTTTCCGGTCGGCATATTCCACCACGATGATCGCGCCATCGACCAGGATGCCGACCGAGAGCAGCATCGCGAACATGATCATGAAGTTCAGCGTGAAGCCCGAAGCACCAATGACGAGGAAGCTCATCAGGAACGAAGTCGGGATCGCCACGCCGACGAGCAGACCGGATCGCAGGCCAAGTGCCGCCACGCAGACGACCATCACCAGCAGGATCGCAAGCACGATCGCGTCCGACAGAGAACTCAACTGATCGCGGATATCCGTCGACTGATCGCCGACAAAGGAGACATGCACGCCGGGCGGGAAATATTTCTGCGCCTGCTCCAGCATCTGGCGCACCGCGAGATTGTTCGCGATCACGTTTGCGCCGACACGCTTCGTCACGTCGATGGCGATGGCGCGTTTGCCATTGATCGTGGTGAAGGTCGTCGCATCGTAGAAAGTGGGATGCACCTGCGCCACGTCTTTGAGCGTGACCGTAGCATCCGATGTCGCCCGGATCGGAAGGTTGAGCACGTCTTCGGCGTTGTCGATTACGCCCGGCACCTTCACGGCGAAATTGCCGTGCCCGGTATCGATCACGCCCGCTGCCACCAGCGTATTGTTGTTGGTGATGGCGTCGAACATTTCCTGCTGTGTGATGCCGTAAGTCTCAAGCTTCGCCGGATCGACATTGATCTCAAGCATCTCGTCGCGCGTGCCCGAAAGCTGTGCGTCGAGAACGGACGGAATGGTCTTGAGCTGGTCGCTGAGATCGCGCGACAGGTGATACAGCGTGCGTTCAGGAACATCGCCCGAAAGGGCCACGGAGATCACGGGAAAAAGGCTGGTGCTGATTTCTTCGACCGTCGGCTGTTGTACATCGGGCGGTAGTTCGGCGCGGGCTGTATCTACCTGCGCGCGCACGTCGGCAAGCGCGCGATCCTTGTTGAAGGAAACGTCGAATTCCATGATGACAACCGCGGCGCCTTCATAGGCGCGCGCTGTCATTTCTTTCAGGCCCTGAATCGAGCGGAGATAATTCTCCATCGGTTTGACGAGAAGACGCTCGCTGTCTTCCGGGCTGATGCCCGGATAGGACACCTGCACGACGATGTAAGGGATCGGTATGTCCGGATCCGATTCTTTCGGAATCTGGATGAATGCGATCACGCCCGCGATGATCGTGACGGCAAGTGCGGCAATGACGAGGCGCGTGTTTCTTACGGCCCAGACGACGATTTCGGTCACGCGCGTGCTCCCGTCATCACTGCTTTCACCCGCGAACCCTCGCTCACAAATTCCTGGCCGACAGTAATCACTTCTGCGTCGCTTGGCAGGCCGGTCACCCACATGCCGTCGGGATTATCCGAGACAATCTGGACCGGGTTGAAGCGAACGAGGCCGTTGTCCACGACGCGCACACCCACCACGCCGCCGTCGCTAAGTACGAGAATGGCCGGCGAAATCTTCGTCGCTTCAACGTTGCGGACGGGAATGTGAATGTCCGCGCTCACGCCGACGCGGAGCTTCGCATCCGGATTGGGCAGTTCCACCTCAAGGCGAAACGTACGCGTGACAGTATCTGCGTGGTTAGCGACGAAGCTTACATGACCCTGGACGGTCTCGCCGGTTACAAGCGTAGCACTCGCCGGATCGCCTGGTTTGATGCTGCCAACATCATGTTCCGATACCATTCCAATGGCGAGAAATGGTTCCGGCGCGATCAGCAGCGCACATTTGTCTCCGTTGCGCATGAGATCGCCCGCATTGACGTAGCGGTCGTCGATGAGTCCGCTGAACGGCGCGCGGATTTGGGTATGGGCGAGATCGATCGAATTTGTCTGTTCATTCGCGCGGGCCAGCTGAAGGGCTGTCGCGGATTCCGCCAGCAGCGTCTTCGCCAGATACCCATCCTTGGCCAGCGCGAGATTCGCTTTGTATTTTTGCTCGGTCTCGGCAACCTGCGCATGTGCCTGATCGACCTTCGCGGCGCGATCATTGACCTTCAGCTCACAAAGCACCTGACCGGCTTTGACGAAATCGCCTTTTTCGAAATGCAATGCCTGAACGACGCCGTCGACCTCCGCCTTCACATCGACGGAGTGAAGCGCGTCGGTACGTCCACGCACCACAATGTCCGCGTCCCGGCGCTGCGCGGTGAGCCGCTGGACCTGAACGCTTGGTATCGCGGACGTCTTGCCGTCGGTGCTGTCAGCATGCCGCGCTGCTCCCATGGAGACCACACCCGAGCCGATCCACAAACCGACCAGAATGACGATCGCCGCCGCGGCCCTGTAGCGCGGTTTCATGCGGCGCCAAAAACCAGGCTGGATCCGTTGCCAGAACCCGGAAATTGCAGAAACAGCATTTGCAAACATCACGTCACTCCTGTCCGCAGTTTCCCGTAACGGCGCAGATTCCCCTGCACAGACTAGCGGTCGATAGTTGCGGTTCCGTTCTGGCGATGAATTATGGTGATATACTTATCTACAACACTGATGTCAAGGCGTTTGCTTGTCGATGACTTATGCCCGACCGGCGGTGCGGCCCTTCCGTGACCGAAAGTTTTGCCACGCTTAAACTGCTCAAGACTGAGGGTCAGAAGCATCATATGTCGCGCCCCGAAACGCGGCTATGTCCGCTCGTTGTCCATCGCTATATCAGTTGGGCCGTGGCGACTTACAATGCCGCATGCAACGATTTGCATGCATAGGCGTTTGCGGCGGGCGCAAGGCAGCTTTGCTGCCGCGCATGGGTGTCAAACTAGCTGAAAAGCCGCAGCGGAATATCCGCGCTCACCGGCAGAACGGCACGCCGCGGCCTTTCGATCAATCCGAGATCTATTTAAAGCGCCTCGATCCGATCCACTTCGACACCCTTCATACCCTGGCGTGTCGAAAAACGGATTCTCTGCTCGGGCGCCAGAACGCTGAGACCGGAACGCCTCAGTGCGCTCGCATGGAGATAAATGTCTGCCCCACCATTCTCCGGCATGACAAAGCCGAAGCCCTTCTGCTCATTGAAGAATTTGACTTTTCCCTCAATCATCGGTCCCGAGGGGCCACCATGATCGCGCTCACGATGCGAAGAAAACCGGTCCCCGCCGCCAAAGCGGTCATTGCCGCCGAAACGGTCGCCACCCCCGAAGCGGTCGCCGCCCCCGAAACGGTCACCGCCGTGAAAGCGATCACCACCACCAAAGCGGTCCCCGCCGCCAAAACGGTCCCCGCCGCCAAAACGATCCCCGCCGCCATGGAACCGGTCGCCGCCACCGCCGAAGCGGCCACCGCCGCCGCCACCGGAGCGATGCGGGCGCGGGGCCTGCTGTTCAGCGGTGCTCGTGTCGATGCTGTGGACGGCGACCACCTGGAGGCCGCGCGGCGAATCCTGAAGGTCGCAGACCACGGTTGCACCTGGGGGTGCATTCGGCGAGCCGATCTCCGCCAGCGCTGAAGCGTGGCAGAACGCATCCGTGCCATTTTCGAGCGTGATGAAACCGTAGCCTTTGGTGGTGTTGAACCATTTGATCGTTCCCTTGACGGAAGCCATCGCCAGGGGGCCGCTGCTGTCGAAATGTGCCATGAGATCGCCGCTATAGACTCTGCCGGACATCATTCATAAGCGTCACACACCACCGGCCATGGGTGCGGCGCCTTTGACCGTATAATGCCCAAATTTTGCCGGCGACCGCAACGGGGACGAGCAATGAAACTTCGCCCTCAATACCGGGTCTCAACGGCTCCAGGTCGTGGCGATAAAGTCGGGATCCTCCTGCCGATTTCGTTCGGAAGAGAGGAAATCGTAATAGCCGCATCGGCCGCCTGGATATGTGCGGCAGGTTGATGGCCGCGCGGTATAGACCGTACACCGTCGTGCCTCGGTATCGAAGAAACGGCATACTTTGCCGAAGATTTCGTCCTTCTTGCGGCGCATGGCGTATTTTTCGCCATCGCGCTCCACCGTGAATTTCTTCCGGGCTTCTTGAAAACCCAGACCGAAATGCTTCGCCAGCCTCTCGACATCCCGTTTCGTCACCGGAATGAGCTCATAGGAGCAGCAATAACCGGGGCATTTTGCACAATTGAACATGCCAAGTCTGTCCGCGTCGGTGATTCACCCGCACCAGAAAAACGCATATGGGAGCAATTTGCGAGATGAAACATCGCGGGAGTCTCGCGAATGTCGTTATTGCAGTGTCCGGGCCGCAGTCTCCACCGGTGCGGCAACGGCAATAATTTTGAATGCAGCACGTCCGATCAGCCGGCCGTCCTCGGCGATGACGTTTACGCGCCAGTCGCCCGGGAGAAGATTGGATTTGATCGAATAACCGCGATAGCCATGCTCGCGGCCGCCGGATATTGCAAAAGATACCACCGACTTTGTCTGCCAGTGGCCGGTTTGTGGGTCCCAAATCTGCCAGCGATGCGAGATGCGTGTGGTCATTTTGATGGGCGCGAAAACGGCGGTGTAAAGTATGAGCTTCTGTCCCGGCGCGACATGAAGCGTCGGGCGCGTCAATCCGAATTGCGCGGTCCAGGGTTGGTTTTCTGCTTGCGCCACATACACCGAACCCGAATGTCGGATGGATTGGAAAACGCCGACATCCGCGAGCGCCAGCGGCAGAGGCGGCAATATGCCGGTAAAATAGAATGCGTTCATGGCTGCTACTATGCCCAGCGCGCCGCCGATAATTTTCCAACGCGATTGGCGGTAACGTGCCCGGCCAAGCGTCCTGAGCAGGCCGAGGAAAACAAAGAACAGTATTGTTGCAAGCAACCCACTGGCGATGAATACGGCCACGCCGATGCTCTTCGTGAAGACCGGCACAACGAAGACCGCGTAGGAATACAGGGCAAAGAAGAAGAGCAACGTGGCAAACACAAGTCGCGCGTGGTATCTGCGAAATACTTCGTTGCCGACGAGAAAACCGCCCAGAAGCAGCAGAAATGGCCATGAAGCGGCTACAGCGGCGCTGCGCCAATAAAAGACAAGAAAGCCGCTCCACAATCCTCCCAATGCAAATTGGGTGATGACGGGTAGCCAAAGCTGCAGGCGTGAGGGACGCTCGGGTTCCGGTGCAGTTTCCTCTGCATCTTGCGCAATTCGAAGGTCGCGTCCGACGGCTGATCGGGCGTCCCGGCGATCCTTGGCTGCCTGAAGTGCATGGGCAAAAGCGATGGAGACGGCAGCGACCGCAAGATAGGCGACGAAGATGATGTGAGGGCCTGGGTGATCAATCCGGCCGAAGGTGAAATTGTCGACGGCGAAGCCGAGAACCATTCCGGCGGCGGACAGATGCCGCTCATAGCGCCGGAATGATGCGACCCATGCGGGCGCTCGCGTTTCCAAGTGGTGAACCGACGCCATCACAACCCCTTCGGCCAGCACCGTAGCGGGGCATCATGTTGATTTCAGGGCAATTACCAGCAGTCTCCCCCGACATGCAGACTGAATTTTTTCCGATTCAGCTTTTGCATCTGAGAATGATTCGCATTATGCTGCCTCACATGCAGGGAGGGCTCTCATGAGCGGGTTTCCGAATTCAGTGCGTACCGTATTACTGGCCTTGTTGGTGTTTATCGTTGCGCCGTGTTGTGCGTTTGCCGGCCAGACAGATCCTTGTCCCCGCGCAGCGCAAGGTAGCGTGATCACGGATCCTCCGGATCTGTACAGCCAGAACGGTACGCTGACCGTTACGTTCAACTATTATACGACGGTCGACCAATGGGGGCGGACGCTCTTCTGCTATGCCACGCCGCAAGGAGAGGAAGCGCCGACGCTTCATCTCAACCCGGGAGACACGCTCAATCTTACGCTTACAAATCTTGAATCCGGAGGCCCCCCACCGGCAGTTGAAACCGTTTCGGGCAAGTCAACAGTTTGCGGCTCATTCTTTATGAGCGCCCAATCGGCAAATCTTCACTACCATGGTCTGAACGTCACGCCGAAATGCCATGGCGACGAAGTTGTTCATACGCTCGTCAATCCCGGCGAAAGCTTTCAATACCTGATCAAAATACCGAAGAACGAGCCGCCAGGCATGTACTGGTATCATGCGCATGTTCACGGCATCGCCAGCCCCGCTGTGCAGGGTGGAGCGTCTGGGGCCATCGAAGTTGAGGGCATCGCAAATCTCCAGCCGGCCGTCGCGGGTTTGCCGCAGCGTTTCCTCGTTTTTCGGGATGGTCCGCTGCAGAATCCGCCGCAGAACCCGCGGCTCGCGCCGACGGCGCCGTTCTGGGACGTGTCGCTCAACTTCGTTCCGGTTCCTTATCCCAGTTACACGCCGGGCGTCATTCAGATGAAGGCGGGAGCTCAGGAATTCTGGCGCGTCGTCAACGCCTCCGCCGATACCGTCATGGATCTTCAGCTGCTTTATGACGGTCAGGCGCAGCCGGTACAAATCGCGGTTCTTGATGGCGTGCCCACAGGTTCGCAGGATGGTCACCATCAGGGCTCGCTCATCACACAGACCGACGTATTGATACCTCCGGCAGGGCGAGCCGAGTTCATCGTCACCGGTCCATCCTCGAGCGTGAAGCGCGCCGTGTTCATGACCAATCGTATCGACACCGGCCCTCTCGGAGACATCGACACAAGACGGCCGCTGGCGCAGATTCAGCTAACCAATGATCCAAAGAAGATTCCGAAGCCGATCCTGCCGATCGCAAAAAACATTGCCGGCAACCGGTTCACCGGAGTCGACGATTCAATGGTGACGGCACACCGCTCGATCTATTTCCAGGAATCCGTCGGAACGGGAACAACCCGCCATCGCCCCCCAGGCGCCGGTGGCCTCTTCTACGTAACCGTCAAGGGGCAGCAGAATGAGATTTACTCGCCTGACGAACCGCCCGCCATCACTACAACGCAGGGCGCTGTCGAGGATTGGGTGATCGAGAATCACACCAAAGAAGTCCATGAATTCCACATTCATCAGATTCATTTTCTGGTGCTTGCGGTGAACGGCGTTGCGATTCCGCCGGATCAACAACAATGGCGTGATACCTTCCAGGTGCCGTATTGGACGGGCAAGGGCAAATATCCGAGCATCAAGGTGCGCATGGATTTCCGCGGCGCAGTCGCTGGCGAGTTTGTTTATCACTGTCACATTCTCGATCATGAGGATGCGGGCATGATGGCAAATATTCTCGTCCTGCCTCGCGGGGGGCACGCGAAGCGCTCCGCAGCGCAGGAACATCCGGGAGCCAAATTGATAAAGGTCGGCGCCGAAGGAACGTTGCCGCACGCGTGATGAAATCGTGGGCTGGGATATTTCTGGCTTTCCTCGTCGCGGTATCACCCGCGACGAGGGCGTCGCCCGGCCTGCCGCCGATACAGGGGCAGTTCGATCTGACGACGCTCGATGGGCGGGACGTCACGCTCGACAGCTACAAAGGCAAATGGTTGCTCATCTATTTCGGCTACACGTTCTGTCCCGACGTATGCCCGACGGTACTGACGGAGATGGGCGGGGCGCTCAAGGAACTCGGCCCCAAAGCCGCCAATGTCGAGATGCTGTTCATCACAGTGGATCCCGCGCGGGATTCGGCGATCGTGATGAAGCGCTATTTGAAGGCTTTCGATCCGCACATACAGGGATTACGCGGCGATCCGGATGCGATCGAGATGGCTGCGAAGAGTTTTCACGTTTACTATCGAGCGCGCAGCATCGGCGGCGGCGAATACGCCATCGATCACAGCTCATATATCTATGTGCTCGATCCCAAAGGGAAGTTCGTCGATCTGCTGGCGGCCGATGTCCCCGGTCACAAGATCGCTGCGGATATACGAAGGCTGATCCATTGAAACTGTGGGTCGTGCTTGCGGCTCTGCTTGTATTGAGCCGGGCCGCCGTCGCTGCCACGCCGGGGCCCGTGCATTTTGCCAACGCGGATGACGCGAAGCTGG
>DASXXW010000286.1:0-2324 GCA_036502865.1 Rhizomicrobium sp.
TTTCAGAAGACGATCGTCGGACCATCGAGATAAATCGGCATCGCATGCGCTATATCGATGCGTTCAATCATTTCTTTCCCCGCCGCTTCTACGAGTTGATGCTGCAGTCTCCGGCCGGGCAAAAGGATCTGGGCAAGCGGATACGGGGTATTCCGGCCCTCCATGACATCGAGGAACGACTGCGCGTGGTCGATTCGTTTCCCGATTACGCCCAGATCATCTGCCTCGGCATGCCCTCGATCGATCGCCTCACGGGTCCGGAACAGGCGCCGGAATGGGCCCGTCTCGGCAATGACGGGCTTGCAGAGATCGTTGCGAAATACCCCGATCGCTTCCCGGGGTATGCCGCGTCGCTTCCAATGAATGCGCCTGAAGCCGCGGTCAAGGAGGCCGAGCGGGTGCTGGCGAACGGGGCAAACGCCATCCAGCTGCACACCAACGTGGACGGAGCGCCCATCGACCAGGACGCGTTCCTGCCGATCTACGAGGCGATCGAAAAATCCGGCAGGCCGATTCTGCTGCACCCGATCCGAACCCGCGAAATGGCCGATTACCGAACCGAGACCAAATCGAAATACGAAATATGCAGCGTCATCGGTTGGCCATTCGAGACGGGGGCGGCGCTCGCACGCTTGGTCTTTTCCGGCATCATGGACCGGTTTCCCAAGCTCAAGGTGATCTCGCATCACCTCGGCGGTATCATTCCTTACTTCGAAGGCCGCGTTGCTCACAGTTGGGATCAGCTCGGAGCGCGCACCTCCGACGAGGATTATTCGCTGATCCTGAAGCGGTTGAAGAAGCGGCCATTCGATTATTTCAAGAACTTCTACGGCGATACCGCGCTTGCAGGCGCACGCGCCCCGACGATTTGCGGTATTTCATTCTTCGGACCGGATCACGTCTTGTTTGCCTCCGACTGCCCTTTCGACAAGGAAAAGGGCAGGGGCTACATCCGCTCCACCATCGCGGTTCTGGAATCCCTCGACCTGCCGCAAGCCGACATGGAGAAGATCTGCTACAAGAACGCCCAAAGCATGTTCGGGCTGGGCTCCGCTTGAGTGACGCACGTATCGCGTCCGGCGGCAAAAGCGATGGGGATAGGATGATCGCCCGTTGGGCGGCCGTGGTTTTGCTGATGGCGGTGCTTGCGGACCTTCCCGCCCGCGCCGATCCCGTCGCCGCTTTCTATGGGAACACCGAGATCGCATTCATCGTCGGCACGGGAGCGGGCGGCAGCCACGACGCTTACGCCCGGCTGCTTGCGCGCCATCTCGGCAGGTTCATTCCGGGCAATCCTCAGGTCAGCGTGCAGAACATGCCGGGAGCAGGCGGCCTGCGCGCTGCAAACCATCTCTACAATTTCGCGCCCAACGACGGCAGCACTATCGGCATGTTCTCGCGCAACATGCCGCTCCTCGGTCTCCTCGGCGGCAATAATGTTCAGTTCAATCCGCGCAAGTTGACCTGGCTCGGTTCTCCCGCGAGCTTCCGGAACGACGCCAACATTCTCATCGTGAGCAAGGACGCGCCGGTGAAATCGATCGAGGAGGCGCGCCGGCAGGATCTTCCGCCCTTGGTACTCGGGGGTAGCGCCGAGGGCGGCATCGGGAATGACGTTCCGATCATCCTGCATGATACCATCGGGCTGCATGTCAAGCAGGTCGTTGGGTTTCCCGATAATCCGGCGATCTATGTTGCGATCGAGCGCGGGGAGGTCCATGGCCGCACGGTGGATCTCTCCTCGCTGAAGGCGGTAAAACCTGAATGGCTCAACCCGGGGAGCAATTTTCGGGTGCTGGTTCAATTCGCGCGAGCAACCCGACATCCCGAATTCCCGGATGTGCCGACGGCGCGCGAGCTCGCCAAGAACGAGGTTTCACGTGCCCTGATCGAGCTTGCGGAGCTGCCTTATGCGATTTCACGGCCGATTGCGGCGCCTCCCAATATCCCGCCGGAGCGCGCGAGGGCGTTGCAGGAAGCATTCCTCGCCGTGTACCGGGACTCGCAATATCTCAGTGACGCCGCCGAGCTGAAGCTCGATGCAAGTCCCATAGATGGGGACGAGATCCTGCGCGCTATCGACGCGATGGCCGGCGCGCCACCCGAGTTTCTCGAATATGCGCGCAAGCTTTTTGCCGAAACCAAAGGAGGCGGTTAGCGCCCACCATGAACCGCAGTATCGAGCGCGTCCTTACGACCCACGTCGGCAGCCTGCCGCGGCCTACCGACCTCCTCGATGCGATCGAGGCCGGGCAGCAGGAAAGGCCGACAGACAAGGACACCCGCGCTGCGCGTTTGCGCAGTGCCGTCAAAGAGGTTGTGCG
>DASXXW010000287.1:0-5007 GCA_036502865.1 Rhizomicrobium sp.
TATGGCACGGGCGCGATCTTTGGTTGTCCCGCCCATGACCAGCGCGATCTCGAATTCGCGCGCAAATACAAATTGCCCGTCCTGCCAGTTGTTATTCCCGACGGGACCGACCCGAAAGAATTCCATGTCGGCAACGAGGCCTATACGGGGCCGGGGCGGCTCGCGAATTCGCGGTTTTTCGACGGGCTCGATGTCGCCGCGGCAAAGGATGACGCGCGACGCAGGCTGGAGGAAGCCGGCCGCGGCCGCGCCGTCGTGCAATATCGTCTGCGCGATTGGCTCGTATCGCGCCAGCGTTATTGGGGCTGCCCCATTCCGATGATCCATTGCGGGGACTGCGGAATTCATCCTGTCCCCGAATCCGATCTGCCGGTTCTGCTGCCGGAAGATGTGCGCTTCGACGTGCCGGGCAATCCGCTGGATCATCATCCCACATGGAAGCATGTCGCCTGCCCGAATTGCGGCAAAGCCGCCCGGCGCGATACCGACACGCTGGATACGTTTGTCGATTCCTCGTGGTATTTCGCGCGTTTCTGCAACACGGCGGCGAAAATGCCGGTCGATCGCGAGGCCGCGCGCACCTGGCTGCCGGTGGATCAATACATCGGCGGCATCGAGCATGCGATCTTGCATCTGTTATATGCGCGGTTCTTCACGCGCGGCCTGAAACAGCTCGGCTATGTCGATATCGACGAGCCGTTCGCCGGGCTGTTCACGCAGGGCATGGTTTGTCACGAGACCTATCGTGACGCCGTCGGCCAATGGGTGCTGCCGGAAGAGATCGAGAAAACAAACGGCGTTGCGACATTGCGAAGTACGGGCGAGCCGGTCGAGATCGGCCCGTCCGAGAAAATGTCGAAATCGAAAAAGAACGTCATAGCGCCAGAGACGATTATCGATGTGTACGGTGCCGATACCATCCGCTGGTTCATGCTGTCGGATACGCCGCCCGAGCGCGATATCGAATGGACGGAATCGGGTGCCGAAGGCTGCTGGCGTTTCGTGCAGCGCATCTACCGGCTGGTTACGGAAACCGCACTTGATGGCCCGGCGGATGCGCCCATTCCCGCGTCGCTGACGGAGCCGGCGCTCGAATTGCGCCGCGCATCCCATCGCGCCACAGCGGCCGTTACCGAAGATCTGGAAGCGCTGCGGTTCAATCGCGCCGTGGCGCGCATCTATGAACTGGCCAATGCGCTCGGTGCGGCACCGGGCGATGTACCGTCCGCCGTCAGGCGCGAAGCGCTGGAAACGATGGTGAAGCTGATAGCTCCCATGATGCCGCATCTTGCGGAATCCTGCTGGGAACAACTCGGCCATAAGACTTTGCTTGTGGAAGAACCGTGGCCTGTTGCCGATCCTAATCTGGTGCGTGCGGATTCGATTACCATCGCCGTTCAGGTGGATGGCAAACGCCGCGGCGAGATTGTGATCGCGCGCGGTGCCGACGAAGAGTCTGTCAAAGCGTCTGCGCTTGCGAATGAAGGCGTGGCGCGCGCGCTGGCCGGTAAGCCGCCGCGTCGCGTCATTGTCGTTCCCGAGCGCATCGTGAACATCGTCACATGAACACGCGGCCCTTATACATGGCGGCGTCCCTGTGCCTTTCTTTGGGGCTCGGAGGCTGCGGGTTTCATCCGTTATACGCGCGTTCCGATTCCTCTCCCGGCGGGCAAGAGGTGTTTCATTCGATCTATGTCGATCCCATCGTCGCGGAGCGCGCCGGCTTCGAATTGCGCAACACGCTGATCGATCTGCTCGAAGGCGCGGACCATCAGGACGAGGCGCGCTACCGTCTGAAGGTGAACTTGAAACAGACGATCGAAGGTACGGCCATCCAGACAAACGGCAATATCACACGCTACACCTACAAGGCGATTGCGAATTACGATCTCGACGACATTCACACTGGCGCCGAGATCACCAAAGGCTCGGAAACGTCGGTCGCGGCCTATGACGTCGTGGCGTCGCCTTATGCCACGCTCGTTGCGCAGCAGGATGCGCAAAAATCTGCGGCGCGCGACATCGCCGACCGTATCCGCATCGATCTCGGCGTGTATTTCCTCAAGCACGCCGGTAAGTGAATGATCGTCCGGCCGGCAGAGAGCGAGCGTTTTCTCGCGCACCTGCCGCAAGATATCACGGCGATTCTGTTTTATGGTCCCGATCAGGGATTGGTGCGCGAACGCGCCGAGAAGATTATTACGTCCATCGTGCCCGACCTGCGCGATCCGTTTCGGATCGCGGAAATGGATGGTTCGGCGCTTGTTGAGGATGCAGGCCGCCTCTATGCGGAGGCGGCTGCACTTTCGATGATCGGCGGGCGCCGCGTCGTGCGCGTCCGGGCCGCAACAAACACGCTTGGGCGTATCTTCGCGCCGTTCCTTGCCGAAGCGAAATCCGAAGCATTGGTTGTTGTCGAGGCCGGCGATCTGGCAAAAGATTCGAGCCTGCGCGAAGCGTTCGAGGAAGCGCCACAGGCGGCATCCATCGCCTGTTATCTCGATTCGCCCCATACCATCGCGGAATTGCTGCGTACCTCGCTGAAAGCGCAAGGTGCGGTCATGGCGCCCGACGCAATGGAAGAAGCGGTTTCATTGCTCGGCGCGGATCGCGGTACCACGCGCCGCGAAGTGGAAAAGCTGTTGCTCTACGTACATGGGCAAAAGAACGTCACGCGCGACGACATCCGCGCAATCATGGGCGACGAAGCGGAGGCGCGCATCGAGGAAGCCTGTGACGCGGCAGGCGAGGGCGATACCAAACGGCTGGATCGTACGCTTGAACGGCTATGGACGGCCGGTATTTCGCCAGTGGCGATCCTGCGAGTGGCGATGGGGCATTTTCAGCGCCTGGCACTTGCGAAAGCACAAGTAACAAAGGGCGAAACCGCAGATGCCGTCGCGCGCCGCATGCGTCCGCCGATTCACTTCATGCGTCTGCCGGGCTTCAAGATCCAGCTACGCAACTGGAGCGAGGAGCGGCTTGGCGATGCGCTCGATCTGCTCCTGGAAACCGAAGCCTTATGTAAGACGACCGCGGTGCCGGCCGAGGCTGTTTGCGGCCGCGCGCTCTTCACCGTCGCCGCCTGGGCGCGATTGGCGAAGTGAGTCGATCGAGTTTTATTTGCACAAACATTGTGCGTCCTTCGACAAGCTCAGGATGAGGAGATGTGTATTTGCACGAGTACCGGCAGAGGGAGTTGTTCCCTCAGGCTGAGCTTGTCGAAGCATGTCGGTCGGTAATCGGGGTTTCCCGCCGTCGTGAACGTATTCCGCCCCATTGATGACGGACTTGAATCGTGGATGAATGGGGTCATGGGATCGGGCGAGACCCCTTAGGGAAATCAGTTGGGGAACGGGCAGCAGTTCGAGCTTGACCTGCTCGCGTCCGCGCGCGAGCCCGCGCCTCTTTTGCGTCCGGTGCCGGGCGTTCCCGCCCTTTTGGTTCTGGAGCCCGGCGCGGGCGGTCTCGGCCCGAGGCCGCGCGCGCAGAAGGCGCAACCTTCTCTCGTTCCGCGTGATGCGATCACGTTCGATGCTTTCCGGCTGACCCTTGTCCAGTGCCGCTGGCACATTGCGGCCAATATGGCGGCAACGGCCGAAGGCCACGACCACGAAGGCCTTCATCAACTCCGCGTGGCGCTCCGGCGGCTGCGCGTTGCCTTGAGCGCCTTTGGCGGCGAATTCCGCACGCCGCAGCTCGAAGCCCTGAAGCTGCGGGCCAAATCTCTCGCGGGCCAACTCGCGCCGGCGCGCGACCTCGACGTCTTCGCAAGTGAGCTTTTCGAGCCGGCCGCGAGCGCGAATGGTTCGAAGGAGGCTTTTGCCGTCCTGCGCGACCGGATGGAGGCCCAGCGCCGCCGCGCGTGGAATGAGGTGGGGGCGCAGGTCACCGGTCCGCGCTTTCGAATATTCATGTCCGACCTTGCAGAGACCATCGATCGCGGACCATGGCCATTGGCCGAGGCGCGCGGCAGGAGTGCCGGCAAGACTTTGGTTGCACTCGAATTGCCTGCGCGCGCGACGGCAGAGCGCATGCTCTCGCATCGCCGGCGTCAGGCCGGGAAGCGCGCCAAGAACCTCGATACGCTTTCCGATGCCGCGCGCCACGAATTGCGGATCGGACTGAAGAAGCTGCGCTACACCGCGGAATTCTTTGCGCCGTTGTTCGAAAGGGAGCGGGTGCAGAAATTTGTTTCACGCCTCAGTCGCATGCAGGACGTGTTGGGCGCCATCAACGATGTGGCGGTGGCGCGTAAGATATTGGAATCACTGATAGCAGTCGATGAACCAGTCTATGGCGCGCGAGCCGAACTCTCCTTCGCAGCCGGTATTGTCTATGGCTGGCATCTTGAACGCGCCGAACATGCCTGGCGCGACGCCGTGTCCCGCTGGAAGAAATTCGCGGACACCAAAGCATTCTGGATCGCGCCGGAGTAAGAGTTATCTCCCTCGCCACCGCGCAGCGGGGGAGAGGGCTGGGGTGAGGGGGCGGTGATCACAGCGGAGTAATTATTTTCCCGACCCCGCTGGATGACTCCGATCAAGAAAAGGATTCACGCAGAGGCGCGGAGCCGCAGAGAAGATTCACCACCAAGGCACAAAGTACACCAAGAAAAAGCTGCGCGCTTTGCGCGCAATAATTCTTCGTGTCCTTGGTGTCTTGGTGTCCCAAAAACTCTGTGGCTCCGCGCCCCTGTGTGCCATCTTTTAGAGATCGAGTGTCGCGAGAACCGGCACATGGTCGGACGTCCGTTCCCAGCCACGTGCAGGTTTGAGGATCATGTGATCGCGGACCTGTCCCTTGAGCGCCAGCCCGACCCAGATGTGATCGAGCCTGCGCCCGCGGTCGGACGCCGCCCAGTCACGCGCGCGATAGCTCCACCACGAATAGATTTTTTCCTCGGGCGGCACGAAGCTGCGCGTTACGTCTATCCAATCAAATGATTTCTGCACCCCGCCAAGCAGTTCCGTTTCCACCGGCGTGTGGCTGACCACGTCCAATAGC
>DASXXW010000288.1:0-4373 GCA_036502865.1 Rhizomicrobium sp.
CTGTGAAAGGCGGAGACGCCCCGTTCAATGCGGAAGCGCTGGAAGATTTGCTGCGCGGCAAAGGCCGGCCCGCCTATCGCGATATCGTGGTGATGAATGCGGCCGCGGCCCTGATGGTCGGCGGTGCGGCACCGAATATTAAGCAGGGCGGCTCTATGGCGGAGGCGGCTCTTGGCGATGGCCGGGCCCTCGCCATGCTGGAAACGCTGCGCACAGTGACACGGAAACTCGCCGGATGACGATTCTCGAAGATATTGCCGCCTATAAACGCGAGGAGATCTCCCGCGCGAAACGCGAGCGGCCCGAGGCGCTTCTCGAAGCCCGCGCCCGCAAGACCAGTTCGCCGCGTGGCTTTCGTGATGCGCTGAAGTCCCGTCGCGATGCGGGCAAATATGGGCTGATCGCGGAGATCAAGAAGGCAAGCCCCTCCAAGGGGCTCATTCGCCCGGATTTCGATCCAGCCGAGTTGGCAGCACTCTATGAACAGGGCGGCGCCACCTGCCTGTCCGTCCTCACAGACACGCCGTCATTCCAGGGTGCGCCGGAGCATCTGTCGGCTGCGCGCGCCGCGGCGACCTTGCCGGTGCTGCGCAAGGATTTTCTCTTCGAGACCTATCAGGTGGCAGAAGCGCGGGCCTGGGGTGCGGACTGCATCCTCATTATTCTTGCCATGCTGAACGATCACGAAGCGCGCGCGCTCCTCGAAGCGGCACGCCAGTGGCGCATGGATGCGTTGGTGGAAGTACACAATGAAAACGAACGCGACCGGGCACTGGCGCTCGGCGCCGACATGATCGGCATCAACAACCGCGACCTCAAGACATTCGCCACCGATCCCGGCGTCACATTGCGGCTTGCGCCGGGCATTCCGCCCGGCGTTCTCGCCATTGCCGAAAGCGGGCTTTCTTCACCCGACGATCTCCGTCGCCTCGCCGATGCCGGCGTGACGACGTTCCTGATCGGCGAAAGCCTGATGCGCGCGCCGGATCTCGTTGCCGCGACCCGGGCTTTGCTGAACTAATTTCCTCTCAGCCTGCGGCGCTCAGGGATTGGTTATCGCGAATACGGCACCCATGTCGTATCCGTTCAGGCCGCCGCCGAGCGTCGTACCGTACAACGTGCCACTCACGTCAAGCAGATCGGCCTCGGGAAATCCGCCATCCGTGCAAAAGAGATTCGTGCAGAAGGAATAAACCGTCGCCATCGTGCCGGTACCTGGATCGAGTGTAAATACCTCGCCGCCATTGTAGAGGCCGCCATAGCTCGTGGTGCCGAAAAGTGTGCCATTTACATTGAGCAGCCCGGCGACAGGATATTCGCCGTCTGTGCAATTCTGCTGCGCGCAGAAAGAGTAGAGCACCTGCTCGGTGCCGCTGCTGAGATTCAGCGAAAATACGGTGCCGTAGGATTTTTTCGCACCGCCTCCGTATGTGGTGCCGTACAGCGTGCCGTTCACGTCGACGAGATCCGCGACGGGGTATGCGCCGTCCGCGCATTTGCTCTGGCTGCAAAAGGAATAGAGGACTGTCTCTACACCGCTGCTCGGATCAAGCGAGAACGCCGTGCCGAGGCCTTTGCCGCCAAGTTTGGTAGTACCATACAGCAGCCCGTTGACCGCGATCAGGCTCGCGACGGGATATTTGCCATCCGTGCAATTCTGCTGACCGCAAAAGGAATACAACACCGTCTCTGCGCCGGTACCCGCATCGATCTCAAACACCGTGCCGGATCCGGTGCCACCCAGTTGCGTCGTGCCGTACAATGTGGTGCCGCTCGTATTGAGCAGGCCCGCGACCGGATATGCGCCGTCAGCACCGTTGCCGAACGTGTGCAACACTTTTTCGGCACCGGTCGTCGGATCGATCGAGAACACGGTCCCCTTTCCGTATTTGCCGCCTCTGTGTGTGGTCCCGTACAACAGGCCATTCACGGCAACCAGACTCGCGTCGGGAAGTTTGCCGTCCGCACATTTCGCTTTGCTGCAGAAGGAATACAGCACCGTCTCGTTTTTCTTTTTCAAAGCGGGATTGAGCGTGAACACAGAGCCGCTGCTATGCGTGCCGCCCTCGGTGGTTGTGCCGTATAAAATCCCGTTCACCTCGACCAGGCTTGAATGGGGCTGAACGCCGTCCACATCGCTGCCGAATGAATGAAGGAGTAGCTCCGCGGGTTGGGCTGCCATCGCCGGCGCGGATATTGCGCAGGCCATCGCGCCGGCAATCAGAACTGTGCAAATGCTTTTCATCGTTGGTTTTCCTTGTTCGACATAAGCAGCTATGGGCTTTTGACGTCATTTGCCGGCGGGCGGGGCAACCTAGCAGAAATCCGCAGCCACGCCACCATTTTAGCGGAGGCGAAGGTCGCACCTGTTACAACTTCTGCATCCGCATTAGGGTCTTGCCATGACCAAACTCACCCATCTGAACGAAAGCGGCGCGGCCCGCATGGTGGACGTATCCGGCAAGGATGCCAGCACGCGCGAAGCAACGGCCGAGGCGATTATTGTGCTGTCGAAAGCAGCCTTCGATGCCGTCACGACCGGTAACGCGCCGAAGGGTGACGTTTTCGCGGCAGCGCGGATTGCGGGCATCATGGCGGCGAAAAAGACGTCCGAACTCATTCCGCTCTGCCATCCCATTCCCCTGGCGAAGGTGGAAATCGATATCCGGCCCCTGCCGGATCGCCCTGCCCTGCGCATCGCCGCATCGGCCAAAACGAAAGCCGAAACCGGCGTAGAGATGGAGGCGCTGACGGCGGCGGCAATGGCAGCCCTGACTATCTACGACATGACCAAAGCCATCGACCGCGGCGCCACGATCGAAACGATTCGCCTGCTTGAAAAGTCGGGCGGCAAGAGCGGTCGCTACACGGCGCCAACGAAATGATTTCCGTCGAAGAGGCAGTCCGGCGGATTTGTTCTTCGGTAACTCCGCTCGATAGTGAAACCATTGCGCTCGAACGCGCGCATCACCGCGTTCTTGCACAGAACGTGATTGCGCGGTGCGATCTACCCCCTGCCCCGGTTTCCGCCATGGATGGCTATGCCGTTCGGCTCGCAGATGCCGGTCATGCGCCCGTGACATTGCGCATGGTTGGCGCGGCGCCGGCCGGGCATCCGTTCCAGGGTGTACTACGTACAAATGAAGCTGTTCGTATTTTCACCGGCGGTGTCGTACCCGATGGCGCCGATGCCATCGCATTGCAGGAAGACGCGGATGCCGACGGCGAACACGTCACGCTTCGCACGCCGGCAGTATCGCGGCACATCCGCAGGGCGGGTCTCGATTTTCACCGTGGAGATACGTTGCTTCATGCCGGCCATAAGCTCGGCGCGCGGGATCTCGCGCTGATTGCGGCAGGTGACGTTGCGACGGTAGACGTCCGGCGCAGGCCGGTGATCGCATTTGCCGCAACCGGCGACGAACTTGCGCGGCCGGGCGAAGCGCATTCTCCGGGCGGTATCGTTGCGTCCACCGGCTATGCGCTCGAAGCCCTGATTGAAAGCTGGGGCGGTGAGCCGCTCGATCTCGGCATCATTCCCGACACGGTCGAGGCGCTGCAGCGCATCCCTGTCGAAGCTGCGCGCGCGGATGTCGGCGTGACGATGGGCGGTGCCTCCGTCGGCGAGCACGATCTCGTCCAGTCCGCGCTCGCGCCCGAAGGATTCGTGCTCGATTTCTGGAAGATTGCGATGCGCCCCGGCAAACCGCTGATCTTCGGCCGGTTGAAGGACAAGCCGCTGCTTGGCTTACCGGGCAATCCGGTGTCCAGTTATGTCTGTTCTTATTTGTTTCTTCAGCCGCTCATCGCATCGCTGCTCGGTGTTTCCTTCGAACAGCCTTATGAGTTCGCCCACGCTGCATGCGCGCTGAAGGCCAATGACAGCCGGCAGGATTACATGCGCGCGCGGCTTTTCCGGCGCGACGGCGAACTCTGGGTCGAGCCTGCCGGACTGCAGGATTCATCCATGCAAAAAACCCTCGCCGCTTCCGATGCTCTTCTCATGCGTCCCCCGCACGCGCCAGCCATACAGGAAGGCGACCAAGTACGCGTCATTCGCCTGATCGACTGATTAGCTTCCCAGGGTATTTGTACTCATGCCTGCGTGAGCCGCATACTCATCCGCGCAATCACCCGGCCAGCCGGTCGAGTTGATTCGTTGCACCAGACAAATTCCTGAGCAATCGCTCGGGCGGGAGATATATCGTGACGGTCGTTCCAACATCGGGGGTACTTTCCAGGATAAGCCTCCCACCGTGCGCTTGTATCAACTGCCTTGCAAGCGGCAACCCAAGACCCGTGCCCTCATATCTACGTGACAGATGCCCGTCGACCTGCCGGAACAATTCGAATGCCCTTGGAATATCTTCCGC
>DASXXW010000289.1:0-10517 GCA_036502865.1 Rhizomicrobium sp.
CATCTTCCGTGAGTCCCCAGCCTTCTCCCGGGTAATGGAATGTGCCAAGGGGACGAAAATCTTTCAGCGACCAGCGAAAACCTATCCCGGTCTGCCACGTCACGCTGATGAGCTGATCTCCCCAGGCGACGATACCTTCTCCGAACAGGCCCGGCTGCAGCGCCACACTGTGCAGCACCTTTGCAGTCTCGAGATCGGAGGTGCGGATATTCGATTGGCCCTCAAGACCCGTGCTTTCATAAAGAACGCCGTCGCGAAAGAAGAGACCTTCGGTGAAGGCATGCGGATCGTGCGGGTAGATCCTGACGATCTGCGGCTGGACCACAGGCACTTCGGCATGTGCGACGAGCGGAATCACGGGCATGAGCAATGCAGCCACGAAAGCCGCATTGCGAACTTCCGCTGTCGCCGAGTGGGGGCGTCTGCTCATCGCTTTCCGGCTCGAAATAGCCCCCGTAGAGGCTCAGCACTCGCTGCGCTTGTCAATTGGCCAGCGCCTGGTCCGACGGGCATCGTGGCTGTGCTAGGATCGCGCCGCGTGACAAAGGAAATCGGACATGAGGATCATTCTGGTGCCGGGTTTTTTGCTTGCCATGGTCCAGCCGGCACTGTGCGGCGCCGTGGCGGATTTTCTCAAACTGCACGATGAGGCGCTCGGACAGAGCCTCGCGGAAACGCAGATCGCGGGGATTCAGGGCGGGCTTACCGTGGCGAACAGCTATCTCACAAAGACGCGGAACGAAGCACCGATGTATTGCCAGCCCGAGACTCTCAGCCTCACCGCCGGTCAGTTGATCGACATGTTGAGACGCGATCTGAAAGAGCAACCCGAGCTTGACGATCAAACCGACCTCGGCTCCGCCTTATTGGCAGTCATGCAACACACGTTTCCGTGTCCACAGAAATCGAATTGAAGCCGTCTCGTCGAACGGCAAAACACCACTGAAACATCATGCGGCCTGCTATTCTTTTTCCCCTATTTGCAGATACGCGCACGCTTCCCGGGATCGGGCCCGGTCTTGCCGCATCGATTGGACGTATTGCGGGAAACCGGATCGTCGATCTTCTGTTTCATCTGCCGGTCGGCGTCATCGACCGAACCTGGCAGCCGAAACTCATCGAGATCGATGAAAGCCGTATCGCGACATTTACGTTGAACGTGCTGGATCACATTCCGCGGCGCGATCCGAGGCAGCCCATGCGCGTGCGTTGTTCCGATGATACCTCGGCGGTCGAACTCATCTTCTTTCATGCCAAACAGGATTATCTTGCGCGCGCGCTACCGCCGGGCACCAGACGGATTGTCAGCGGCCGGATCGAACGGTTCGGAAGCAAACTCCAGATGGTGCATCCGGATCATATCGTTGCACCGGAGGAAGCCGACCGCCTGCCCGCGCACGAAGCCGTTTATCCGCTGACGGAGAAATTGTCCGGCAGGGTGCTGTCCAAGGCAATACGCAACGCACTCGATAGACTTCCCGATTTGCCGGAATGGCAGGACAAGGCATTTCTCGCCTCGCGCAACTATCCCGCGTTCGGTGATGCGATAAGGGCAGCGCATGCACCCAAAAACGAGAGTGAGCTCGCGCCGATGGCGCCGCCGCGCGCGCGTCTGGCCTATGACGAATTACTTGCCAACCAGTTGGCGCTCATGCTGATCCGCAAACAGATGCGCACACGCAGGGGCCGCGCGCTCGCGGGCGATGGTCGGTTAGTTGCGCGCGCACGTTCCACACTGCCTTTTTCGCTGACCGAGGCGCAGCAAACAGTTCTTCAAGAAATACTCGCCGACATGACCGGCGCGCAGCGCATGGTGCGCCTGGTGCAGGGCGATGTCGGCGCCGGTAAAACCATTGTTGCGATGTTTGCCATGTTGAGCGCCATCGAAGCGAGCACTCAGGCCGCCTTGATGGCGCCGACGGAATTACTTGCGCGTCAGCATCTTTCTGCACTCGCGCCCTATGCAAATGCGGCCGGCACCCGCATGGAAATCCTGACCGGCCGCGAACGCGGCGCCGGGCGCGATCAGCTTCTGGCAGAGCTTGCTGACGGCAAGGTCGATATTCTCATCGGAACTCATGCGCTGTTTTCCGAAGGAGTCGAATTCCGCGACCTCGGCCTCGTGGTTGTCGACGAACAGCATCGCTTCGGTGTCCATCAGCGTCTGAAGCTGCAGGGCAAGGCGGATGTACCACCCGATCTTCTGGTGATGACGGCCACGCCCATTCCGCGCACATTAGCGCTCACCGCCTATGGCGACATGGACGTCTCGCGCATTACCGGTTTGCCGCCGGGCCGCAAACCCGTCGATACAAGACTTGTTTCTCTGGAACGGATCGACGAGGTCGTCGCACACCTCAAAAGCGCGGTCGCGCGTGGCGAACGCGCCTACTGGGTATGTCCGCTGGTCGAGGAATCCGAAAAGCTCGATCTCGCCGCGGCGGAAGACCGCGCCGCGATGTTGCAGCAAATTTTGGGAGACAGCATCGGCCTCGTTCATGGCCGTATGAAACCTGCAGAACGGGATGCTGCGATGGTTCGATTCCGCGCCGGCGAAACGCAGATATTGGTGGCCACGACCGTAATCGAAGTGGGCGTCGACGTGCCGGAAGCGACAATCATGGTCGTGGAGCATGCCGAACGTTTCGGACTCGCGCAGCTTCATCAGTTGCGCGGACGTGTAGGGCGCAGCGACCGGCCGTCGTCCTGCCTCCTTTTATATCAATCGCCGCTGGGAGAAACCGCGAAGGCCCGACTTTCCACGATGCGCGATACCAATGATGGCTTCATCATAGCGGAAGAAGATTTGAGTCTGCGCGGGCCGGGCGAGTTTCTGGGCACGCGGCAAAGCGGATTGCCGGACTTTCACCTGGCGAATCTTGCAGTTCACGCCGAGCTTCTGGCGGCCGCTCGCGACGATGCCCGCATGATTGTGGAGCGCGATCCGCAATTGAGTTCTGCGCGGGGCGAGGCGCTGCGTATCCTGCTCTATTTGTTCGAACGCGACGAAGCCGTGCGCTATCTGCGCGCGGGTTAAACTACACGCCCTCCGCGCCGATGATGGCAACGGAACAGACGTTCATCGACGGCGCACCACCGAGATTATGCGTGAGGCCCAGCTTCGGAGCGGAAAGCTGCCGGGGGCCCGCACGACCCAGCAATTGCAGATACATCTCGTAGAGCATCCTGAGACCGCTGGCACCGATGGGGTGGCCGAAACATTTGAGGCCGCCATCGATCTGGCAGGGCACTTCGCCCTCCGCGTCGTACATGCCGTCCAGGACGTCGCGCCAGCCCTGGCCTTCGCGGCTGATGTGAAGGTCTTCCATCGTCACGAGTTCGGTGATGGAGAAACAATCATGTACTTCCATCATCGATAGTTCGGCACGCGGATCGCGGATTCCCGCTTCCTCATAGGCGCGGCGCGATGCAATCCGCGCCGTGTGGAAATAACTCCCGTCCCAGGAATTGTGCTGGCTTTCGATTCCGTTCGACAATGAAAGCTGCAGGGCTTTGACTGTGACGATATCTTTCTTGCCCAGGCCGCGCGCGATTTCGGGCGTAGTGACAATCGCACACGCGGCACCGTCCGAAACACCGCAGCAATCGAACAAACCCAGCGGCTCGGCGATGATCGGCGCCTTGAGGCACATTTCTTCCGTGATGGGCTTGCGCAAATGCGCTTTCGGATTTTTCGCGCCGTTCGCGTGGCTCTTGATCGACACATGGGCAATTGCCCGTTTGAGATCCTCTTTCGACACGCCGTGCTTGGCGCGATAGGCGGATGCGAGCTGCGCAAAATTGCCGGGCGCCGAGCCATTTGCCTGCCAGAGCGGATTGAGCGTCCCCTGCTCCCGGGCCGGAAGACCGCCATAACCCGTGTCCTTCAGCTTTTCGACGCCAAGAGCCAGCGCGATGTCGCAGGCTCCCGCCGCCACCGCATAGACCGCACCACGGAAGGCTTCGGAGCCGCTGGCGCAGAAATTTTCCACATGCGTAACGGAGATATTTGGCAGGCGAAGTGCGACCGAGAGCGGCGTTCCACCCTTGCCGACATTGACGTCGTCAAAGGCCGTGGAAAACCACGCAGCTTCGATTTGGCTGGTTTCGATGCCGGCATCGGCGAGAGCTTCGATGTAAGCCTCGACCATCAATTCCTCGGCGCCAGATTCCCAGCGCTCACCAAATTTCGAGCAGCCCATGCCGAGAATTGCGACCTTGTCCTTGATACCTGTGGCCATCTGACGTCCGTGTTCCGGGTCCGTCCCTCGTCTAGCGCCGCTTGGCCGCAGGGTAAAGCACGGTAAAAAGTGTCAAAAAGCAACTCGGGCGGGAACCCCCGCATGCCCAACGCGTTTTGCGTACGGTGCGGAGGCCCAAGGTTTTCCGCCAATGAAAGCCGGCGCGACTCGGTCTCCCCGAAAATCCGCAGGCCGGACCAATGAGGAGTTTCCAATGAAAAGACATGCGTTTCTGGCGGCGGGCGGAGCAGCAGCCATTGCCGCGGTTCTCGCTTTGAGCGGCCCTGCCGAAGCAGCCGGCGTCAAAATCGGCGTCCTGACCTGCCATGTGAGCAGCGGATGGGGATTTATCTTCGGATCCTCCAAGGATCTGCGCTGTAACTTTGCCGGCGATCATTATGGCGAACGTTATGTCGGCGCCGTTTCCAAATTTGGCGTGGACGTCGGCTACACCTCCGGTGGCGTTCTCGTGTGGGACGTGTTCGCACCTACCGCGGGCAGGCACCATGGCGCTCTTGCCGGTGGCTATGCGGGCGCAACAGCAAGCGCAACTGTCGGCGTTGGCGCGGGCGCGAATGTACTCATCGGCGGCTCCGGCCGTTCCATCTCGCTGCAGCCAGTCAGTATCGAAGGAAATTCGGGTCTGAACGTGGCCGCAGGTATCGGCTCGATCACCCTGCGCTTCATCGGGCCGGAAGGCCCCGGCGGCGCCATGGAAGGCCCTCCCCCGGGCTGAGTATTTCCGGAACAAACACGAAAGCCCGCCGTGACCCGGCGGGCTTTTTTGTATTCGATCAAACCGGAACGGCCTTCCAGAAATAACGCCGAAATCCGCGCTTCTCGTCGAACTCCTTGATGCGAAACGCCATGCGCACCTTGCTGCCGGAATCGATCTGGCCTTGCTCTACATCGGTGATATCCGCCATGAAACGCCCGCCTTCGGCAAAGGTGATCATGCCGTAGTGGTTTGGCGGCGCCATCGAATAGGTAAGAAAATCGGCAGACCAGGAAAGTATGGTGCCGTCGCATTCGGCAAAACTGTAGGGCTCCTGGGTGTCCACCGCCGTGCAATTCGGATTGACGCAAATGCGCGTGCGGGGAAACTGCGCCGTACCGCAGACGCTGCATTTTCCGCCGACAAGACCCATCAACATATCGTTCTTGCGATGGAGCACGGAAAGCGCCGTCTTCCGGTCGATCTCCGCACGCATACCTTTCTCGAGCTCAACAAGCCCGTTGAAGGCGAGAAATTTCAGGTAATTTGTTTCTTCCTGGCGGCGTGCCAATTGACCGCTCACGCCATGCGTGTTCTGCTTTCCGCTGTTTTCCGTCGCCTCGAACAGCAATGCGTCGCAACCCTGGCCGAACTGGGCTACCAGAATCTTTTCTCCCGGCCGCACATCTTCAAGCACATGCGCCAGCATCAGCAGCGCATGCGCAGCACCGGTATCTCCGACTTTGTCCGAAAGATCCGGCCGCACCTTCGCTGCGTCGATGCCGCAACGCGTCGCGATCTGCTGATCCAGCCGGGCGAACGGACAGGGAAAGATGAAATGCGCTATCTGCGATGCGTCGGTTCCTGTCTTTTCGAGAAGCGCATTGATTGCAGCAGGGGCGATTTTTCCGAAACCCTCGTCACGCACCCATCTCTCTTCCCAGCCATAATCGTAATCACGATCGACGGAGCGGAAATGATCGACGAAATCGACCGTTACGGAATGCCAGCCGATAAATCTGGCGGCGACATTTTCTCTGCCAAGTACCAGGGATGATGCGCCGTCGCCGTAGGACATTTCCTGCGTGGACGCTGCGCGCGCCTTGCGCCGTTCGCTTGCAACAATAACTGGCGACTTCACATGACCGGAGTCGACGGCTTCCAGCGCCACGATCAAGGCACTCAACCCGGCGCGCTGGGACGCGGCGATGTCCAGTGCCGAGATCGACTCGGACAACCCGAGTGCACGCGCCACAACGCCGGCATGAAGCCGGTCCGCAAAAGGCGCGCTTGTGGAAGCGAAGTAGATGGCGTCCACGAAGGCGCGCTCACGCAACGGATCGGAAGCCGGCAGGCTGTCGCGTCCCGCCTCCACGGCCATGGTGACTGCATCCTCATCCCAGTTCGCCATGGCGCGTTCGCCGCGCGCAACGCCTCGCAGGCCGGGTGCGAACCAGGCATTTGCGTCGGCGATGGCCTTACGCTGCAGCCGGAGCCGCGGAATATATGCGCCGAACGAAACGATCCCCGTCATGAAGCAGCCCGCGATGAAAGCAGCGGCAACAAACCAGCTTCAATGCGGGGTGACAACGGCGCGGATATCGACGTATCCGGCGCGCCGTGCGATATGGCGCCGCGCAGCAAAGGGAACGCACATGCCCAATCCGCCGCCTGTCCGGAAAGCCGTCCTGCCCGTCGCCGGAATGGGGACGCGGTTCCTTCCCGCAACAAAAGCGGTCCCCAAGGAAATGCTGCCCGTCGTAGACAAGCCGGTGGTGCAATATGCGGTGGAGGAAGCCCGCGAGGCCGGGATCGAACAGTTCATCTTCGTGACCGGGCGCGGCAAACACATCATCGAAGATCATTTCGATCACGCGTACGAACTCGAGAGCCTGCTCAGCTCGCGCGACAAGACCACCGAACTCAGCAGTCTCCTTGAAGGCCTGCCGACAACCGGATCCGTGAGTTTCACGCGCCAGCAAAAACCGCTGGGTCTTGGCCATGCAGTCTGGTCGGCGCGGCATTTTGTGGGCGACGAACCATTTGCGGTGCTTCTCCCCGACGATCTTCTCGTCGGTAAGCCTGGCGGCATGACGCGCATGATCGAAGCCTACAATGCGGTGGGCGGAGGAATGATCGTCGCCGCCGAAGAAAAGCCGCTCGAAGAAACAAAACGCTATGGGGTGATTTCGCCGGGCCGCACCAATGGAGATATCGTCGAAATCAAAGGCGTGGTCGAAAAACCGAAACCGGAAGACGCGCCGTCGCGGCTTTGTATCATCGGCCGTTACATCCTCAGCCCGGAAATCTTCGTAGAACTGGACAGGCAGGAGCGCGGCGCGGGCGATGAAATCCAGCTTACCGATTCCATGGCGCGACTGATCGGTCGCGTGACATTTCATGCGGTAAAAACGGGCTGCGCCCGCTATGATTGCGGCGACAAGGTCGGTTTCCTGCACGCAAACATTGCAGTCGGCCTCACGCGCCCCGACATCGCACCCGCCCTCCGAGCCATCCTGAAAGACGTGGACAAGTAAGCCGGCACGGCCGGCAAGAATTTGTTCGCAGACGGAGCATCGACCGCAAATCCCGGTTGGCCCTGCCAGGCGGACATGCGATGCTCGCGCGCGAAGGATCGGGCGGAGCGATAATCGTGTCGAAAAAGGCCGCGCTGGCTGGCGCTTCCATGCTTTTTCTGCCGTGCGCGGCGCTCGCGGGAGATGGAATGCAATTCTCCGGCACGCTGGGGGGCGGTGATACGTATTACGACGCTCCAAACAATCACGTCGGCGACTGGAACGCGAACGGCTCCATTCTTTTCACGCTCGATAATCCCGGTTTCAACCTGCAGGGCAATTTCATCAACAACGGAGTGAGCGCCTGGGCAAATGGCGGCGATTTCTGGAGCTATGGCGGCGACGCCTTTTGGCGGGACAGAGCCGGCGCAATTGGTCTCAATTTCGATTCGCATTCCTTCTCGAGCGGCACGGATTTCGATAGTTTCGGCGCCTTCGGGCAATGGTATGTAGCGCCCATAGCGACGCTGGAATTCAAGGGTGGCTGGCTCTCGCAGCATTATGATGGTCCCTATGGAAGCGTTGCTGCCGTCGGATATCCACTCGACTCGATCGCCCTCACGCTGAATGCAGATTACGCAAAGGCCAATCATCTTGAGCCCGAGCTCAAGGATATCGGCCTCACCGCCGAGTGGTTGCCGCTGACTGAATTACCGGTCTCGATCGGCATCGGATATACGCGGGCGGAGGTCGACCGCCTGCTGGTGTCGAATTCCGATTCCAACCGGTCGCTCGACATCTTCTCCGTCTCGTTCAAGGTCTATTTCGGAGCAGGCGGCTATGGAAACACCCTGCGCGATTATCAGCGCAACGGCCCCGTGAATTACGACCGCGCACCCCCGGCGCTCCTTGAATTCGGCTACTGACGGGCGAACGGCTGCCCCCTCGCCCCGTTGCGGATCCCTCGAGCACGCCGCAAAAGTTCCCCATTCGGGAGCCAAGCCGCGCCTCGACAGTTTCCTGTTCTGATCGCAAGGGGAAATTCATGCGCTTGACGGGATCGACGATTCGGCACGCCGGCATGCTCGGGCTCGCGCTCGCCATATTCACCGCGCCGTCAGCCAGCGGCCTGGCTGCCGCGCAAGCGGCAACGGGTCCGTCCACCTTTGTCGTCCGCTTCGATCATTGGACCGATGCCGACGAACGGGATTTTGGAGAGTTCGTCCAGGCCATCGGCGATTCCGGCTGTGCGACCGTCGATGCCTGCCTTAAGGGCGCATGGAATCCCTTCCACGCGTCGGAGTCTTCCGACGTCAGTTTCTATTCCGATTGCGCCCAGTTCCCCTATGTCCTGCGGGCCTATTTCGCCTGGAAGCGCGGACTTCCATTCTCCTACGAAAGCGGCGTGGCTGTGCGCGGCGGCGGCGCGGACCCGCGCTACTCGCCCAATGGAAATATCGTTACGGCTCGAACCGATGTACGCACCGGCAGCACCTCGGGCTATCAGCTTCTGAAAGATCTGCAGAACGCGATCTCGACCGCGTCCTATCGGATGCATCCCGATATCGACACACCCAACGCGCCGGATTTCTATTCGCCGCAGCTCTCGGCAAAATCCATCCGGCCCGGCACGATGATATATGATCCCAATGGCCATGCCGCGATTGTCACGCGCGTCGAATCGGATGGACGCATAGCTTTCATAGATTCCCATCCCGATAATACAATCACGCATGAATATTATGATCTGCGATTTGTCCGTTCGCGGCCAGGCGTAGGCGCGGGCTTCAAGAACTGGCGCCCGCTACGGCTTGTCGGTTATACGCGCAGCGCCGACGGCGCGTTGATCGGTGGGCATTACGAACTGGCCCGCAACGGCGACATTCCGGATTTCTCCGACGAGCAATATTACGGCAACGGACCGAGGCCCGATGATGACAATTGGGCCAATGGTACTTTCACACTGAATGGCGAAAACCTCGATTACTATGACTATGTGCGCGCGAAGGTTGGAAACGGCAAGCTGGAATTCGATCCCGTCAAGGAAGTCGCCGAAATGGTCGATTCCAATTGCGCCGACCTGCATTATCGCGCGCAGGCGGTCGATATCGCCATCGCAGCCGGAATTCAGAACCGCGCCGAACCGGATCGTCTGCCGCGAAACATCTACGGGACCAGCGGAGATTGGGAAACCTATTCGACACCGTCGCGCGATGCACGACTGAAGACGGCGTTCGCCGAGCTTCGTAATAAGGCCGAGCGCTTTGTGGACATGTACAAAAAGGGCGACACAACACATCTGCTGTACACCGGCAACGATCTCATAGACGACATGATCGCGGCATATGACGGCGAAGCCGGTAAATGCTCGCTGACATATACGCGTACAAACGGGACAGCCGTCACGTTGTCCTATGAAGATGCGCGCGGCCGGTTGTTTGCGATTTCCTTCGATCCCTATCAATGCATCGAGCGGCGCTGGGGCGCGACAGCTCCGCAGGAACTCTCAAGCTGCGCCGACGGAGACGTGAAGCGCGCGTGGTATATAGCGGAGCAAAATCTTCGCAATCAGATCGACCGGACCTACGACGCGCGTATGGATTTCTCTCTCGCCGACCTGCAGACACCCGGCCCCGGAAAGGGCGTGCCTCAGCCGCCCGATACCGATACGCGCGGTTATCTGTCTTCCTTGCGGGGTACTGTAACCGCGCCGGCGCGGCCCATGGTGGCCGCGGCACCAGCGAACCCTGCAAGTGGTCAGACGATGCGGGAGCCGGATTTGACGGCATGGCGCGAAAGTCGTCAGGCACAATTCCGGCAGTGGCAAGCCTCTCGTGGCGGTGCACCGACGGAAACAGCCTCGCTCAACATGCAGGGAGTCGCACAACAGGATCCGCAAACTGCCGACGCGCCGCCGACAAATGCGCCTGCTTCAAATGCTGCGGTCTGGGATTTTCCCGAAGCGCCGGAAATGATGGCGATTCCGTCGGGCAGCTTCCTCATGGGGTCGCCTCCGGACGAGCGAGGCCGAAAAGCCTGGGAAGG
>DASXXW010000290.1:0-31396 GCA_036502865.1 Rhizomicrobium sp.
CATGGGTGGCATCGCCGGCTTTTGCGAGAAGCCCTGCGTAAAATGCCGCAAGCTCGCTCTGATGTCTGTCAAGCCTCGCACCGGTTTCAAAATCCACCTGCGTGAACCACAGCCGACCGTCCAGCAGCTCCGCCTGATATTTCAGGGTTGCTGCGGCGTGGACATCGTACCAATGTTTGAAATCCACGTCACCGAACAGACGCCAGCCGCCATAGAGATATTCATAGTAGGAATCCGACGGCGGCCCGACGCTGGCACCGCGGCTCAGCCATTTGCCGCTTTCCGCATCGATCGTATCGGCTACGAGATCGATGGCAGAACGGCGGTCGAAACACGCCTTGGCCGCCTTCTTGGCAACATTGTAATAACGAGGATCACCGACCGCACGACCAAGCGTGCCAAATTCCGAAATATACGTGCCGAGCTCCGCCGGGAACGTCGTTGCGTCACGCACAGCGCCAGTCTTCAGATTGACGAAACGGTAGGGAATGCCGGTGGGAGACTTGGTGAAAGCCGGCAGCAAACGGTCTGCAAGCTCATGCGCAAGTGTGAGCAAGGTCTTATTGTGCGTCGCGAGCCAGCCTGCGAGCAAGCCGCCCACCATGCGAATGTTTGTTTCGAACACCTGCACCTCTCCGTCGATATCGAAGTGCAGATTTTTCTCGATCCAGTGCACGCCTTCTTCAAGCTCGGCGTCGAGCCCCATCAGATAGAGCGTGTCCAGTGCTTCGACGATTGAAAGACCGAGGTCCGGACCGTTCGGGAGGAAGAAAGCTTCGGCGCCGCCGCTGACCGGCTTGATCTGGTCCTGTCCAAAAGCGAGTTCGACATAGTTGCGCCACGCCCATGCCATTTCCGCCCGCACGTCGTGTGCAAGGACTGACCAGTCCGGGCTCTTTTCCGCCAGCGCGGATGCCCTCGCCGCGCCCGCCACAATCGCAACTGCCGGTAAGGAACAGAATCTCCGTCGTGTGAACGGAATCAAATCAGCGCCCTCTCATATTTTTGTCGGACAATCGCTTCCGCTTTGGGCCCGGATCGTATCATCAGGAAACGGCCGGACCACATCCGGGGAATAATCCAGCGCCCTTCGATCTCTGCTCCTTCATCGCGTACTGTACCTTCGTACTTGATCGCAAGGCTGTGTGGGATTCCGCCCTCATATCTCTTGACGAACTCCACCACATCTCCGCTGCGGTGACCATTCAGCGTAGCGAATATGGTCTGTCCCGATGCCTTGCCCTGTTGCGGTTTTTCGTGCGACGAGCCGCTGATGGCGCCTGCCGTCTCAATAAGCGTCGCCGTAAAACCCACGGGCTCCAGTTTGCGCGGATAGGAATAAAGCCCTAGCCACACGCCCGTTAGTTGGGTCCATTCGGCCATCGATGCCACCGACAGGAATCTCCGCCATTATCTTAGCTGGAGCCGCATGCCTCTGTCATGCGTTCAGGCGGTTCTGTCAGGCGGCTGCGGCAGCGCGCGGATCGTAATTCAGGATTGGTGCGAGCCAGCGTTCGGCTTCGCTGAGCGGCCAGTTCTTACGCCGGGCATAATCTTCGACCTGGTCGCGTTCGATACGGCCTGTGCCGAAATAACGGCTTTCCGGATGGGAGAAATATAGTCCGGATACGGACGATCCGGGCCACATGGCATAGCTTTCCGTGAGCTTTACGCCGGCGCGGCGCTCGGCATCGAGCAGACGGAACAGCGTGGCTTTCTCTGTGTGGTCGGGCTGTGCGGGATAGCCCGGTGCTGGACGAATCCCACGATAGGACTCGGCTAACAGTTCCTCGCCGGAGAAATTCTCGTCAGGCGCATAAGCCCAGAATTCGCGGCGCACGCGCTGATGAAGGCGTTCCGCAAAGGCTTCGGCGAGACGGTCGGCAAGTGCGCGAAGCAGTATTGCACTGTAATCGTCTTTATCGGCTTCGAAGCGCCGGATGTGATTGTCCTCGCCGTGGCCGGTAGTGACAACGAAGCCGCCGATATAATCTTCAAGGCCCACCGTGCGCGGCGCGATGAAATCCGCGAGCGCCAGATTTGGCTTGTCGGAGTCGCGCGACATTTGCTGGCGTATCGTGTGCAGCGTCGCAAGCGGCACGTCTCGCGCCTCACCGGCATAGACCGCGATGTCATCCTGTTGCGCAGTGGCCGGCCAGAAGCCCACGACCGCCCGTGCCGTCAGCCAGTTCTCGCGCACGATTTTTTTGAGCATTGCCTGTGCATCGTCGAAAAGACCGCTCGCGACCTTGCCAACCTGGGGATCGTCGAGAATGAGCGGATAGCGGCCGATCAATTCCCAGGTCTGAAAGAACGGCGTCCAATCGATGTAGGGAACAAGTTCGCCAAGATCATAGTGCTGGAATTCGCGCACGCCCAGGAAACGCGGCTTCGGCGGCGTATAGTCCTGCCAGTCGAATTTCAGCCGGTTTGCACGCGCCGCGGCAAGAGATAACCGACGTCCCGTCGACCTGTTCGCGCCCGCGTGACGCTCGGCGATTTCGACATATTCGCGACGCACATTCGCTGCGTAGTTGTCGCCAGAACGGCCGATGAGCTGCGCCGCAACGCCTACCGCGCGCGACGCATCGGCGACATAGACAGCCTGGCCGCGGCGGTAATTCGGATCGATCTTCACCGCCGTATGGACGCGGCTCGTCGTGGCGCCGCCGATGAGCAGCGGAATATCGAAGCCTTGCCGTTCCATCTCGGCTGCGACATGGCACATCTCGTCCAGCGACGGCGTGATGAGACCGGAAAGCCCGATCAGATTGGCCTTCTTCTCGCGCGCCGTATCGAGAATTTTCTGGGCCGGTGTCATCACGCCAAGGTCGATCACCTCATACCCGTTACATTGCAGCACAACGCCCACGATGTTCTTGCCGATATCATGCACATCGCCCTTGACCGTCGCCATGACGATGCGGCCGGTTGGCTCGCGGTCTGCTTCGAGCCCGTCTTCCATAAATGGAATGAGATGACCGACGGCCTTCTTCATTACGCGCGCGGACTTCACTACCTGCGGCAGGAACATCTTTCCGGAACCGAACAGATCGCCGACGACGTTCATACCGGACATCAGCGGGCCTTCGATTACATCGAGCGGACGCGCGGCTTTGAGCCGTGCTTCTTCCACATCCTCGATAACGAAATCCGCGATTCCGTGAACCAGCGCGTAGGAAATACGTTCATCCACCGGTGCCTGGCGCCAGGCAAGCGTTGTTTCTTCCCGCGCACCGGGTGAATCGTTCTTGAAGCGCTGTGCGAGATCGAGCAGCCGTTCGGTGGCATCTGGCCGGCGATTCAACAGCACGTCTTCGACACCGTCGCGCAGATCGTGCGGAATATCCTCATAGACCGCGAGCTGGCCGGCATTGACGATACCCATATCCATGCCGGATTTAATGGCGTGGTAGAGAAAGGCGGAATGCATCGCCTCTCGCACCGTCTCATTGCCGCGAAAGGCAAAAGAGACATTCGACAGACCACCGGAAACATGCACGTAAGGCAGTTCGGCGCGGATGCGCTCCGCCGCTTCGATATAGGCGCGCGCATAGTCGTTATGTTCATCGATCCCCGTCGCGACGGCGAAAATGTTGGGATCGAAGATGATGTCTTCCGGCGGAAAGCCGACCTGGTTCACAAGGATGTCATAAGCGCGTTTGCAGATAGCGAGCTTGCGCTCGGCCGTGTCGGCCTGCCCTTGTTCATCGAACGCCATCACAACGACAGCGGCGCCATAACGCAGCACTTTCCGCGCCTGATCGACGAAAGGAGCTTCACCCTCTTTCAGGCTGATGGAATTGACGATCGGCTTGCCCTGAACGACTTTCAGTCCCGCTTCAATGACGCTCCATTTGGAGGAGTCGATCATCACCGGCACGCGCGCGATGTCGGGTTCGGCAGCGATGAGAGAAAGAAAACGCCGCATGGCCGCTTCGGAATCGATCAGCCCTTCATCCATATTGATGTCGATGATCTGCGCGCCGTTTTCGACCTGGCTGCGCGCCACTTCCAAAGCGGCCTCGTAATCGTTCGCGGCAATCAGTTTGCGGAATTTGGCAGAGCCGGTGATGTTGGTGCGCTCGCCGATATTGACGAAATTTGTTTCCGGCGTGAGCGTGAAAGGCTCGAGCCCGGACAAACGCAGGTAACGCGGCTTCTCGGGTACTGCGCGCGGTTCGACGCCGCGCACAGCGTCGCCGAACGCGCGGATATGTTCGGGCGTCGTTCCGCAACATCCACCGATGATATTGACGAGGCCCGAGCGCGCGAATTCGCCCATGACTTCGGCCATGCTTTCGGGGCCATCGTCATAGCCGCCGAATGCGTTGGGAAGTCCGGCGTTCGGATGCGCGCTGACCAGCGTGTCGGCGACCTGGGAAAGCTCGTCGACATATTGCCGGAGCTCATTTGCACCCAAGGCGCAGTTCAATCCGACGGCGAATGGCTTCGCATGCCGGATCGAATGCCAGAAGGCTTCCGCCGTCTGCCCTGTCAGCATGCGGCCGGAGAGATCGGTGATCGTGCCGGAAATCCACAGCGGCAAATGTTCGCCCGTTTGATCGAACGCTTCTTCGGCAGCAAAGATCGCCGCCTTTGCATTCAGCGTATCGAACACCGTTTCGATCATGATGAGATCGGCGCCGCCGCGGATGAGCGCCAGCACGCTCTCGCGATACGTATCCCGCAATTCATCGAAGCTGATGTTGCGGAAACCCGGATCGTTGACGTCGGGCGACAAGGATGCCGTGCGGTTGGTAGGACCAAGTACGCCGGCAACCAGACGTGGCCGGTCGGGCGTCGAGAATTCGTCACAGATCTCGCGCGCGAGCGCAGCGCCCATTTCGTTCAATTCGGGCACAAGATGCGAAAGTGCGTAATCGGCTTGTGAAATCGACGTCGAATTAAACGTATTTGTCTCGATGATGTCGGCGCCGGCTGCCAGATAGTCGCGGCAGATTTGGTGAATGATATCCGGCCGCGTAAGCGTCAGAAGATCATTATTGCCCCTAAGATCCTGCGAATGATCGCGGAAGCGTTCGCCGCGGAAACCCTTTTCGCCGAGGCCAAAACCCTGGATCATGACGCCCCAGGCGCCATCCAGCAGCAAGATACGATTGCGCGCTTCCTGCTTCAGCCAGGCAATACGCGCCGCGCGATCAAAACTCATAACGCCAAAGCTCCAACGGGCCGGGTTTCGCGAATACCGAGCAGACGGCACGCGGCATAGGTGAGATCGGCTTGGTTCAATGTGTAGAAATGAAACTGGTCAAAGCCTTCGCGCCGCAATTGTTCGACCTGCTCCGCCAGCACCGCCGCCGCTATGGCTTTGCGGCTCTCGATATCATCATCAAGCCCCTCATAAAGCTGCGTTAGCCATGACGGGACTTTGGCGCCGCATCGTGTCGCCATGCGCAACACGCCATTGAAATTCGTACTCGGCATCAGACCCGGGACCAAAGGAACGGAAACGCCGCGCGCGCGGGCACGATCCCGAAAACGGACAATCGCGTCCATATCGAAAGCAAACTGCCCGATTGCACGCGTGGCGCCAGCCTCCACCTTGGCATTGAGCAAATCGATATCGTCATCGAGCGAGCGTGAATCGGGATGACGCTCCGGATAAGTACCGACGCTGATCTCGAACGGTGCGATGCGCCGGATGCCGGCAACAAGTTCGGGCGTGGATTGATAGCCGCTGGAATGGGCACAATACGCCGCGCCCTGTTCCGGCATGTCGCCGCGCAACGCCACGATATGGCGCACACCGGCGTGCCAGTAATTCCTCACGACATCATCGACTTCTTCGCGCGTCGCCGCCACGCAGGTGAGATGCGCCGCAGGCACCAGTTTCGTTTCTTCCACAATGCGTTTGACGGTCGCGTGCGTGCGATCGCGCGTCGAACCGCCGGCGCCATAAGTCACGGAAACAAATGCAGGCGTGAGAGGCTCCAGCCTGCGGATCGCACGCCAGAGCTGATCTTCCGTCGCTTGCGTGCGCGGCGGAAAAAACTCGAACGAAACTTTCAACGGCGCGCTTTGCGAGCTGAGACGCTGGAGACTCATGCGGCCTCCTTCGCACGCGCGCCGGATGGCCGCGCCGACATCGCACCAAGCCAGAATTTGACGGTGAGCTTTCCGCTGCCTTCCGCAGCAATCGATCGCGAGTCGAAGGTCTTGAGCCCGGCGGCCTTGAACCAGATTTGAACTTCTTCATCGGAAAAGCCGAGCCGGCGATGTGCGAGTTCGCTGCGGCAGAATTCGAGGTCGTGAGGCGCGAAATCGATGATCAGCACATTCCCGCGCGGATTCAGAACACGCGCGGCTTCCATCACGGCCGATTGCGGGTCTTCCAGGTAATGCAGCACCTGATGAAGGATCGCGAGATCGAAACCCTCTCCCGCAGCGCCCGCCGGAAATGGCAGGCGGTAAATGTCGCCGAGCCGCACCTGACAATGTTGCGACCGCGTGCGTTCCAGACGATCGCGCGCGATGGCCAGCATTTCGGGGCTGTTATCGACGCCTGTTCCCCGTCGCACATGCGGCGCGAGCAATTCCAGCATGCGACCGGTGCCGGTGCCGGCATCGAGGACTGCGGCGTGCGGCAACGTTTCTACGAGATCGAGAATCGCGAGTTCGACTTCCTGGTCAGGCGCATGGAGCGAACGCACGCGTTCCCAATCGGCGGCGTTGGCTTTGAAGAAAGCCGCGGCAACGGACTGCCGCGCTTGGCGGACGGCGTCCAGCTGGCGCCTGTCCGCCTCAAACGGTCCCGGATCCCGCTCGGCGAAAGCAGCCAGCAAGTCGGCAAATTGAGCGCTCTCGCCGCGGCCCGTCGAGCGATAGAAAACCCAGCTTCCTTCCTTAAAACGCTGAAGGAGATTGGCTTCGCAAAGCAGCTTCAGATGCCGCGAAACGCGCGGCTGGCTCTGGCCGAGAATCTGCGTTAGCTCGGAAACCGTCAGTTCGGCCTCGCGCAAAAGCAGGATCAGCCGAAGCCTGGTCGGATCGCCGGCGGCGCGCAGCATGGCCAGAAGTTCGTCCATGCCACATATAAACATATCTTTATGTGTTTATGCAACCTGAAAATCTTAGCCCTGACCGCGGTCGGCGCCCCGGCGATTGCCAAAGTGACCTGAATGCGATTTCACGCGTTGTCTGGCGCATATGGAGCAAGTCGCGTGCACATTCGCCACGAACTTGCCATATACAGCCAAGAGCATTCCGATTTACCGGCGAAGGACAACTCCGATGGAAAGCACCTCGATGGCCCGTCGTGTGTTCGGCGGCGCAGGCGCGCTGCTGGCGGTTTCACTGCTTTTTGGAGCCGCGGCCATTTCGGTGCCGCAGGCCGCAACGGCGCAGGCCTCTCAAGGCCTTGCGGCTGCGCAAAGCTATGTAAGCACCAATGTCCAGCGCGGTCTGACAATCCTGAACAATCACAGCCTGCCGGATACGGAACGCCGTGCACAATTCCGCGACTTCCTCACTGCGCTGACCGATCTGCATCGTATCGCCGTCTTCACTTTGGGTGCCGCGCGCCGTACCGCGCCGCCACCTCAGGTCGAAGCCTTTGTGAATGCGTTCCGGAATTACGCCGTGGCTGTTTATGAGTCCCGGCTGAAAGCCTATGCCGGACAATATTTGAAAGTCACTGGTGGCAGCCAGCACGGGCCTGATGATTATATCGTCCGGACTGTCTTGGTTGACCCCACCGGTAAGACCGAGCAGCAGGGCGAACCGATCGAAGTCGATTTTCGCGTCGACGGCACGAATGGGCGCTATGTCGTGATCGATGTCGCCATCGCCGGCGTGTGGCTGGCGCTTGAGGAACGTGACCAGTTCACTGCCTTCCTCGAAGAGAACAACGGCAATGTCGGCGCATTGATCAACCATTTGAACGAACTTGCCGAACGCCTGCGCAACGGCGGCCCCGCTACACCGGCTCGATAGGGCAAACAAATAATCCGGCTATTCCTGTTGGGGGCAGGAATAGCCGCTGACTTCCTTCAGGCTCGCGTGAACCGCTTATACTTGATGCGGTGCGGTTGCTCGGCGCCGATGCCGAGTCGGCGCTTCTTGTCGGCCTCGTAATCCTGGTAATTACCTTCGAACCATTCGACATGGCTGTCGCCTTCGAAGGCCAGCATGTGGGTAGCGACGCGGTCGAGGAACCAACGGTCATGGCTGATGATCATGGCGCAGCCGGCGAAATCCTCGAGTGCCGCTTCAAGCGCACGTAGCGTATCCACATCGAGATCATTGGTCGGTTCGTCGAGCAGCAGCAGATTGGCGCCGGATTTCAGCATCTTGGCGAGATGCACGCGGTTGCGCTCACCGCCCGATAGTTGCCCGACTTTCTTCTGCTGGTCGCCGCCCTTGAAATTGAAGGCGCCAACATAGGCACGGCTCTGCATGGTGCGCTTGCCCAATTCCAATATGTCGAGCCCGCCGGAAATTTCTTCCCACACCGTCTTGTTGGGAGCGAGGGCGTCACGTGACTGATCGACATATCCGATCGACACCGTGTCGCCGACCTTCAGCGTGCCGGCGTCGGGTGTTTCCTGACCGGTGAGAATACGAAACAAAGTCGTCTTGCCGGCGCCGTTCGGTCCGATCACGCCGACAATGCCACCGGGAGGCAGCGTGAAATCGAGCTTCTCGAACAGGAGCCTATCGCCATAAGCTTTCTCGACTCCCGTCGCTTCGACAACGACGGAACCGAGACGCGGGCCGGCCGGAATAACAATCTGTGCCGTACCGCTGCGCTGTTCCTGCGAGGTAGCAAGCAATTCCTCATAGGCATTGATGCGCGCCTTGGACTTCGCCTGACGGGCGCGCGGGCTTTGCTTGATCCATTCGCGTTCGCGCGCCAGCGTGCGTTCGCGCGCCTGCTCACTCTCACCCTCCTGAAGCAGCCGTTTGTCCTGGATTTCGAGGAAGGTCGTGTAATTGCCTTCGTGCGGGATTCCCTTGCCGCGATCCAGCTCGAGAATCCAGCCTGTAACATTGTCGAGGAAGTAACGGTCATGCGTGACGAGCACGACAGTGCCCTTGAACTCACGCAGCGTATGTTCGAGCCACGCCACGGATTCGGCGTCGAGATGGTTGGTCGGTTCGTCCAGCAGCAGGATATCGGGCGCTTCAAGCAGCAATTTGCAGAGCGCCACACGGCGCTTCTCGCCGCCGGATAATGTCGAGACGTCTGCGTCCGGCTCCGGACAGCGCAGCGAATCCATCGCCATTTCGACCTGGGAATCGAGATCCCACAATCCCTGCGCCTCGATCTGGTCCTGCAGCGAAGCCATTTCATCGGCCGTCTCGTCGGAATAATTCGCCGCGATTTCATTGTAGCGGTCGAGCAGGGCCTGTTTGGGCGCCACGCCGGCCATAACATTGCCGCGCACATCTTTGGTGGGATCAAGCTCCGGCTCCTGTTGCAAGAAGCCGACGCGCACGCCGTCCGCCGCCCAGGCTTCGCCGGTGAATTCCTTGTCCTGCCCGGCCATGATGCGCATTAGGGTCGATTTGCCCGACCCGTTGACGCCCACGATGCCAATCTTGGCGCCCGGGTAAAAGCTCAGCCAGATGTCTTTCAACACCTGCTTGCCACCCGGCCAGGTCTTGGACAGGCCTTTCATCACATAAACATATTGCGGACCGGCCATCGCCGCCTGCCTTTCTCAATTGCGGGAAGGCGCGGGTTTTAGCGAAGCCGCGATCCCACTGCAATTGCCATCGCGGGCGCCTTCGGAGAGGTCCGGCGAACCGCATATGCCTTGCGCCGATATCCGCCGCTCCAGCTAGCCCACAGTTTGCATTTTTCCCTGCTTTTTTCCCTGCACCAGGGAAAAACGGTTCCGGTTCGTTTCGCATTGGGTGCAGGAACCATGGGCGCGTTTCGGTCGCTGTTTGTTTACATACTTCGTTGGCACTGTGCGGCATCCCTCACCCCACGTCTGGAGAGAGAAGAATAGTTCCAACACGTCACCATAACAATGTAACAAAACGCGACCATCGAAAAATCTCCCGAACTGAATCACGAATGATCGGGAAAGCACACAAGGCGGGCGTTCGAAATCGTAATGTCGCCCGAGTAGACAGCCAATTCTATGCCGTCCGGATTGGCACCAAGACCGACCTCGTGACGCCTTGCGCATCGGCGGCGCGACAGGTGGGCGTCGGGTATTGCAGGACTGACGGGACTTCCGTCTCTGAGCTACGGTGGGAATCGATTAGGGTCACGAGTACTCACCGAACCGGAGAGACACATGAAGCTGTTTGTTCTTTTCGCCATAGGCACATTCGCCTGGAGCGCGGCGCAGGCGGACGAGGCCGCGCAGTGCAAGGCGAATGGTGGTACCTATCTCACCGGCCATGTAACGAGCGGTCCAAGATTCGCGCGCGGGCGTCATCCGCTTCGCGGCGTCGAACTCTCCCACACACATGTGACGCTGCAATCCGATCAGGACGGGCAATCCTACGACGTGGCCATCGATAATGTTTTTGCGGGTGGGTACGACGCGGCAGGAGAAGGCGTCCCCACGCCATTGTCAGCCATTCATGCAGGTGAACGCCTCGAAGCCTGCGGCCGGCCGTTCCGGGATTACGACAGGCAAGGGATCGACTGGGTCCACACCAATTGCGGCGGCACGCCGACCAACCGCAAACCGAATGGCTGGCTCAAAATTCTCGGCCCCAACGGTGTGCCGGGCCCTAATCTCGAATCGTCCGAAGAATATTGCCACCTTTGGCACTGAAGCCAACTCAGCCGCTGGATTGCCACAGCGTTGTTAGCCGCACCGGATTCTCGGCGGCTGCTCCGTCCGGCGGAATAATTCCATCCCGCTGCCTCGTCATCTGACTTAACCTTACAATGTATATCGTTCGATATGCAGGTAATGGTTTATTGCGACATTTAACCGATACGTTAAGCGACTTGACTTTGGTCCGCCTCGCCTTTCATACTTAACTCTATGGATAACAATCAAAGTCGCGTATCGGCGGTCTTTTCAGCTCTGTCCGACCCGACCCGGCGCCGCATCCTCGCGCGGCTCTCACGGGACGGGGAAGGGCCGGTCACTGATCTGGCCAGGCCGTTTCGCATCTCGCTGCCCGCCATCTCCAGACATCTTCGCGTGCTCGAAAGAGCCGAACTGATAGGAAGGCGGCGCGACGGTCGGGTGCATCTGATTCGCGCCCGCTCCGAAGGTCTCAAGCCGGCGCAGGACTGGATCGAGAATTATGCAGCAACCTGGGAGTTTAGCTTCGACAGGCTGGACGCCCTGTTGAAGGAGGAACAACGGGGAAAAAGCAAAGCCGGAACGCGGACAAGAAGCCCAACGCGCAAAGGGCGGCGCAAATGAAATCGGAAATGGAAACCGGCCGGGATTGGTTGCGGCTGACGCGAATCTTCGATGCGCCGCGCGCGGTTCTGTTCAAATGGTGGGCGTCGGGCGAGAGGCTGCAGCAATGGTTCGGTGTCGCGGGCATGGCCAGATGCGAGATCGAGACAGATTTCCAAGTCGGCGGCGCGTTCAAACAGACGATGCAGATGGCAGATGGCCGCGAATTCTCATCGAGCGGCGTGTATGAGGAAATCATAGTACCGGAAAGGATTGTCTACCGCACAAATTTCGGCGCGGCGTCGATGCGCGTAACGGTGGAATTCATCGACCTTGGAAAACAGACAAAGCTGGTTTTAAGCCATGAAGGTCCGGTCGACGAAAGCTTCATCGACAAGATGACGAAAGGCACCTCATCCGCGCTGGATTTGCTGGACGAACTGGTGCGCAGTGAATTGATGCAACACGGGGAGGATCACACATGAATATCGGACGTATCGGGCTGGCGGCACTGGGCGCCTTTGTGACGTTTTTCATTCTCGGGGGGGCAATTTTCGGCGTTCTGCCCTCGCTTCGCGAAGAATTTCTGAAATATCCCGCCCTGTTTCGGGATCAGCAGGGACAGATCAGTCACATGCCAGTCGGGATGGGCGCCATGTTCCTGTCGATGCTGGCGCTCGCCACGCTCTACGCGATGACGTATCGCGGCAAGCTGGGGATTTCAGACGGTGCTCTCTCAGGTGCGCGGTTCGGTGCGCTGATAAGCATCTTCGCGATCGGAGCATTCGTCGTGCACAACTATGTAAATTTGAACATTGGACTGAAGCTCACTGTTTTCGCAGCGGGTCTCGCCCTGGTGTCGTGGACGATCACGGGAATCGTAATCGGCATTATCTATCGTCCTTCGTAGACCAGTCGACGATTGGACGCCCGCTCTCTATGGCGCGCATGTCGTCGATGTTCCCCTCGTTTCCCGTACGTTGAGTCGTACCGGCGCCAATGGACGTCGCGCAGGGACATCGCAAAGTTGTGACTTGTAAAGGGCAAAGGATTTCCGCGACGGTTCTCCGGTCCATTGGGGGAGAACGCGATGAGACGGGCGGCCTTAGGTTATTGCATGGCTTTCGGCGCGGTGTTGCTGTGCACGTCGGTTGCGCGTGCCGCCGATTATTCCACGATGGCACCGCTCGACCGGTACATGATGGACCGGTCCGCGGAAATCGCGATGGCAAAAAGCGCAGCGCCGCCCTCCATTGCCGACAAGGCGAGCATATTGGTGCTGACGCGCCACGGCTATGACACCGCCATCAAGGGCAGCAATGGCTTCGTCTGCGCTGTGGAGCGCGGATGGATGTCGCAATACGACTTTCCGCAATTCTGGAATCCGCATATGCGCGGGCCGCTCTGTTACAATCCCGCAGCCGTGCGCACGATCCTGCCCTATACGATCAGGCGCACGGAGCTGGTGCTGGGGGGCCGCTCCAAATCCGAGATCGCCGACACGATCAAACACGGCATCGAGACCCATGTTTTGCCGCCGCTCGAAGCCGGCGCCTTGACCTACATGATGTCGAAGCAAGGCTATCTCAACGACGAAGCGCAACATTGGGTGCCGCATCTGATGTTTTACTTCCCACGCGCGGACGGTGCGAATTGGGGCGCGGATTTGCCCGGCTCGCCGGTGATGCTCAATCCGCAATTCCAGAATTCGGCGGAAGCGATCAGCGTCATCATGGTGCCGGTGACAAATTGGTCCGACGGCACACCCGCGCCGAAGATGCATTAGGACACGAAGCGCTTCAGGTTCAAATTTGTTTGGATCGTCGGCAGCGATCGCTGCTTAGAAATTGATCTTCGCGCGTGAGAGAACCGCGACGCCGTTATTGCCCGGCTGCCCCGAAGTATTCATCTGATAGCCGGCATTGGCCTGCAGTGCGAGCGCGCCATCCAGGAACGTCGTCACATAGCCGAGCTGCAGATCCGTCTCCGCGCTCTGGCCGCCCAAAATGGGATGCGTATTCGATGAAATAAATCCATCGAACGGATCGACAGGCGCGGTGCCGAGCCCGATACCGCTCGAACCAAGAATCGTGGGCCGCGAAAGCGCCAGACCGAGAGAGTCGTCGCCGAACAAGCCGTGCCTGGCGACGGCGACACCATAGGACCGGGTACGCATCGAGTCCGTGCCCAGCAGGTTGTTGCCGGGGCGCTGATCGAGCTGCGTGACACCTTCATTATAGGAAAAGCTCGTCACCCAGCCGCCGCCAAGAGCGAGGTGAGCGCCTGCGCCGATGGTATTGGACGACACTCTGGCGAGAGACATTGCACCGGCCGCGCCGATACCTCCCTGCGCATCGTCATGCGCGGCGGTGAAATCGACACCGGCCCAGGGCGCGAATTTCCAATCCACACCCGCCAGCACTGAACCGGATTGCGCCTGTCCGAATGCGGAAGATACACCATCCGGATAAGGAGCCAGCGACGGCTGCAACAGGCTGCGGTTTGCACCGGATTCCGCAGCCGCGAAATTCAGGCTGATGCCGCTGCCCAGCCCCAGAGATGCGCCGGCGTGCAAGCCGCTTTCACCCAGGCCGGTGTAATTGAAGTCGGCAGGTGCCGCGAACAGACCGGCAAAGGCAGGATCGGCGCGCACATCGGTCGCACCGAACCGGCGGCCCTGGTCAAAATCATAGCCGAGATTGAAGGTGAAACCGCCTGCGAGCCGGTCGACCAAATCGAAATTGCGCAGAACCTGATATTGGCCGTCCGTCAGGGCCGCGCCGGACATATAAGGGGTCGCGAGCGATACGCTGCTTCCGGACACGGAGAGCAGGCCGACGGGCGTCGTTCCCGAAAATGCGAAGGGCGATGTTACCGCCGCGTAGGGACCGCCCGGCGTCAGATCGCGCGCACCGACCACGAAAGGCAGATTGGGCGTCGTCAGATTGTCATGATAGGAAGCATTCGAGGATGGAAGCCATCCCGAGTTCGGCGTGGTCGTCCTGGCGTGCAAAGACACACCGCTCCAGAACAGAGCGGCAGTCGCCATCGCCATGATCACTCTTACACGCACGGAACCCCCGTTTACGCGGGAGCAGGAGAGCACAAACCATCCCCCGGCTCCCTGATCAAAAGCGTATCAGAGATGGGGTCTATCTCCAATGAATTCCACGCCATTTCTGTGTCGTACGTGCCACAGAAGGCCTTGCGAATTGGCCATGCTGAACAATTCTCTGCCCAGGTAAACGCGATTTGATCGCCGCGCGTTACGGCGGATTCTCATCCGCGTAAAAGACATGACCGGGATTTGTCGAAACCCACCATAATCTGCAATTGCAGCCTTGCTTGCCGGACTGGAACCAGCGCAATTTCCGGGCGTTCGTTAATCCTTAGCGGCCCCTCGCGAGGCGCGCCGCCCCAGCCGGGTTCGCCCAAAGGCAACATGTCCGAAACTCTCGACAAGCTCTCGATAGACACCATCCGCACGCTCTCCATGGATGCGGTGGAAAAAGCGAATTCCGGTCATCCCGGAACGCCCATGGCGCTCGCGCCGGTGATGTACACGCTGTGGCAGAACCATCTGCGTTACGATCCCGCAAATCCGCTCTGGCCGGCACGCGACCGTTTCATCCTGTCCGCCGGCCATGCCTCGATGCTGCTATATTCGACGCTGCATCTCGCGGGCGTGCGCGAGCTCGATGCGGAGGAGAAGCCGACCGGCAAACCTGCCGTGTCGCTCGACGACATCAAGCAATTCCGCCAGCTCGGCAGCAAATGTCCCGGCCATCCGGAATATGGGATCACCACGGGCGTGGAAGTGACCACTGGACCGCTCGGCCAGGGCGTGGCGATGAGCGTGGGCCAAGCCATCGCCGCCAAATGGCGTGCCGAACATTTCAACAAGCCCGATCTCACCCTGTTCGACTATCGCGTATGGGTCATCTGCAGCGACGGCGACATGATGGAGGGCATCAGCCATGAGGCCGCGTCCATCGCCGGGCATTTGCGCCTGTCGAATCTCTGCTGGATCTACGACCAGAACTTCATCTCGATCGAAGGCGCGACCGGCATCACGTTCGACGAAGATATCGCCACGCGTTTCCAGGCCTATGGCTGGGCGGTGCTGCATGTAGCCGATGCCAACGACACGGCCGCGCTTGATGAAGCGATGAGCGTCGCCGCTGCCACAAAAAGTCAGCCGACCTTGATTATCGTGCGCAGCCATATCGGCTATGGCGCACCGCATAAGCAGGACACGAAGGAAGCGCATGGCGAAGCGCTCGGCGATGACGAACTGCGCGCCGCCAAACGCACTTATGGATGGCCGGAGGACAAGACCTTCTATGTTCCGGACGGCGTGATGCAACGTTTTGCCGAAAAAATCGGCGCGCGCGGCGCGAAGCTGTTCGGCGAATGGCAGAGCATCGACGCAAATTATCGCAAACAGTTTCCGGATCTTGCAAACCAGCTCGACCTGATGCGGTCACGGAAGTTGCCGGACGGATGGGATAGCGGCATTGAGAGTTTCCCGGCCGACGACAAAGGCGTGGCCACGCGCGACAGCGCCGGAAAGGTGCTGAATGCCATTGCGGCCAAAGTGCCGTGGCTGATCGGCGGCGCTGCAGATCTGGCGCCTTCGACCAAGACAAATCTGAAAGACGGCGGAGATTTCGAGCCCAACAATTATGGCGGACGCAATTTCCATTTCGGCGTGCGCGAACACACCATGGGGGCGATCGTCAACGGCATGGTGCTGTCCGGCATCCGCGCCTTCGGTGCCACCTTCTTCATCTTCAGTGATTACATGCGGCCGGCTGTGCGTCTCTCCGCGCTGATGGAGATACCAAGTCTCTTTGTTTACACGCATGATTCCATCGGGCTTGGCGAAGACGGGCCCACGCATCAGCCCATCGAACAGCTGATGAGCCTGCGGGCGATGCCGAATCTTGTGTTGCTGCGGCCATGCGATGCCAATGAAGCGGCGGAATGCTGGCGGGTCGCAATGGAATTTCACAACCGGCCTGCCTGTTTCACCCTGTCGCGCCAGAAACTCCCGACTCTCGACCGCAGCAAATTTGCTCCGGCGAGCGGCGCGGCCAAGGGCGCCTATGTGTTGGCGGATCCAGTCGGGGGCGCACCGCAGGCCATCATCATCGCCACGGGCAGCGAAGTTCCGATTGCACTGGAAGCGCGGGATTCGCTGATGCGTTCCGGCATTCGTGTTCGTGTCGTGTCCATGCCGAGCTGGGAATTGTTCGACGAGCAGCCTCAGGTGTATCGCAACATCGTCCTGCCGCGCGAAATTGAAGCGCGCGTTTCCATCGAAGCTGGAAGCACGCTCGGCTGGGAGCGTTACGTCGGACGCGACGGTGCCCGCATCGGCATGACTACGTTCGGAGCCTCGGCACCGATCGCCGACCTTTATCGCCATTTCGGAATCACCGCGGAAGCCGTCGAGCAGGCGGTGCGCGCACAAATCGCCCGGACGGAGAGTCATTCATGAACAGGCTGAAACAGCTTGAACAATTCGGCCAATCCGTCTGGCTCGATTTCCTGAGCCGCGAATTCCTGGCGAGCGAGGAATTCCGCCGCATGATCGCCGAAGATGGATTGAAGGGAATGACCTCCAATCCGTCCATCTTCGAAAAGGCCTTCAGCCACGGCACGGAATATGACGCCGATATCGTGCTCCTCGCGCAGGAAGGTAACAGCGTTGCCACGATCTTCCGCCGCCTGAGCTTGAAAGATATCCAGTCGGCCACCGATGCGCTGCGGCCCGTCTATGACGCAACCAAGGGCGTCGACGGTTATGTAAGCATCGAAGTCTCGCCCTATCTCGCTTACGACACGGAAGGCTCGATCGCCGAAGCGCGTGCGCTGTGGAAGGAGATCGCCCGGCCCAATCTGATGGTGAAGATTCCGGGCACGCGCGAAGGGTTGCCGGCCATCCGCACGCTGCTTGGCGAAGGCATCAATATCAACATCACGCTGCTGTTTGCCCGCGCGCGCTATGAAGAGGTCGTGGAAGCCTATCTGTCCGGCCTTGAAACCCTGGCGCAAAAGGGTCGCCTCGATTCGATTGCGAGCGTGGCAAGCTTCTTCGTCAGCCGCATCGATACCAAAGTCGATGGCGAACTCGACAAGAAATCCGCGCAGGCCGACACCGCGACGCGCACGACGATCGAATCGTTGAAGGGCAAAACGGCGATCGCCAACGCGAAACTCGCCTATCAATATTACAAACAGGCGTTCAACAGCGAGCGTTGGCAGAAGCTTGCCGCGCTCGGCGCGCGGCCGCAGCGGCTTTTGTGGGCATCGACGAGCACCAAGAACAAAGCCTATCCCGATGTGCTCTATGTCGACGCCCTGATCGGTGCCGATACGGTCAATACCATTCCGCTTGAAACACTGAATGCGTTTCGCGATCACGGCCATCCCGCCGCAACGCTCGATTCGGGCGCGGACGAAGCGCGCCAAACACTTGCCGGCCTCGAAAAAGTTGGTGTTTCACTCGACACACTTACCGACGAACTCGTGACCGAAGGCGTCGATCTGTTCGCCAAAGCCGCGGATCAGCTTTATGCGGCGCTGGCGACCAAACGGGTCAAAATCCTCGACACAGAACTTTTGCAGCTGGAGAGCGATCTCGGCGCCGCGCAAAGCGCGGTCGATAATGAAATCGCGCAATGGGCGAGCGGCGGGAAGCTTCGCCGCCTATGGGCACACGACAAAACACTCTGGACAAATGCGGATGAGGACCGGTGGCTCGGCTGGCTCGATATTTCCGCGCGCGAACTTGCCGATACGACGCAGCTCGATGAATTGGCGCGCAAAATACAAAGCGAAGGCATCCAGCATGTGGTGCTTCTAGGCATGGGCGGATCGAGCCTCGGCGCACAGGTTCTTGCAGATACGTTCGGCCATGCCGCCGGCTGGCCGCAATTGCATGTGCTGGATTCCACGGATCCCGAACAGATCCTTTCCGTGCAGCAGGCGATCTCGCCTGGCCGGACCCTGTTTCTGGTCAGTTCCAAATCCGGCACGACGCTTGAACCAAATATCCTGCGCGATCATTTCATGAGCGTGACGCGTGATGCCCTGCCCAATGCATCCGCTGCATCGCATTTCGTGGCGATTACCGATCCCGGTACGGCGTTGGAACAGGAAGCCGGACGCGACGGGTTCAAGGCGATATTCCACGGCGATCCCGCAATAGGCGGCCGCTATTCCGTTCTGTCGAAATTCGGTCTCGTGCCGGGCGCGGTGACCGGGCTCAGCATCGGACGTCTGCTTCGCGAAGCGGAAACCGCACGACAGAGCTGCGCGGACATGGTGCCGCCATCCGTCAATCCGGGCGTGCAACTCGGCGCAGCGCTCGGCGTGCTGGCGCGCGATTTCGGCCGCGACAAGATCACCATCATCGCTTCGCCCGCCATTGCGAGCCTTGGTACATGGCTCGAGCAGTTGATCGCCGAGTCGACGGGCAAACTGGGCAAGGGCCTGATCCCGATCGACAAGGAGCGGTTGAGCGATCCGGCCGCCTATGGTGCGGATCGCGTCTTCGTACATCTTCATCTGGACAAGCGTGACGAATTCGAACCGCGGCTGGACGCACTCGTCAAACAGGGTCACCCGGTTTTGCGCCTTACCATCGACGATACCTATCAGATCGCACAGATGTTCTTTGTCTGGGAGATCGCGATTGCAGTTGCGGGCGCAGTGATCGGTATTAACCCCTTCGACCAGCCCGATGTGGAAGATGCAAAGAAACGAACCCGCGCGCTGACCGACAGCATCGAGAAAGAAGGCAAACCACAAACTGTCGATCCCGATTATTCCGCGGACGGCGTGGATGTGTTTGCAGATACGGCATTCAAGACCGAGTGCGCCAAAGCGGGCTCGCTTGCGGATTGCCTGCGCGCCCATCTCGCGCGCCTGCACGTGAAAGATTACTTCGCACTGCTCGCCTATCTGCCACCCACGCCGGACCATGCATCATTGCTGGAAGATCTGCGGCTTGCGGTTCGCGATCAAAAACATGTCGCAACATGCCTCGAATTCGGACCGCGCTATCTTCACTCGACCGGCCAAGCCTATAAAGGCGGACCCAACAGCGGCGTGTTTCTCACGCTTACCTGCGATCACGCCGAAGATGTACCGGTCGCAAACCGCAAGCTCACCTTCGGTACGGTGCAGCTTGCCCAAGCACAGGGCGATTTCGAGGTACTGAACGATCGCAAGCGGCGCGTTTTACGCATCCATCTTCACGATCTGCAGCGCGGCCTCGATGCGCTCAAGACTGCCATGACTGCGGCATTGGGTTAGCAGTGTTGTCGGCGCAATCCCCGCTTTCATCATCGCCCGGATGAAGCGGGCGATGACAGTTAAATAATAACGTCTGGGCCCCAGAGGATCACATGCAAATAGCAATCATCGGATTGGGGCGGATGGGCGGCAATATCGCCCGCCGCCTGATGGAACACGGCCATGAGGTGATCGCGTTCGATCGCGACGCGCAGGCTGTTCAAAAACTCGAAAGCGAACATGCCAAAGGCGCGCATTCGCTTGCCGATGTTGCAAAGCTGCTTTCCCCGCCGCGCGCAGCCTGGGTGATGTTGCCGGCAGGCAAGCCCACGGACGATACGGTTTCGCAGCTCGGCGAATTGTTCGGCCAAGACGACGCGATCATCGATGGGGGCAATACATTCTATCGCGACGATATTCGCCGCGCCCAGGCGCTTGCACCCAAGGGTATCCATTACATCGATGTCGGTACGTCGGGCGGCATTTGGGGCGCCGAACGTGGCTATTGCATGATGATCGGCGGCGACAAACAGGTCGTGGATCGGCTCGATCCCATCTTCGCTGCACTGGCTCCGGGTCTCGGCAGCATTGACCGCACGCCGAAGCGCGATGGACGCGATCCGCGGCCCGAACAGGGTTATTTGCACGCCGGCCCAGTCGGCGCGGGCCATTTCGTCAAGATGATCCACAACGGCATCGAATATGGCCTGATGCAGGCCTATGCCGAGGGTTTCTCGATATTGGGCAGCAAAGGGGGCGATACGTCGCCGGACGCGGAGCGCTATCAACTCGATCTGGCGGATATTGCGGAAGTCTGGCGGCGCGGCAGCGTTATTTCATCCTGGCTGCTCGATCTCACATCCATCGCGCTGGCGGCCAGTCCGCAATTGAAAGAATTCTCGGGCTTCGTGGACGATTCCGGCGAAGGCCGCTGGACCATCAATGCCGCAATCGAAGAAGCCGTTCCCGCGCCCGTGCTATCTGCTGCACTGTATGAACGATTCCGCTCGCGGATCGATCATGGCTTCGGAGACAAACTGCTTTCGGCGATGCGCGCCCAGTTCGGCGGACATGTCGAAGGCCAACTCGAAAAAGGCACCGCGACAAAGCCGGATTCCAAATCATGACACTGGAGCGTGCAACACCTTGTGCAATGGTCCTGTTCGGTGCGGGCGGCGATCTCACCAAACGGCTTGTCGTCCCGGCTCTCTACAATTTGGCACGGTCCGGGTTGCAACCACAGCCATTCGCGCTGATCGGCGTCGATCATAACGACATCGGTGTGGATGCGTGGCGCACGCGGCTGCATGATTTTCTCGAAGACATGGTGAAACAGGGGGGCGGCGAGTTTGAAGCTGCCTCCATCGACGAAGATGCCTGGAACAAACTCGCCGGCTCGATGTCATATCTCTCGGGAGATTTTGGAAATCCGGACACCTTCCAGAAACTCAAGTCCCATCTCGACGAGCGCGACAGCAAGGAAAGGCTTCAGGGCCACGCACTGTTTTATCTCGCCGTACCGGACAAGTTCTTCGGACCGCTTGTCGAATCGATCTCCGGCGCCGGACTGACGGACGAGTCGCGCGGCTGGCGTCGGGTGGTGATCGAGAAACCCTTCGGGCACGACCTTGAATCCGCCAGAGAACTGAATGCGCGCGTGCTGAAATGTCTGCACGAAAATCAGGTTTTCCGCATCGACCATTTCCTCGGCAAGGAGACAGTGCAGAACATCATGGCGCTGCGCTTCGCCAATGGTTTGTTCGAACCGATCTGGAATCGCGACCGCATCGACCACGTGCAGATCACGGTGGCCGAAACCATCGGCATCGAAACACGCGGCAAATTCTACGAAGCGACCGGCGCGTTACGCGACATGATTCCCAATCATTTGTTTCAACTCGTTGCGATGACGGCGATGGAACCGCCTTCATCCTTCGACGCCGAAGCGGTGCGCTCCAAAAAGGCCGAACTTTTTGCTGCGGTGCATACGCTAGCGCCTGAAGATGCCGTGCGCGGCCAGTATGGGCCAGGCGCCATAGGTGAAGAAAAAGTACAGGGATATCGCCAGGAAGCGAATGTCGCGCCGGATTCCATAGTAGAAACCTACGTCGCACTAAGACTCGGCATCGACAATTGGCGCTGGGCGGGCGTGCCGTTTTATCTGCGAACCGGCAAGCGGCTGCCCAAGCGCTTCACCGAAATCGCGATCCGCTTCAAGGACGCGCCGCTCATGCTGTTTCGCGACACGCCCACTGACGAGCTTTATGACAACTGGCTTGTTTTGCAAATCCAGCCCGAGGAAGGAATCCGGCTGAGATTCAACGCGAAGCGCCCGGGTCCCGAAATGCTGCTCGACAGCGTGGCGATGGATTTCCGTTACAAGGACTGGTTCAAACAGGCGCCGGCGGTCGGTTACGAAACCCTGTTATATGATTGCATCCAGGGCGACGCGACGCTCTTTCAGCGCGCCGACCAGGTGGAAGCCTCTTGGCGTGTCGTGGACCCGCTTCTGAAGGCATGGAGCGCTCCGCCTGCCGAAGCGTTTCCCAATTATGAGGCCGGAAGTCCGGGTCCCGCCGGCGCGGATGAATTGCTGCAGCGGGATGGCCGCAAATGGCGGCAGATTCGATAAGGACAAAGTAATCATGAGCATGAGCGGCCGGGTCGATCTTTCCGATGACGCCGATGCACTCGCATACCGCGTTGCGGAGTGGTTCGTCGATACTGTAAACGCGGCGTCCGGAACGGTGCGCGCTTCCCTCTCCGGAGGTTCGACGCCCAAGGAGCTTTATACGCTCCTTGCCGCAGAGCCGCTTCGCTCCCGTATGCCTTGGGACAGGCTCGAATTCTTCTGGGGCGACGAGCGCTTTGTTCCTTATGACGATGCGGCAAGTAATTTCCGCATGACAAACGAAGCGATGCTGTCTCATGTCCCCGTGCCGCCGGAGCATGTCCATCCTATGCCGGTGGACGGAACGCCTGCCGAAGCGGCACTACGATACGAAACATTGCTGAAGAAAATTTATGGTGCCGCGGAGTTCGACCCCGCCCGGCCTCTGTTTGATATCATGCTTCTGGGTCTTGGCAGCGACGGGCACACGGCTTCGCTGATACCCGGGCAGCCCGTGCTTGAAGAACGCCGGCATTGGGTGGCGGCGGTTACAGCGGGACGCGCTGAAGTACGCATCACGCTGACCTATCCCGCGATCGAGTCGAGCGGGACGATTGCCTTCCTGGCTACTGGTACGGAAAAGACGGCAGCAGTTCGCGCCGTCCGCAATGGCGACGAAAGCCTGCCTGCTGCGCGTATCAAACCGCATGGCGAAGTTATCTGGTTCCTCGATCGCGCGGCTGCCGGTGCGGCCTGAATGGCCGGCCGCATCGAAGATTATGCACTGATCGGCGATATGCGCACGGCGGCCCTTGTCCGCCGCGACGGTTCGATCGACTGGTTGTGTCTGCCACGCTTCGATTCCGGCGCCTGTTTTGCCGCGCTGCTCGGAGAGTCGCGGCATGGCCGCTGGCAGATTGCGCCGCGTAGCAAATATTCGGTCGAGCGCCGCTATCGCGATGGGACGCTCATTCTCGAAACGCGTTTTAAAACCTCCAAGGGCGAAGCCGTCCTGACCGATTTCATGCCGGTCGGCACCGATCATAGTTGCATCGTACGATTGGTAACGGGTCTGCACGGGGTCGTCGATTTCGAGACAGAGCTGGTTGTTCGTTTCGACTACGGCATTACCGTGCCGTGGGTCGCGCGCGTCGATGAACGAACATTATCGGCCGTAGCGGGCCCCGATCTTCTGACCATACGCACCTCCGCGCCGCTTTATGGCGAAGATATGCGCACGAAGGGACGATTCAGGGTTCACGCAGGAGAAACCGTGCCGTTCGTGCTGATGCACTCGCCATCGCATCTGCCGGTTCCGTTTCTTCCGGGACTTGAAACCGTATTGGACGAAACACAGAAGTTCTGGATGGACTGGAGCAATCGCTTTCAGCTTGACGGGAAGCAGGATGAAATTATCCGCCGCTCCCTGATCACACTCAAGGCGCTGAGTTATCGCCCGACCGGGGGCATCGTGGCGGCCGTAACCACCTCGCTACCCGAGCAAATCGGTGGCCCCCGTAATTGGGATTATCGTTTCTGCTGGCTTCGCGATGCTACCTTCACCCTGCTTGCCTTCATGAACGCGGGCTATGCCGACGAAGCCGTCGCCTGGCAAAACTGGCTCATACGCGCGATCGCCGGGAGCCCGGAACAAATACAGCCGCTTTATAGTGTGTCGGGCGAACGCCGGCTCGACGAATGGACTGTTCCCTGGCTGCCGGGTTATGAAAACTCGGCGCCCGTGCGTATCGGGAACGCCGCTGCGGTCCAGCTTCAACTCGACGTCTATGGCGAGTTGACGGATGTGACGACACAGGCGCGCAAAGGCGGGCTTCCCATCCCGCCGCGGCGCACGGAGATGCGCCGCGTCTTTCTACGTCATCTGGAAGAGATGTGGCAGAAACCCGACGAAGGGATATGGGAAATCCGCGGCGAACCTCAGCATTTCGTGCATTCGAAAGCCATGGCCTGGGTCGCATTCGACCGCGCGTCGCGGAATGGCGGCGACGACGGAAAGCATCTCGGTCACTGGAAACGGCTCGCGCAAACCATCCACCGCACGATACTTCGCAAAGGTGTCGACGCGGATCGCAACTGCTTCGTGCAAGCCTATGGCTCGGAACACCTCGATGCCAGCCTGCTGCTATTGCCACTGGTCGGGTTTGTTTCGGCCAAAGACAAGCGCATGAAAAACACTATCCGCGAGATCGAGCGCAATCTCATGTTCGACGGATTGGTGATGCGCTACAGCTCGGACAGCGGCGTCGACGGTTTGCCCGCGGGAGAAGGCGCATTTCTCGCCTGCAGTTTCTGGCTCGTTGAAAATTACGTGTTGCAGGGACGCCTGCACGACGCAGAACGCCTCTATAAACGTTTGGTGGGATGCGCAAACGATTTGGGGCTTATGGCCGAGGAATATGATCCGCGCGCCCGGCGTATGCTCGGTAATTTTCCGCAAGCCTTTTCGCATGTGGCACTCGTCAATGCTGGCATCAATCTCCTGCATGCGCAGGGGCGTGCGAAACATGGTCGCCGCAAACACGTCTCACGCACCAAAGGCTGACCAATGGCAGCGCGAAAGAAACAAAGCCATTCTGATTTACGCGTGTTGGCGTTCGATATCGGCGGCACCGGACTCAAAGCGTCCGTCGTGGATACTCATGGCCAACTTCTGGCGCCACGGCAGCGTATCGATACGCCCTATCCCTGCCCGCCTCCCGTGATGTTGAAGGCGTTGGCCACCCTTGTGACGCCGCTACCGAAATATAATCGCATTGCCATCGGCTTTCCCGGTGTCGTGCGCAACGACGAAATCGTGACGGCGCCGCATTTTGGGACGAAGGATTGGGCAGGTTTCGCGCTCGCCAAGGCGGCATCGGAGCGGTTTGGCGCGCCCGCACGCATGGTCAACGACGCCGAGATGCAGGGGCTCGCAGTTATCCGCGGCAAAGGTCTCGAACTCGTCCTCACGTTGGGCACAGGCGCAGGCACGGGGTTATTCCGCGATGGAGAACTGATGCCGCATCTCGAACTCGCGCAACATCCCATCTACGGAAAGAAAAAAACCTATAATGATTATATCGGTGATGCAGCGCTTGGTAAGGTTGGTAAGAAACACTGGAACAAGCGCGTGGAACGAACCATCGCGATCCTGACAGACTTGCTCCATTTCGACCATCTGTTTATTGGCGGCGGCAATGCCTCCAAACTCGATTTGGACCCTTCGCCAATGATTACGATTGTGAGCAATGATGCCGGTATTGAAGGCGGTGCAGCACTTTGGCGTCTTCGCGCCGACCAGTATCGCTGGGGATAGGCGATGCACGATTTGGCCAACGCCGAACCTCCGCAGCCGGGGATCGGCTCGTTCGTGACCACCGAAGATGCGTTTCTGCTCGATGTGGATGGAACGATCCTTGACATCGCTCCGACGCCTGAAGACGTACGCGTCCCGGACTCGCTGAAGCGAACGCTTGCACAGCTACAAAAGAGTACCGAAGGCGCTTTGTCACTGGTGAGCGGCCGGACACTGGTTACACTCGACGCGCTGTTCGCGCCGCTTGCATTGACCGTTATAGGTTGCCATGGCGCGGAGTGGCGCATTCAGCCGGATCGGGAAATCGAACTCCGTTCCCAGCCCTTGTCTCTGGATATCAAGCGGAGACTTCTCTCCGCGATCTCAGACCTGCCACAAATCCGTATTGAAGACAAAGACTACACATTCGCCATACATTACCGCCGCGCGCCGGAACTGGGACCGGAACTCCAAGCGCGGCTTGCCGATGCACTCAAATCTCATGCGTCGGAACTGCGGCTGCTGCAGGGCAAATTCGTATTCGAGGTGCATCAACGGAGTTTCGACAAAGGGGAAGCGGTGGGAGCGCTGATGCAGCACGCGCCGTTCCGAAATCGCCGACCCGTTTTTCTAGGCGACGACACGACCGATCAGGACGCATTTACCGTGGTCACAAATCTTGGCGGGATTGGTATCTCGGTCGGTCAACCTATGATCGACGCCGCTTATATGTTCCCGAATCCGCAAGCCGCCCGCGACTGGCTTGCCGCGATTGCTGCGCCGGCCTGACTGGATGTTATTTGTTGGATCGTTTGGGCTGCGAGTACCCATAAAATAAGATTGTCATTCCGATGCGTTCACCGCGCTACAATGTCGGGGCGCAATTCCATCCGGGCGGGACCATATTCCGGATTCCACCCAGTGCAGGTATCGCGGGGAAATATTCTGCCGCAGAACGAAGTCTGGAACCCTTGGCAATCCGGGACGTTTCTGCAGCGGGGCCGTCTGCGGGCGCGGCCGGAGGTCAGGTTTGCCACGAATCTTCATCATCTCGAACCGCGTCGGATTGCCCAAAAAAGGCGTGCATCCGGGCGGATTGGAGGTGGCGCTACGCGCCACGCTCAGTCGGCATCCCTGTGTTTGGCTCGGCTGGAGCGGCGAGGTGAAACCGGCTGCCGAAACCGAAACACGGCGCATCGAGCATGGGGGCAATAGTTACATCGTCACCGATCTGAGCGACGAGGACTATCAGGAATATTACAACGGTTTCGCCAATCGCGTCCTATGGCCGATCCTGCATTATCGCCTCGACCTGGCCGAGTTCTCGCGACGCGAACTCACAGGCTATCTGCGTGTGAATGAGCACTTCGCCGACCAGCTCGACCGCGTACTGGAACCGGACGATGTGATCTGGGTGCATGACTATCATCTCATTCCGTTGGCCAAGGCACTACGCCAGCGCGGCCGCGAAAATCGCATCGGATTCTTTCTCCATATTCCGATGCCGCCGCCGGAAATACTTACAGCGATGCCCAATCACGAGAAACTCATACCGGCGCTGACGGACTATGATCTGGTGGGTTTCCAGACTGACGGGGATGCCGCCAATTTCGCGCGTTATCTTGCGACCGAATGCGGAATGCCGGCCCACATTCCGCGCAGCAATGGGCAGGGCGAGCGCATCATGCGCATCGGGACATTTCCTGTGGGAATTGCAGCCGATACATTCCAGCGCTGCGCAAGACGGGCGGCGCGCTCGGCCTTCGTCAAACGCGTGCTGGACAGTGTTTCCGGCAACATCATCATCGGCGTGGACAGGCTCGACTATTCCAAGGGTCTGACGCTCAGGCTTGAAGCTTTCGAACGCTTCCTGATTGCGAACGCGCAGGCGCGCGGTCAGGTCACCTATATGCAGATCACGCCGAAGAGCCGCTCCGACGTGCCGGAATATGCCGAGATGGAGCGCGCGATCGACACGCTCGCCGGTCGCATCAATGGAACTTATGGCGATGTTTCCTGGACGCCGATGCGTTATACGAACCGCCCTTACAGCCGCACGGCTTTGGCGGGTCTCTATCGCGCAGCGCGCGTGGGGTTAGTCACGCCCTTGCGAGACGGTATGAATTTGGTCGCGAAGGAATATGTTGCCGCCCAGGATGCAGCCGATCCAGGCGTGTTGATCCTCTCGCGCTTCGCCGGCGCGGCGGCCGAATTCGGCTCGGCTGCGCTGCTGGTCAATCCCTATGATCCGGAAGCTGTCGCCGCCGCGATTGCGCGGGCCATAAATATGCCGTTGGACGAGCGAGTGGAGCAACATACCAAACTCTTTGCCGCAGTAAAGCGCAGCGACGTTTCCATGTGGGGCGACAGGTTTCTCGGATCACTCATGGAAACAACAACGGCGCCAACGCGGCGCAATCGCATTTTGTCCTCACAAGGATCGCCTCCCCACCACACACCCGCAAACCGGGACAGACATTCGACACCTGCCAGCTCCCGGAACAAGTCTCCTTCTTCGGCGACTGGCACCGATGCCGCGGCGCCGCACAACATCTGATTGCGCGGCTTTGGTTCCCCTGTTTCTGGGGCGTTCCGCAGTTTCCGTGCTGGAACTTCTCTTTTGACAGTGAGTTTCAAATAGGAACCATAGCAGGGGATACCCAATGCTCGGCACTATCCTGATTGTCGTACTTGTCTTGCTGTTGCTGGGCGCCTTGCCGTCCTGGCCCTACAGCGGCGGCTGGGGTTATTACCCAAGCGGCGGTCTCGGCCTTGTTCTCATTATCGTCGTCATACTCGTACTACTTGGAAGAGTGTAGTTCATCACTTCGCCCGAATGGTTTGTACTTACAGGCCATTCGGGCCTTTCTGCCGTGAAAATTCAGCCAAATCAACGTTTGCGCCTCTTGACCCGGCCTGCGGGTGTTTGCCCCTTGCCACGCAGGCTCTTGCGTAGCGCATCCATGAGATCGATGACATTGCTTTCTTCCGGCGGTGCGGCTTTCACAGCGGGCGCGCCGCGTTCCTTGCGGCGGATAAGTTCGCGCAACGCCTCTTCGTAACGATCCTTGAAATCCTCGGGCTCGAACGGTCCTTCGAGCTGCGTGATGATCTGCCGGGCGATCTCGGTCATGCGACGATCGGATTTGGTTTTTGCCAGATCGCCAAATGCCGAAGCGGGATCCAGCACCTCATTGCGCATGCGCAATGTTGTGGCGACCAATCCGTTATCGCGCGCTTCGATTCCCAGAAGTCGCTCCCGTGTGTGCATCGTCACGCGCCCGAGCGCGACGCGGCCCGTCGCCTGCATCGCGTCGCGGATCACATCATAGGCTTCAACACCGTCCGATCCGGAGGGAACGAGAAAATAAGGCTGGTCCCAGAACAACCGGTCGATGTCGGACGCATCGACAAACCGTTCGATGTCGATGGTACGGGTGGTTTCTAGCCGGACCTCGTCCAACTCTTCATTTGTTACAACCACATATTCGTTTTTCGCGATTTCATACCCTTTGACGAGCTTCGACCGTTCCACCGGCCCCTTGTCGGGATCGGTCGGTACCAAGCGGATGCGATTGTTCGTTGCGGGATTTATGAGATGAAACGAAATATCCTGAGAGCGGGTCGTGGCACTAAAGAGTTCGACCGGACAGCTTACCAACGACAGACGCAGATTGCCCTGCCATGACGGCCGCCCGAGCGCCGCAGTTTCCGATCGACGCCTTGCATGCGGTTTTGGATGGGCCGCCGGTTCTTTGCGGGTTTTGCGAGCAGCTTTCGCCATCACCTGTCCTTCAATCGTTCCGTCCAGTCCGCAAGCGCCTTCATGAGTTGCGCTATGACCTTTCGCGTCGGCTCGTCGGTCAGCCGCCCGTCCGCATCGAATTTCTGGTTTACGCCGGCGATCAACACTTCCGGCTGGTTCACCGGGAACATGTTCAAATACACGCACACTTGACGAAGGTGATATTGCGCGCGCGCCGTCCCCAGCATGCTCGGCGTTGCACCCATGATCGCGGCGGGCTTGTCGGAAAACGGCTGGTCCGGAGGCCTCGAAGCCCAATCGATCGCATTCTTCAAAACGCCGGGCAGCGAGTAATTATACTCCGGCGTCACAAACAAAATCGCGTGTGCCGAGCGAATGCCTTCGCGCATCGCTTCTACGGATGCCGGAAATCCCTGCTGACGAACGTCTTCGTTGTAGAGCGGAATTTTGCCGATATCGCAGCTCTCGAAACTCATGCCATCAGGCGCCAGTTCTTCAGCCGCGCGCAACACCATGCGGTTGAACGAACCCGATCTGAGGCTACCACAAAATGCGAAGACACGTATATCTGAAGTCATCTATCCCCTCTTGCCCCGTCGAGTCCGGTTTGCCTCAGCGCAGAAGCACGATCCCGAATGCGGGATCCGCGCTCGACCAGCTTCGCTCCATCGACCAACCGGCGCGCGATGCGATCGCAGCGAACTGCTTCAATGTGTATTTGCGCGAATTCTCGGTGTGGATGGTTTCGCCGGCTGCAAAGTCGAAGCAGCGCCCACGCACGATCACGCTCTGGTCGCGTTTCGACATGAGGTGCATCTCGATACGCGACTGCTCCGCATTCCAGATCGCACGATGTGCAAAGCTTTCCGGATCGAAATTTGCGCCCAGTTCCCGATTGATCCGTACCAGGAGATTTCGGTTGAAGGCAGCCGTGACGCCTTCCCCATCGTCATAGGCGCGGAGAAGCACATCCACATCCTTGGCGAGATCGATGCCGACCAGAAACTGTGCACCTTCGCCCAGCAAGACGCGGCTTTTCCGGAGGAAAGACTCCGCTTCCACATCGGTGAGGTTGCCGATGGTCGAACCGGGGAAAAATCCGAGTACAGGCCGACCCTCCAGATCCGCGGGAGGCGAGAGTTCTCCAAGAAAATCGGCAGCGACGGGTCGCACTAGGAGCTTGGGATAATCGCGTTGCATCTGCCGAACGCTCTCATCGAGAGATTCCTGGCAAATATCGACGGGCACATAGAGGGCGATCGCGGACAGCCGGTCGAGCAAAAGCCTCGTCTTGACCGACGCGCCGGAGCCGAACTCGACCAGCGCGGTTCCCGGTGCAACATGGCTGCGCAGTTCCGGCACGATCTGCTTCAGCAGCCGGGTTTCTGTGCGCGTCGGATAATATTCCGCCAGTTTGGTGATGCGCTCGTAAATCTGCGCGCCTTCGGCGTCGTAAAAATATTTGCTCGAAATCTGTTTCGGCGTTTTCGACAAGCCGCTCCAGACATCCTCCAGAAATGGATCGCGGGTGCCCCGAGTGGTGCGCACATCCTCCGCCAACCGCAATCCCGTGAACTGCCAGCGTTGATGCGGATAGAAGAAATTCCGATAGGTCGCGCGAATATGGCTACGGCTCGTGACGCAGGAGCCGCCGCGCAGCACCATCTGATTGATCATGAATTTGCCGTTGTACTCTCCCACGGCGCCTTCCGGCGTACGATAGCCCGGATAAGACATGTAGGGCGATTGCGTCCATTCCCAGACATTGCCGAAAAGACGCATTCCGGCCCTCCGTGCTGGAGGCAGCGGGCGCAGATAGCCCTCATCGCGGAAATTACCGGAAAGCGGGTCATGCTGCTGCGCTGCGTGCTCCCATTCCGCCTCCGAAGGGAGACGCTTTCCCGCCCATCGCGCAAACGCATCGGCCTCATAATAACTGACATGGCAGACTGGTGCATCGCGTTCCACCGGCTTAAATCCGCTCAGGGTCATCGCGAACCATTCGCCGTCCCGCTGCTGCCAATAGAGCGGAGCCTGCCAGACCTCGGCACATGCGCGATGCCAGCCGTCGG
>DASXXW010000291.1:0-10745 GCA_036502865.1 Rhizomicrobium sp.
CGTATCGGGATTCAATGTGAGCGAAGGATTCGGAGAATTGCAGCTGCCTGTTATTCAGGGCAGGCCATTCTTTGAAGATACCACTTTGAAGGGCGGTTATCGCTATTCCTCTTACAGTATCGCTGGTGCAACCAACAGCTGGTATGGCGCGGCGGAATGGCAGCCTGTCGACGATCTCAGATATCGTATCAGCATGCAGCGTGCCGTGCGTGCGCCCAATGTTCTGGAGCTCTTCACGCCGCATACGATCGAACAATTCGGCAGCAATTTTCTGGGATCAGACCCTTGCGCAACCATCACCACCGGCCAATGCGCGAAAGTGCCGAATGCCGGCACGATCCTTCTTTTTTGTCCGGCGTCGGCCTGTAACGAGCAGATCGGCGGCAACATTTATCTGAAGCCGGAGACTTCGACGACTCGCAGCGTAGGACTCGTTTTCACGCCGACATTTTTTGACGGATTCACGGCAAGTGTGGATTGGTGGAGCATCGATGTTTCCAATTACATCTCCGCACTGCCGCCCGCAGAGATTCTCGATGATTGTTACGGACGGGCCGCGACGCCAGCCAGCGAAGCCTATTTCTGCCCTTTTGTTCACCGAAGTGGAACGGGCACGCTGTATGGTGGAGGATACGTCGCGTCCGACGCCATCAACACCGGTTTCCTGAAGACGCGCGGGGTCGATTTCACTCTTAACTACCAGGCGGACACTTCCGACTGGGGATGGGATGCCGGAACGATTGCGTTGAACGTGATTGGAACATGGCTGGACGAACTCGACAACGAAGCCGTTCCCGCCACACAGCTCACCAGGCAGATAGCCTCGCAAAGCGCCTATAATTGTGCAGGTCTCTTTGGTGTCACTTGTGGCGCGCCCGCACCCAAATGGCGCCACAAGCTCAGGCTGACCTGGACTTCGCCCTACGACGTGACCCTATATATGCAATGGCGTTATATCGGCGCTACGTCTCTGGACGCCGATACCTCGACCGAGCTCTTGGGCGGCGGCCCCGGCGCCACTGTCTGCGACGGCGGTCATTTCAGCGTCACCGGCATCGGCGACTGCACCGACGCGCATATAAGTTCCTACAGCTATTTCGATCTTTCCGGTGCCTGGCAGGTGCGCAAAGGCGTGGAATTGCGCTGCGGTGTCAACAACATCTTTGATATCGAGCCGCCGATCATCTCCCAGAACAACCTGCCTGCCAGTCTCGGCAATGGAAACACCATCACGGGTCTCTACGATGTGCTGGGACGCACACTCTTCGTTTCCGCGACAGTCAAGTATTGAACGCATGAGACGCGTCGCGCGGTATCGCCGACTTTCCGGAACACCAGTCCGGACCATAACGGAATTGAATGCCTGAGCTTTTCGAAAAGGATTCATACCATGCGCCGTCTCTGTCTCGCACTGCTCGCAACGACTGCTTTCGGTATGACCTGCGCGGCAAGCGCGCCGGTGCCCGAGAAGCAGCCGGTCGCCCCCATTCGACCGGTCACCGACAGCTATTTCGGCACCAAGGTGACAGATCCTTATCGCTGGATGGAAAATCGTTCGGCACCCGAGTTCATTCATTACATGCTTGCACAGGGAGCCTATGCGCGAAGCGTCCTCGACCGTATTCCCGGACGCGACAAGCTCCAGGCACGCATCTCGGCGCACACGGGTGGCGGTGTTCTTGCGCGGCGCGTGCAAAAGGCGGACGGCATGGTCTTCTTCATGAAGCGGCTACCGTCCGAAGATACGTACAAACTCTATGTGCGCGCATCGGCGACGGGTCAGGACCGGCTACTCGTCGATCCCGACCATTATGCAAGCAAAGGCCAGCATGCCTCCATCGATTATTATCTGCCGTCGCAGCATGCGGAAAAGCTGATCTTCGGCGTTTCGTCCGGCGGCTCAGAGCATAGCGTCATTCATGTGATGGACATTGCCACCGGGAAGGAGTTACCCGAAACCATCGACCGCGCGGAGAATGGCGGCGTATCCTGGCTGCCCGACGCTTCGGGTTTCTTTTACAATCGCATGATCAAGACCCGGCCGGGAGATCCCGACACGGCGCGCTATCTGAACAGCCGCGCCTATCTCCATCACCTGGGCGCCAATCCCGACAACGATGTTCCGCTCATCGGTACCGGCGTGATCGGCTCACCGGACCTCATCCCGCAGGACGATCCATCCATCTACACACAGCCCGGCACCAATCAGGCATTCGCCATCATTTCGCATGGCTCGGAACCGGCGATCGAAATCATGGTCGCACCACTCACGGAAGCCGAACGTCCCGCCGCGCACTGGCGGAAGATCGTGGACTCGCCGGATGGCGTCACCAATTTCGCGCTGCACGGAAGCACGCTTTATTTGCTCCTGCACAAGCACGCGCCGCGTTACAGGATCGTCGCGCTGAATATCTCAACGCTGGACTTGGCGCATGCGCAAACCGTCGTTCCGGAAAGCACGCGCGTCATCCAGGACATGGAGCCGGCAGCGGATGGCCTCTACATTCGCGACCTCGACGGCGGAATAGGACGTTTGCGCCATTACGATTTCGCAACGGGCAAACTTGCCGATGTCGCCCTGCCTGTGCAAGGGACACTTGATGATCCCGCAACCGATGCGCTGCAGCCCGGCGCGGTAATCGGCCTGCAAAGCTGGCTGATGCCACAGCAATGGTACACGACTGACGGCCATCGCACTTCGGAACTGATGCTGGCGCCGAAATGGAGTGAAGATCTGTCGGCATTTGTTGCGGATGAAACAAAGATACGGGCGCGCGACGGCGTGATGGTGCCGCTATCCATTCTTCATCGCAGGGATCTTGCGCTCAATGGCAAAGCGCCGATGTGGCTTACCGGCTATGGCGCCTATGGCATTCCGATCGCGCCGCGATTTTCCGCGAACATGCTCACGCTGCTGGAGGATGGCGGCGTCTACGCCATCTGTCACGTACGCGGCGGCGGCGAATTCGGCGAGGCCTGGCATCTGGCGGGCATGAAAACGACCAAGCCAAATACCTATCGCGACCTGATCGACTGCGCGGAATATCTGCACGCGCATGGCTATGCCTCACCGCAGACAACGGCGATCGAAGGCGGGAGTGCCGGCGGCATCACGGTCGGCATGGCCATGGTCGAGCGGCCGGATCTGTTTCGCGTGGTGTTGAGCGATGTCGGCGATTCCAACGCGCTACGTGCCGAGTTCGAGACCGACGGCGACGCCAATGCGCTCGAATATGGCAGCGTGAAAACCGAAGCCGGATTTCGCGGGCTTCTGGCGGTCGATGCGCTCTCGCATGTGAAAGATGGCGTGGCCTATCCGGCGGCAATGTTCACGACGGGATTGAACGATCCCCGCGTTGCACCCTGGCAGCCTGGCAAAATGGCGGCGCGATTGCAGCACGCTACGTCCAGCGGTCGGCCGATCCTGTTGCGGGTGGATACCGACGCCGGCCATGGCGCCGGCCCGACCAAATTACAGAACGACCGTATGGTGGCCGACCAGCTTGCATTTCTGTATTGGCAGATGGGCAGGCGGGGCTATCAACCCGCAAAGTAGCAGTTATGGTAACATCGGGGCGGCGGCCAGCACCGCCCCGATGTGAATCGCGATCAGGCGATATCGTAACGGTCGAGGTCCATCACTTTGGTCCAGGCCGCAACAAAGTCCTTCGCAAATTTCTCCTTCGCGTCAGACGAGCCATAGACTTCGGCAAGCGCGCGCAACTGGGAGTGCGAGCCGAAGATCAGGTCGACGCGCGTACCGGCCCATTTGAACTGTTTAGTCTTGCGGTCGCGACCTTCGAACGCGTTGTCGTCGCCTTTGACCGGCTCCCACTCCGTATTCATATCGAGCAGGTTGACGAAGAAATCATTCGTCAGCGTGCCTGGTGCATGCGTGAAGACGCCATGTTTGGAATGGGCGGCATTGGCGCCGAGCACGCGCAAGCCTCCGACCAGCACCGTCATCTCGGGCGCCGTGAGGGTCAGCAATTGCGCGCGATCGACCAGGGCTTCCTCGGGCGACATCAGTTGAGGCCCATGGCGATAGTTGCGGAACCCGTCATCGGTCGGCTCCAGCGGCTCGAAGGAATGCGCATCTGTTTGTTCCTGCGATGCATCCGCGCGGCCTGGCGTGAACGCTACTTTCACATCGACGCCCGCATCCTTCGCGGCCTTTTCAACCGCTGCCGCACCGCCAAGAACGATCATATCCGCGAGGGAGACTTTCTTCTCGCCACCGGCCGACGCATTGAACTCTTTCTGAATCGCCTCCAGTTTTTCCAGCACCGTCTTGAGCCGCGACGGATGGTTCACCTCCCAATCCTTCTGGGGGCTGAGACGCACGCGCGCGCCATTGGCGCCGCCGCGTTTGTCGGAGCCGCGGAAGGTCGAAGCAGATGCCCAGGCCGCGGAAACGAGATCGGAAACAGCGAGGCCGGAGCCGAGGATTTTCGCTTTGAGGGTCGCGATATCCTGCTCGCCGATCAAAGGATGGTTCGCCGCTGGAATGCGGTCCTGCCAGATCAGTTCTTCTTTCGGAACGAGCGGACCCAAATAACGCTGGATCGGCCCCATGTCGCGATGGGTGAGCTTGAACCAGGCGCGCGCAAAGGCCTCTGCGAACTGATCGGGATGCTCATAGAAGCGCCGCGAGATTTTCTCATAGGCCGGATCGAAACGCAGCGAGAGATCCGTCGTCAGCATTGTTGGTACATGCTTCTTCGAAGAGTCGTGTGCATCCGGAACGGTGGCTTCGGCTCCTTTTGCCTTCCATTGATAGGCACCGGCCGGACTCTTCGTCAGTTCCCATTCATGTTTGAAAAGATTGTCGAAGAAGTGATTGCTCCATTTGGTCGGTGTCTGCGACCAGGTGACTTCCGGGCCACCCGTGATGGCATCGGCGCCATGACCCTTGCCATGTTTGCTCTTCCAACCGAGACCCTGCGCTTCGATAGCGGCGCCCTCGGGTTCGGGGCCGATATGCGAGGGGTCGCCCGCGCCATGCGTCTTGCCGAACGTATGGCCGCCGGCGATCAGCGCGACTGTTTCTTCATCGTTCATCGCCATGCGTGCAAAGGTTTCGCGGATGTCGTGCGCCGCGGCGACCGGGTCCGGTTTGCCGTTTGGGCCTTCCGGATTGACATAGATGAGACCCATCTGCACGGCACCGAGCGGCTTCTGAAGCTGCCGCTCGCCGCTATAACGCTCGTCGCCGAGCCACGTACCTTCTGGGCCCCAATAGAGTTCTTCGGCCTCCCAGACATCAGCCCGGCCGCCGGCGAAACCGAATGTTTTGAAGCCCATCGATTCCAGCGCGACATTTCCGGCGAGGATCATCAGATCGGCCCAGGAGATTTTGCGGCCATATTTCTGTTTGATCGGCCACAGAAGCCGGCGCGCTTTGTCGAGGTTGGCATTGTCGGGCCAGCTGTTCAGCGGCGCGAAACGCTGCTGTCCGGAGCCTGCGCCGCCGCGGCCATCGCTTACGCGATAGGTGCCTGCGCTGTGCCATGCCATGCGGATGAACAATCCGCCGTAATGGCCGAAATCGGCGGGCCACCAATCCTGCGAATCCGTCATGAGCGCATGGAGGTCTTTGATGACCGCATTGAGATCAAGGCTCTTGAACTCTTTGGCGTAGTCGAAGCCCTCACCCATCGGGTCCGATTGCGGGGAATTTTGTTTCAGCACCTGAAGATTGAGCTGATTTGGCCACCAATCGCGGTTCGATCTTCGCGACTGCCCACCATGGGCCACGGGACATTTTTCGGTTTCCGACATGGGCTCCTCCAATTCCAGTTTAGAATATTTCTAAAAACGAACGGAGGGCCTGTCAAGCCGCCTTGGAGCAAAGCCGGATAACGCCACGCGCAGGTCTGGAAACCGCACAACGTCCCTCGCCGCGGTGGCCCGCAGCGGACCATAAGGCAATCGGGGTCAGCAGATTTCGAACCAGCTAAAGGTAGTTAGGCGACGCGTGCCAACTCCACGCGATTGCGGCCGGAACGCTTGGCGGCATAAAGCGCTTCATCCGCCCGCTTCAGGACATCCGAAACCCCGACGTCGCTGGATATCAGTTCGGCCGCGCCGACGCTGACGCTGACGCCACGCCCGTTCAGCACACTGAGGTCGAGACTCTCGACTGCCTTGCGCAGCCGTTCCAGAACGGGCATCGCGCCGTCAAGAGAAATGCCGGGCAGCAAGAGTACAAGTTCTTCTCCGCCATAGCGGCAGAGAAGATCCTGCGTACGTAACGCTTCGCGGCAGGATAGCGCGATCGATCTCAGCACCACATCGCCCGCAACATGGCCGAACTCGTCATTGATACTTTTGAATTTGTCCGCGTCGATGAACGCGACCGTGAGCGGTTGTGATGAACGCCTGGCGCGCGCCAACTCACGCGTCGCCAGCTCCTCCATGAATCGCCGTGTGTAGAGCCCCGTCAGAGGATCTGTGCCGGCGCGTTTGCGCAGCTCCAGTTCATCGACAACGATGGCCGCAAGATCTTTCAGAAGACGCCGCTCCCTCTGGCCGATCCGCCGCGGGATGTGATCGACGACACACAGCGTTCCGAGCTTGTGACCCGAACTGCTCCTGAGCGGTGCGCCAGCGTAAAATCGGATTCCATCGACTGCCGTGACGAGGGGATTGTCATAAAAGCGCTGATCCTTCGTAGCATCCTCGATGACCATCACTTCGTCGCCGAGAATTGCATGCGCGCAAAACGAGTGTTCGCGCGGCGTCTCGATGATATCGAGACCTTCATGGGCCTTGAACCATTGGCGGTCGCCCTCGACGATGGTGACCACACCGATGGGCGTCGACATCGCGGCACAAGCCAGACGCACAATACGGTCGAACGTTTCCTCGCGCGGCGTATCGGTTATCTTTTCGGCCTCGACGGCCTCTGAGCGGATTGCCTCGTCGGCAGGAAGAATCGCGTTCAACACCGGTCCCCGAAAACCGCCTCTTCGCCCCCTGCCTCCGAGTATAGCACGCTCACTTAAACTTGCGTTAACCGGATAACGCGGCCGGAACGCCTCGAAATAACTTTCATCGGCCTCCCCCATGCCGCAGGGTTATGTTGACCTGCCAAAACTTGAATGTAACCGGCGACTGATAAGCCTGCTTGCCAAAGCGAACTCGCTATCGGGATCAACTTCTGGAAATCACGACGCTATCTGTCCCCGTGTGCCATATCCAAGACAGAATACAACCTTCTAACTATCACTCAAGGCTTCAACGAATATATAGTCCCACAATAGGGAAGCCTGAAACAATATTTTTTGCGTTCGTTTGGCTGCAAAAAGTATACAGCACAGACTCCGTTGCAGCGCTGGCGGATTGGTTCCACGGCGTAGAGTGTAGGCAAAATAACAATGCCAAACATCCGGTTATTGTGCGATTCATGCATGCCCCCTTTGTTAGAAACTCAACCTATTCAATGCTGCTGCGGCGTGGGGGGAACGTAACCGCGATCGCCCGGACCGAGGCAATGACTGATGATAACCACCGCACGATGCTCGGCATCGATTCGCGATGAGATGAAATCAAATTCCTTCCCTTCACTTTTGCATTGTTCTTGCCCGATAGCGATGGCCTCTATCTTCGCCTTCTCATAATCCGTGGCGCAGCCGTAAAGTCCCATCGCAACGCCCGCGCACAGCAGATACTTCCTCAACGTCGCTCCCCATCCCGATATTATCCCGTTCGGATTACACCATCTCTGGCAGGTCGTCGAAAACCTTCTGGAACTCATGGCTGGTCGTCGTGACCATTTGGGCGCACCGCGCTAAATCGGCTTGCGCACCTGTTCCGCCGAAGACGCCAACACTAGACCGGCGGCTGCGACTCCGCTGCAGCCACGGTTCCCACCTCCTCCAGCGCCTCTCTCAATGGACCGAGCCATGGCTCGAAATTGCGCCATTGCTCGACAGCGCCGCGGTAGATCGGTTGCCGCACCTGCTCACCGCTGGGCGTGGCGACGGCGCGGCCGGTCTCCCAGAACCGCAGGCAGTTCTCCTCGAAGGGCAGTCCGCAATAGTTCAGCAAGCGGCGGATTTCGCTTTCCGTGTCCTCGACCAGGCGTTCGTAGGAGAGAAAGTGAATATGCCCGGCCATCACCGTCTCATAGTAAGCCATCATGCCGGCATACTGCGTATAGAAGTGGGCAAGTTCGCGGAATCCGTAAGGAAATTGGACCTCAATCTCGAACGGTTGTTTGTACATAGCAAAACACGCCGCCATCGGCTCACGCCGGACATCCACGATTTTTGCATGTGGCAGGATCAGGCGGATCAATCCGGCGTCCAGCCAGTTCGACGTGCCCTTGTCGATAAAATATGGACGATTCGTCCTGCGATAGGCTTCGCACTCCTCAAGGTAATGCGTGCCCAGATCGGCCAGTTCAGAAGCGCCCAGTTCCGTTATACATTCCGGATAGGCGTCGGGTTTCGAAATAAGTCGCCTGAGCGATAAGTCCCGCACCACATTGGCAAGCACCGGCAATTCCATGGTGCCTTCCACAAGACTGTGGCTTGCGAGAATTTGTTCGACGAGCGTCGAACCGGCGCGCGGCATGCTGACAACGAAAATCGGGATTTGGGGAGGCTTTTCCGCGGGCGCCTCGCGCGCAAGCAAAGGTCGCGAAAATACGGCGCGCCGGCGGGCGAGCTCAACGGCCTGATTTACCCGAGAATAAGTTCTGTCCAGATGTGCAGCGATCGTCTGCGACAACGCCACGCCGGCTTCATAAGCGGCGAAGCTTCCGGAAAAATCTCGCGACCGTTCCAGCGCCTGCCCCAGTGCGTATTGAATTGTCCTGCGGCTTCTCAGGTCGAGCTCGCCATCGCGCAGACGCTCGCGCATCGCAGTAATGTCATTTGCGGTAAGATAGTCGCCGCGCAGGTCCGCAAGACCTCCATAAGCCTCCGCCATACCCGGTTCCAGTGCGAGACAAGCACGATATTCCCGCGCGCTGTCTTCGCGTCGACCTGCAATGTAGAGACTTCTCGCATAGACCCGTCGAGCGTGTGCGTTTGTGGGCTTCGCACGCATCACCTGCTCGATTTTCGAAATCGCCGGATCAAAGTCTCCCACGGCGCACAGGGCATTGGCGTGGAGCGCCTGGTATTCGATGTTTGCCGGCGCGCGGGAAATCAGCAGGCCGCTCTCGGCAAGGGCGCGCTTATTCTCCCCCATGACCAACAATAAAAGCGCGAAATCGGCGCGACAATTGTGATAATCCGGAGCCAGAACCAGCGCCCGTTCAAACAGGGCGCGTGCGGTTATCAGATCGCCACTTTCCCGTTCGAGACGGCCAAGTATACGCATGGCGGGTGCGTCTGTTTCATGAGCGCACAAATAGTTGCGCAATTCTCTCTGTCGCTCAGGCGGCGTTTTCAACGCTTCTATGCGCTCCAACAAGGCGCGTTCGGCGGCGACAATTTCTGCCGGAGTGCGACTGTCCGAAGCTGTCGGCCATAGCGTCGAAGCGTCGGCAGCCCGGGACATCGCACCGTTCGCTTCTCTATCCTTTCCCGCGAGACGCAGCAACTCTGCGAGCTTATTCCAGACTGGCGCGTGGCCGGGAGCGCGAACGCTGATGTCGCGTAGAATCGTCGTAGCTTCTTCAGGAAAACCCATAGCGACCAAATTGAGCGCGCGCTCGTAAAGCCGCGAGGGCGGCAGACACGCGCCTTCGGTACTCATCCCAAATCCGATCTCAAATGTTTGCCGTCCCTCTACGCAGGTCCCCCAGCGCGGCCTTCAACTCACCAAGCCATGGTTCGAAATTCTTCCACTGTTCCAGCGCAGCCCGGTAAATCGGCTTACGCACCTGTTGCGCCGAAGGCGTCAGCACGGCGCGATCGGTTTCCCAGAAACGCAGGCAGTGCTCATCAAAGGGCAGACCGCAATAATCCAGCATGCGGCGGATCTCCGCCTCGGTGTTGTCGACAAGGCTTTCGTAGGAAACCCGCAGGATCGCGCCGGGCATGATGCTGTCCAGGTAATCCATGTAGTCCACGTAGTCGCGATAAAAACGGCCCAGTTGCGTCAAGTCATAACTGAAGGCGGCGTCACGCCGCAGCATCTGCTTGAACATGGCAAAGCAGGCGGCCATGGGAGCGCGGCGGACGTCGATGAATTTCGCCTGCGGCAGAATAAGATGCAGAAACGGCGCATCCACCCAGTTCGCCGGACGCTTGTCGATCACGTAGGGCAATTTGGTGTGCCGGAATTCGGCCATACCGCGCAGCACATCCGCACCTAATCGATCGAGCTCTGCGCGCGAATATTCGAGCACCCTGTCCGGGTACACATCCGGCGCGACAAGCAGGCGGCTCATGGCGATTCGCCCGGTGACATCTGCTACGACGGGAAGTTCTCGCGTCCCTTCTATCTGGTTATGGCTGGACAAAATCTGCTCGACCAAAGTCGAGCCGGCCCGCGGCATGCCCATGACGAAGATCGGCGTGGTGGCGGGATTGAGGGGTGCGGCAGCGGCGCGAGCGGCTATCGCGTCGGCTGTAAAAGTATGCCGCATGCGATTCAGGCGCTGAGCAAATTCGGCGGGATCATAGGCCCAATGCGACTCCCGCGCGATTTCGGCGCTTACCCTGGCAGCGAATTCATAGGCCTGGAAACTCGCTTCATATTCGCCCATCCGTTCCAGCGTTTGGGCCAGCGCGTAGGCCATGCTTCGACGGCTGGTGCTGTTCGGAACGCCTGCAGACAGACGGTGC
>DASXXW010000292.1:0-13847 GCA_036502865.1 Rhizomicrobium sp.
CCTATCATCGCCTGCCGGAAATGATTGCGCGCATTTCGCGCGGTGCAGGCCATGTTCTGGAGACCGAGTTTCCGGCACAGGAAAAATTCGACGAACTTTCCGAAGATCGCGGCGATAGCGGACCGGCTGCATTTCTCACCGTGCAGGAAGGTTGTGACAAATTTTGTACGTTCTGCGTGGTGCCCTACACGCGCGGCGCAGAATTCTCGCGCCCTCCGGAGCGCATAATCGCGGAAGCGCGAAAGCTCGCGGAAAAGGGCGCGAAAGAAATCACGCTTCTCGGCCAGAATGTGAACGCCTATCGCGGTACTGCATCCGACGGCGAAGTCTGGGATCTCGCACGCCTGATCCGGGCGCTCGCCATGATCGATGGCATCGCACGGCTCAGATATACGACGAGCCATCCGCGCGATATGAACGACGACCTTATTGCCGCGCATCGCGAAATCGACACGCTCATGCCCTATCTGCATCTGCCGGTGCAGTCAGGCTCGAACAAGATTCTCGCAGCGATGAACCGGCAGCATACGCGGGAACATTATTTCGAACTCGCCGCGCGCATTCGCGCCGCGCGGCCGGATATCGCGCTGTCTTCCGATTTCATCGTGGGTTTCCCAGGCGAGACGGACACAGATTTCGAAGCCACGCTCGATCTCGTGCGGGAAGTGGGTTACGCGCAAGCCTTCTCGTTCAAGTATAGCGCGCGACCCGGAACGCCCGCAGCTTCATCTCCAAAGCAAATCCCCGAGCCCGTGAAATCGGAACGTCTCGCCATACTTCAGGCGCTGCTGACCGAACAACAGGCTGCCTTCAACAAATCCTGCGCGGGAAAGATTGTACCGGTACTGTTTGAGAAGCCGGGCTCGAAAAGCGGGCAGCTTGTCGGCCGCTCGCCCTGGCTGCAGCCGGTGCATGTCGCCGATCCGCATCTGCGTGTCGGAGACATTCGCGATGTGCATATCGCACAAGTCCTTCCAAACAGTCTCAAGGGCGAACTCGCCGCGGTGACGACGCGGCCTCTCGCGGCGATGCATTGAGCACACGCACCACACGCCGCACGACCTCCACCAAGGAACAGGTGACGCTGGAATTTCCTGACAATAAGCGGCTGGCAGCGCTTGGCGGCCCGCATCAGAAACATCTGGTCCGCATGGAGCAGAAACTCGGCGTGCGGATTGCCATGCGCGGCAATCTCCTGGCCGTCGAAGGCGCGCCGGATGAGCGAGAACGCGCCGCTTCCGTACTGCGCGCGATGTATGCGCGGCTTGAAGCGGGCGAGGACGTAACACTGGCCGATGTGGATGCGGAAATTCGCTTCGCATTGCACGAACCGGACCGGGCAACACCCGTCGAGTCCGGCGCACCATCTATCCGCACCGCCGCATCGCGTGTCACCAAAGCACGTTCGCCTGCACAGAGCGCCTATCTCGAATTGATGCGAAATCATTCGCTGGTGTTTGGCGTGGGTCCGGCCGGAACAGGCAAGACTTATCTTGCTGCCGCGTTCGGTGCCCATTTGCTGCATACCCGCCGTGTGGAACGGCTCATACTTTCGCGGCCGGCCCTCGAAGCCGGTGAGCGTCTTGGTTTTCTCCCGGGAGACCTCAAGGAGAAAATCGACCCCTATCTGCGGCCGCTCTATGATGCGTTGTTCGACACGCTCGGCGAGCAATGCACGCGGCTCATGGAAACGGGCGTGATCGAAGTGGCGCCGCTTGCCTTCATGCGCGGGCGAACGCTTGCCCATGCGTTTGTCATTCTCGACGAGGCGCAGAATTGCACCTCCGCTCAGGTGAAGATGTTTCTGACGCGCCTCGGCGAAGATTCGCGAATGGTTGTTACCGGCGATCCGTCACAGAGCGACTTGCCCGGCGGCAGGGCCGAGGGACTAAACGAGGCATTGGCCAATCTCACCGGCGTTGAAGACGTTGCTGTCGCGCATTTCAGCGACAAGGACGTCGTGCGCCATCCGCTCGTCTCACGCATCGTGCGTGCCTATGCACAACGCGAAACGCCGCGCGGTCGCAAAGCGGACGAATGAGTACGGGTAGCATTTCGATTGTTGTCGAAGAGCCGCGCTGGAAGACATCCGGCGTCGCGGTTGCGCGTGTGCGCAGTGCCGCCCGGCTTGCACTTGCGCGCGCATCTGTCGTCCCCCGTGCGAGGGCGAATGAAGAAAAGAATCCGGAGTTGACGCTGCTGCTGACACATGACGAGCGGCTGCGCGCACTGAATGCGCAATTCCGCGGAAAAGACACGCCGACGAATGTGCTCTCATTTCCAGCGGCTGATGGTGCAGGCTCCTATCTGGGGGATGTGGCCATCGCGTTCGGAGTCACCACCCGTGAATCCGCCATATCCGGCCTAAGCATGGAACATCATACGCTACATCTTGCAGTGCATGGCGTTCTTCATCTTTTGGGCTATGATCACGTCCGGAGCCGCGAAGCCCGGATCATGGAGCGTCTTGAAGTCGACATACTCGCCGAACTCGGAATTCCGAGTCCGTATGACCGTGCGACGACTGCAACGTAAGACACAGACACGCTTCGATGTCCGATCCCCAGCACGACGATCAGAATCCTCCCGGCAGGCCTGCTTCGCTTCTGCATCGCCTCACGCATTTCGTTCGGCGCGGTCAGGGCACAAACGGAATTCGCGAAAGCCTTGAAGAGGTTATCGAAGAGAGCGATCGCCAAAACTCCGAACTGTCGCTGCAGGAGCGGCGCATGCTCGGGAATTTGCTGGAATTCGGCGAGCTGCGCGTGGGCGATGTGATGGTTCCGCGCGCCGATATCGTGGCGGTCGAGGAACAGACATCGCTCAAGGAACTGATCGAAAGACTGCACAAGGAACAGCATTCGCGACTGCCCGTCTATCGCGAGACGCTCGACGATCCCATCGGACTCATTCACATCAAGGACGTGCTTTCGCTGGTCGAAATCCGGGAAGACGGCTCGATGCATTGGCCCGATGTGCCGATCTCGAAAATCCGGCGCAACATCTTGTTTGTTCCTGCCTCCATGCCGGTGCTGGATCTCTTGTTGCAGATGCAGACCACCCACATGCATCTGGCGCTCGTTATCGACGAATATGGCGGCACGGACGGTCTTGTTTCCATCGAGGATCTGGTGGAGGAAATCGTCGGCGATATCGACGACGAACATGACGTTGCCGAAGCGCCCCAACTGAAAGCGCTGCCGGATGGCGGCTGGGAAGCCGATGCACGGCTCGATCTCGACGATTTCCGCGAGCAGACGGGACTCGATCTCACGCCGCAAGGCGATGATGAAGAAGTCGATACGCTGGGCGGACTCGTAGCTTCGTTGCTTGGCCGCTTGCCTCAGCGCGGTGAAATCATCCGGCATCCGTCCGGTCTCGAATTCGAAGTTCTCGAGGCCGACCCTCGGCGCGTCAAGCGCCTTCGCCTGCGGCGGCCGCAAACCGCCGCGTCGGTATCCGACCCGAATTTGTGAGACGGCAAACGCTGGAGCCATATTCCGTGTGCGGATCAGTGACGCCCCGAGTGTTGCTGCGCGCGGGATTTGACAGCGCGAAATCCATATCCGTTCATAGCGAATCGACATGGCGGTAACGGCATCTTCTCCTTCACGGCATTTGCTTGCTCCGCTGGCTGAGGCGGGTGCGTGGGTGCGCGGATTGCGCGGCTGGCGGAGGCCCCTGCTGGCATTTGTGGCGGGGCTGATATCGGCACTCGCCTTCGCGCCCTTGGGGATTTTCCCGGCGCTGCTGCTCGCCATGACCGTATTGATGCTGCTTGTCGACGGCGCGATGGCGGAACAGCGTCGCATGCGCGTGGCGGCACTCGCAGGCTGGTCGTTCGGCTTCGGCCAGTTCCTCGCAGGGCTTTATTGGGTTGGCTATGCATTCACTGTCGACGCCGCGGCGCATGCCTGGCAGATTCCGTTTGTTGCGACGTTGTTTCCGGGGTTTCTCGCGCTTTATCCCGCGCTTGCCTGCGCGGTAACGGCCTATTTCAAACGGCCAGATAGTGCGGCGCGCTGTTTCATGCTGGCCGGTTGCTACGCGCTTTGCGAATGGTTGCGCGGTCATTTGTTCACCGGATTTCCATGGAACCTGGCGGCCTATGCGTGGGGCAGCGTGCCGGAAATCATGCAAAGCGCCGCAGCGATCGGCGCTTACGGGCTGACGTTGCTGACATTGTTGTTTGGCGCGTCGCTTGCGGATTTCGCAACCGCGCGCCGCCGCGCCTGGATTCTTCCCACTTCGATGACGGTCTTGTTTGCGGCGCTCTGGATTGCGGGCGATGCGAGACTTGCGAGCAATCCGCCGACCGCAGTTCCCGGCGTGCAGTTGCGCCTCGTTCAACCGAATATTCCACAAGCCGAGAAGCTTCTTCCCGAGCTTCAGCCACGCAATTGGCGGCGGCTTCTCGAACTAAGCGGCGCACCCGCGCATGCGCAGCCGACAATCATCGTCTGGCCGGAAGCCGCGCCACCGCCATTTCTTCTGCAGCGCTTGCCCGAAGCCGTCGAACAGGTTGGCGCTCTCATACCGGGCAACAAAGTACTGATGACGGGCACCGTTCGCGCCGCCTTCGCCGGCAGCGACATTAATTATTTCAACAGCTTCTTCATTTTCGCCCATGGCGGAAAACTCATCGGCATCTACGACAAGTTTCATCTCGTACCTTTCGGCGAATATCTCCCGCTGCCCGGCCTGCTGCATGCGCTGGGGCTTTCCAAGATCGTCGATATGCCGGACGGTTTCGGCGAAGGACCGGGACCACGCACTTTCGCTATTCCTGGTGCGCCGCCGGTCGGGCCTCTCATCTGCTACGAAATCATATTTCCGGACGCCGTCGTGGGCGCGAGTCGCCCCGGCTGGATTGTGAACGTTACCGATGATTCCTGGTTCGGGCCGTCCACTGGCCCCTATCAACATCTTCTCACCGCCCGGATGCGGGCCATCGAGGAGGGATTGCCGATCGCGCGCGATGCCAATACCGGCATATCGGCGATCATCGATCCGCTTGGGCGCGTGATGGCCAGCTTTCCGCTCGGCCGACAGGGCAATGTCGATGGCAAACTCCCGCAGGCGTTGCCGCCGACGCTCTACGCACGCATGGGTGACACAACCTGTATTTTGCTACTCTTGATCTGCCTTTTGCTGGGGTTTCTGGGACCTGCTGCGGTAAAAAAATCGCGATTTTGAGAATTCGTCGCAGAAATACCTTTGCAAGTTGCAGAAACGGAGTAAGGTATTGTCCTACAAAGGTGGGAGCCTATCGTGTCGCAAGCAATGCCCAAGAAGCAAGCGAACCCTATCGATGCCCAAGTTGGCAATCGCGTGCGCCTGCGCCGCATGCTCGTCGGGATGAGCCAGGAAAAGCTCGGAGAGATGCTGGGTCTCACGTTCCAGCAGGTCCAGAAATACGAAAAAGGCGTGAACCGGATCGGCGCCGGACGGCTCTATCAGGTCGCCAGCATTCTGGGCGTGACCGTCAGCTATTTTTACGAAGACGTCTCGGATCGGGAGCCTAACGGGTTGGTGCCCGCCAATGACCACGCGACGCCGCCGGTCATGGAGTTCCTGTCGAGCGGCGAAGGCCTCCAGCTCGCACTCGCCTTCATGCGGATCAAAGAACCCAAGGTCCGCAAGCGCGTGCTCGATCTGGTGAAAAGTCTCTCCGACGAAGAGGCGGCGCCGACGATCTGACCGGCTGCCGAACCCGCGCGGGCGCGGGCAGTAATTTGCCGACCGCCTGTAGTATCCGCTCAAAGCGTCCGTTCCGCCAATCGCATTCGCATGGCTGGGTGAATGTGATTGGAAGCGTTGAGGACGTACAAGTAGCTGCAATGACTGTCTGAATGACCGTCAAAGCAGGCGCTCGTAGAACCCGCCGAACGTCCGCGCGTGGTCGACGAGGTGAATTTCCAATATCCAGTGTTTGTCCCGGCCCAAAGAATCGTTGCTTCGCAACGGCGTGGGATTTTTTGGGCTGATGCGATTTATGTCTTTGTCGCCCGGCAGCGTGGCATGGGCGAATTCGCTGACGATATGACCGGCGATAGCGCCGCCAAATACCCAACCCGCATCCTCGGCAGCCTTCTGCGCGAAGGCATAAAGCTCCGCGCCGGTCATGCCGGGTGAATCGTAATAATGCTTCTGCACGCGCTCGAAAACACGGGGAAGATCGTCGACCAGCTTTCGCCTTTCAGGATCGGAGCCGAGCGCGTAAGTGCGTCCGATATCGGCCTCCCAATCCTCGAAAACAGGACCGAGATCGACATAGACGGTATCTTCCGGTTCAATGGTTCGTACCGGAGGATAATCATTTGCTGTAGTAAGCGTGTTGAGTCCGGAGCGCACAATCCGTCTGTGCCAATGCTGTTCGACGCCGAAGCGTGCCAGCGCGAGGGCATAGATATCGTCTTCCACCTCGCGTTCGCTTCGCCCAGCCGCAACGAGGCCCGCGGCTTCGATCTCTGCGAGGAGCGCCTCAGCCTTCTTTTCGGCCTCGACCAACGCGTGGCGGGTCTGTCCAGTTGTTTCATACATTGAACGGTGATCCCGAATTCCCGTAAACGGACAAACTATTTCTTCTTGAGGCCGAAGGCATAGAGGTTGCCGTCATTCGATCCAAGATAGACCGTGCCGTTCACGACGGCGGGCGATGCGATCACCTGGTTCTTTGTTGCGTAGCTCCACAATTGCACACCGGTTTTTTCATTCAGCGCGTAAATACTGTCATCCTTCGAGCCGAAATAGATGACGCCATTTGCGACTGTGGGCGGTGAACCCAACTCGCCCTGAATATTGGCGCTTTTCCAGACCAATGCTCCGGTGGACGCATTGAAAGCGAAGCACTCATAATTCGCGGTGCCGCCCGAAACGACATAGACGGTGCCCTTATCCACCGCCTGCGAACCCCAAAGATTTCCGTTTGTCGCCTGAACCCAATTTTGCGCGCCGGTCTGAGCGTTGAAGGAATAGAGATTGGCGTTGGTCGAGCCGACAAAGACCGCGCCTTTGTAGACGGAAGGTGTGGAATAAATCGCGTTGCCGGGCGACGCCTTCCAGATCTGGCTGCCGGTCGCTGCATCGAACGCCAGCACGGTGCCGCTCAGCGTGCCGACATAGACAGTTCCGTTTGCTATGGCAGGCGACGCATCGATCTTTCCGCCTGCGGGCGCGGCCCAGATCTGTGCGCCTGTCGTGGCATCAATGGCATAGAGATTGTCGTCCTCCGAGCCGATATAGACCACGCCCTTCTGTAGTGCGGGCGAGCCGCGCACGACATCGCCCGTCGGAAATTTCCAGATGGTTGCGCCCGTCGCCGCATTGAGCGCGTAAACATTGTTGTCCAGCGAGCCGATATAGAGCACGCCTTTCACGACCGCCGGCGAAGACATGACAGGGCCTTTGGTAGCAACCGACCAGACGGGCTTGCCGGTCGATGCGTCGAATGCATAGACCTTTCCGTCATAGGAGCCGACATAGGCGGTGCCACCGACAATCGCGGCCGAGGAATAGATATCGCCTTTGGTTTTCGCCGACCAAAGCACAGCGAGCTTGGCGACGTTTTTCGCGCTTAGTGTCTTTTCGTGGGGATTGACGCCGTTCTTCGCCAGCGAGAATCGGAATTGTGCCCAGTCGGTTGAAGAACCAGCCCACACAGGCAAGCTCACGAGACTTGCCATAGCAAAGAAACCCGCAGCGAGCCGCCGCGTCGCAATCCGTCCGATCATTATCCGAAATATCCCGTGGCTCTGCGCGGGCGCCACCCTAGCAGGGTAACGGCCCTTCGGACAAACCGTAATCGGCTTGCTTAGTTGAGCGAGCTCACGCGTTCGTCCGGCGCATAATCGTCGACGAGAACCAGAACGGAGTAACCGTCCGCCATCTGCAGGCCGCCCTTGGCGTCATGCAGCAGCAGCCCTTCGCTGCTGACCTGGCTGTCGCCTTCGAGGTAGGCAAGCTTCGGCGTCGCACGATGGAAATTCGACTGCACCAGATCGAAAAGCGTTTGGGCGTTTTCCGTCGCGAGGCGGATGCAACCGGCGCTCGCACGGCTGCCTAGCGCGTTGTAATTTGTTGCCGGCGTACCGTGTATGGCGAGGCCTGTGCTGTGACCGCCCGGCTTCCAGCTAAAGAACATCGCATAGGGCATGGATTCGTCCCACTGCGACGAGTTGTGGTCCACAAACATGCGTTTCGGATCGATCTCGAAAAATCCGCGCGGCGTGACCGTGGATTGCGGGCGGCCATGCGGATCGATTTCGTCATGTTCGCGGCCTGTCGAAACGGGCCAGTTGTAACGCAAGGAGAGTTCGCCGGTGTCCATCTTCTCGAAGACGTACATGCGCTGTGCGAACGAACCATCCACGGCCTTGTCGACATAGATGAACAGGTTGAAATTCGCGAGCGTTTCAGCTGACAGGCTGTCGTACAGATGCTGCTTCACCGGGGTGATATCTGCGGAGCGTGAGCCGGCCGTATCGCTCGCAACGCTCTGCTCCTGCGAGATTTGTGCAGCCAAAGCGTTACCAGCGAATGGAATCGTTGCGAGGCCGGCTGCAAGTGAAAGACCGAGCAGCGCGGTGCGGAGATTACTGATTCCGCGAAGTTGGTTTTGCACGTATCCCTCGACCAGACGCATCACTTCATCTGATCTCGTAATGCGCGCCGATGATAACAAGTTCCCTGCGACGTTATTGTCGTTAATTTCTGTCCTGGAAAAGTGGGGCGCGAAACGCACAGAAGGAATGCGGGTTCCCGAAAAAATCGGTTCACTTAATGGGCTTGGAAATGCTCCGCGTGCAGGTATTCAGGCGCAACGCCATTCGCACGCAATGCACGCAAGCTTGTCGCGCCATCCCGCTTGGAAAGCTTGCGTCCGGCTTCGTCCGTAACCAGGCGATGATGCGAATATAGCGGCACCGGTAATCCCAGCAATTGCTGCAACACGCGCTGAATATGCGTTGCGGGAAATAGATCGCGTCCCCGTGTGACCAATGTTACCCCCTGTTCGGAATCGTCGACGACAACTGCCAAATGATAAGATGCCGGCACGTCTTTCCGCGCCAGCACGACGTCTCCGAAGAGAAGCGGGTCCACTTCGATGTCGCGATGTTTGCTGTTTGTTTCGACTCCCAATTCCGCGAAGCGCAGCTTCGGGATTTGCATGGCTGCTCTGTGCGCATCGAGGCGCAAGGCATAAGGCGCGCCGGAGTCCAAAAGCGTCTGCCGGCGTGATTGGTCGAGCTCGCGGCAAGTGCCCGGATAGAGCGCGCCGTCAGGCCCGTGTGGCGCTTCGGTCGCGCGTGCGATCTCGGCAGCGATTTCAGCCCGGGTGCAAAAGCAGGGATAAAGCAGTCCGTGCATCTCGATCCGTTCGAGCGCGGCGCGGTAGGCGGGAAACCGCGCCGATTGGCGCATCACCGGTTCTTCCCAGCGCAACCCCAGCCAGCGGAGATCATCGAAGATCGCGCCGACGAACTCTTCCCGGCTGCGACCGGTATCGAGATCTTCGATGCGCAAAAGGAAGCGGCCGCCTGCCGCAGCTTTGAAGGCGGTGACCGCCGAAAAAGCGTGACCGAGATGCAGATAACCTGTTGGACTGGGTGCGAAGCGGGTGACAATCATCGCAGTCTGTTGCGTGTGGAGAAACAATCTTGGTTTTCGGTCAGCGTCAGCTCAACGGTCCCCGCGTTCCCGCCGCCAATGGCCGCGCAACGCATCTCATGGTGCTGTGCCATGGCTACGGCGCGGATGGAAACGATCTGATAGGTCTCGCGCCCCATCTGCAGCAATTCCTGCCCACGGTGGCTTTCGTCGCGCCGAACGCGCCCGATCGCTGTCCCGGAGCTGGCTATCAGTGGTTTCCGCTTTCGCGCATGGATCCAAATGAGTTGAGGCGCGGCGTGGAAGGCGCGGCCGGCGCGCTGGAGGGTTTTCTCGAGGCGGAACTGAAGCGAATGGAGCTGCCGCCGGAGCGGCTCATTCTCGCCGGTTTCAGCCAGGGTACGATGATGTCGCTCCATGTCGGCTTGCGGCGCAGCGTGAAGCCGGCAGCGATACTCGGTCTCTCGGGAATGCTGGCGGCTCCGGAAACGCTGCCTGAATTGGGCGCCGATACACCGCCCATCCTGCTCATTCATGGCGACGCCGACAACGTGATTCCACCCCAGGCGCTGTTCCTGGCGGCCGGCGAACTCGGCCGCGCCGGCGCTCTCGTTCAATGGCATCTTTCCAGAGGTTCGGGACACACGATCGAGCCCGAAGGCTTGCTCCTCGGCGCGACGTTCGTCGCGCTCGCGGTGCGCGGTTCGCTGAAGCGTCCATCTGACGAAGTATGCTGCGCCACAGGCTGAATTTGTCGCAATCCTGTCATTCCGAATCGGGTAAATTGGTCGAAAGTTGCGGGCTTGTTGGCATTCGCGGAGGTTCCCCGTAATCTCCATCTCGTTGGTGCAAGGAGGCAGGTCTTCAAAGGAGCATACCGGTGTTAGGCGCCGCGCGCGTTCCAGATAATTGTCCGGCGCTGGTCCTGAATGCGGACTATCGTCCGCTGAGCTATTTTCCGCTGTCGCTTTGGTCCTGGCAGGATGCCATCAAGGCCGTCTTCCTGGAGCGGGTGAATATTCTCGCCGAATATGAGCGGATCGTTCGCTCGCCCAGCTTCGAGATGAAGCTGCCCTCGGTCGTATCGCTCAAGACCTATGTAAAGCCGGCGCGCCACCCGGCCTTCACGCGGTTCAACGTGTTCCTGCGCGACTGCTTCGAATGCCAATATTGCGGTTGTCCCGAAGATCTGACCTTCGATCACCTCATTCCCCGTTCGCGGGGCGGTCGAACGACCTGGGAAAACGTGGTCACCGCCTGTGCGCCCTGCAATCTTCTGAAGGGCGGGCGATTGGCCCATCATATCGGGATGCATCCCAGGAATTATCCGCGCAAGCCCACGATCAATGAGCTGCGCAACAACGGCCGGCTGTTTCCCCCGAATTACCTGCACGAATCCTGGGCAGACTTTCTCTACTGGGACAGCGTGCTGGAGCCCTGAACGGCGTTCAGATTTTTTCGGACAGGCGAATGGCCAATCGGCAGCCGGCCTTGATGGTCTCACTGAGCAGCCGATAGGCAGGCGCTTCCTCGGCGCCATGCGCGAGCGCCTCGTCGCGATGGGCGATTTCGTCTTCGCGGAATTCGCTGACGGCCTGTTTCAATTCGCTGTCACCATCCAGCCGGCCGATCTGGCGCGCATAATGTTCGTCGATCACCTCCTCGACCGCGGCTGTGCAGGCCATCGCCGCTTTCGCACCCAGCAACGCCGTGCCCGCGCCGAGCGCGAATCCTGCCACGTGCCACAGGGGCGACAGGGCCGTCGGGCGCACATTCCGCTCGTTCACCAGATGGTCGAAACGTTCCAGATGCCGCGCCTCCTGCTCGGCCATCCGGCGGATCGCAGGGATGGTTTTGCGATCGCCGCGCGCTTCGAGGACTGCGAGCTGACCCTCATAGATGCGCAGCGCGCCGTACTCGCCGGCGTGATCGACGCGGATCATTTCGGCGACATCATCGCCCTCAGGCGTGCCGGGCGAGGCCGGCCGGCGTCCGCGCCGAGCGCTCATCCCTTCCGGCCGCCCCGCAGAAGCAGGATCGCGCCCAACCCCGCGGCTCCGAAGGAGATCAGTGCGTTATAGCCGGCCATCGAAATACCGAAGAGGCGCCAGGCCGCGATATCGCAGAGGACAACCGGCGCGTTTAGATCGAGCTTGCCGCCATTATATTGGAATGCGGCTCCGGTGCAGGATTGCGGGCCGGGCCACCAATGCCATTCGATGCCGGCGTGATAGACGCCGATCGCGCCCGAGATGGCGATCAGCAGGGCGGTGAGACCCGCAATGCCCCGCGCGGCGCCGCGTTCGATGAGCCCCACCTGGATCAGCAGCGGACCGCCAAAGCCGACGACGATGGCCGCGACATGGGGCCAGCGCTGCCATAGGCAAAGTTCGCAGGGCTGAAGTTTACCGATATATTGGAAACCCAGAACGCCCAGGATCAGAAGCGCGGAAACCGTGCCGAGCGCCATGGCGATATGCTGTGCCCGGTTCATTTCGCGAACACCATTGCATCGTCGGCAAACGCCTTGATCTCCAGGGCATTCCCGCTCGGGTCTTCGAAAAACATGGTTGCCTGCTCGCCCGGTTGGCCCCGAAACCGGAGCGTGGGTTCGATAAGAAATTTTACGCGCTTTTCTTGCAGCTTTTCTGCCATTTCCTGCCATTCCGGGAGCGAAAGAATGACGCCAAAGTGACGCACCGGGACCTGCTTACCATCAACGCGATTTTCGCACTTGTGACCGTTGGAATGGGCGCTTAAATGCGCCACGATCTGGTGCCCGAAGAAGTCAAAATCGACCCAGTCATCCGCGGAACGACCCTCCCGGCAACCGAGCAGACCGCCATAAAAAGCGCGGGCTTCCGCAAGGTTTTGGACCGGAAAGGCAAGGTGAAACCGGGGGCATGAGGTCATATGGGTTGGCCGTCTTTGGGCGGGGTAGTGGTGAGAGAAGCAAGCTGTGCCGGCAAAGGGAAGTACCATGCGTAAGCCTGCCGCCCCCGGAACCCATCCGCGCCGCGAATTGCTGCGCATCGAGGGGCGTCCGGTAGAGGTTACGGTTCGGCTCAACCCCCGCGCGCACCGCCTGATCGTAAAAGTGCATCCCTCGACGGGAGAAGTCAGTGTCGTCGCGCCGTCCCGGCGTTCGCTCGACCATGCGATGGATTTCGCCCGGTCCGAGTCGAACTGGATCGCGCGCCGCCTGTCGCATGTGCCCGCGCCGGTGGATCTGGAGCCCGGCGCCAGCATCCCGTTTCGCGGCGAAAATCACGCGATCCGCCCGGCGACCAAAGGCCCGGCACCCGTCTGGATCGAACGCGGGACCAGGGTGATCCGTATCTCCGGGCATAAGGAACATGCTCCGCGCCGGCTGCTCGATTTCCTGAAGCGCGAAGCCCGGAAAATGTTCGAGGGCCGCGTCTTTCATTACGCCGAGCGTGTCGGCGTTCAGCCCAAGCGCATCACGGTTCGCGATACGGCAAGCCGCTGGGGTTCCTGTTCGACGACGCGTTCTTTGTCCTTCTCGTGGCGTCTCATTCTCGCGCCGCCCTCCGTGCTCGATTACGTGGTCGCGCATGAAGTCGCGCATCTGCGGCACATGAATCACGGTCCGCGTTTTTGGAGTCTGGTGCGCGAACTGGTCGGTGATGTAGAGACGCCGCAGGAATGGCTCAGCAAGAACGGCCCGTTGCTCCATCGCTACGCACCGCGCATTGCGAAGTAATTAGTCATTCAATCGTTATCAAACACGTCATCGCCCGTGTAAAACGAGCGATGACGAGATAACGGGCAAACTACTGCCCGATCTTCACGTCGGCCATGCCTTCGGAGTCGAGATGGCCGCGGTAGGATTTGATTTTCACAGACCCCGAGCCGATCGCGTCGATATGCGGATCGACTGCCATGCCGCCGAAGACAAAATTGCCAGCGCCCATGATATCGAGATGAAGCGGGTCGGCTAATCCATCGGCGATCTTCACCGAGCCGGAGCCGGCGATGTCGATCTTCGTCGGGCCGTGAACGCTCGCGGCCGAGACATCGCCCGAACCGGCGATATCGAGATTCAGCCCGCCCGCGATGGCGCCGAATGTGGCGTCACCCGAGCCCGCAATATCGGCAGATACGCTTTCGGCGGGTCCCACGGTGACTTTCCCCGAGCCGCCGACTTCGAGATGAAGCGGTCCGCTCACCTGGGCGATATCGATCCGGCCGGCGCCGCCGAGAGATACGTGAGCGGG
>DASXXW010000293.1:0-11542 GCA_036502865.1 Rhizomicrobium sp.
CACGGTGCCGCTTGGCGATGGCTCGGATGGCACCTTCAATGCGGATAGTTGGGTCGACCCCAAAGAGCAGCGGCGCGTCGATGATTTCATCATCTTTGCGCTCGCCGCGGCTCAACAGGCCGTTGACGATTCCGGCTTTACGCCAAAAGACGATGAGGAGCGCTACCGGACCGGCGTGTTGATCGGTTCCGGGATCGGAGGATTGCCGGGCATTGAGGAAGCAGCGATTTTGCTGCACGAAAAAGGCCCGCGCCGAATCAGCCCGTTCTTTATTCCGGGCCGCCTCATCAATCTCGCCTCGGGCTACGCATCGATCCGCTTCGGCTACAAGGGACCAAATCACGCCGTCGTCACGGCGTGTGCAACCGGCGCACACGCGATTGGCGATGCAGCCCGGATGATCGCGCTGGGCGATGCAGACCGCATGCTTGCCGGTGGTGCTGAAGGAGCAATTTCTCGCCTCGGCATGGCGGGTTTTGCGGCTTGCCGCGCATTGTCGACCGGCTTCAACGACAGTCCCGAGAAAGCCTCGCGGCCTTATGACAGAGATCGCGACGGTTTCGTCATGGGCGAAGGCGCGGGTGTTGTCATGCTCGAAGACTACGAACATGCGAAGGCGCGTGGCGCGCGGATTTATGCCGAGGTGCGCGGTTACGGGATGTCGGGCGATGCGCATCACATCACGGCACCGGCCGAAGATGGAGATGGCGGTTTTCGCGCGATGAAAATGGCGTTCGCGCGCGCAGGAATGTCTCCCGCCGATATTGATTATATCAATGCGCATGGCACCTCGACGCCGCTCGGAGACGAAATCGAGTTGCGGGCCGTGGAGCGGTTGTTTGGTGACGCATCCGCGAATGTCACGATGTCGTCGACCAAATCTTCGATCGGCCATTTGCTCGGCGCCGCGGGTGCGGTGGAGGCGGTGTTCTCCATGCTCGCGATGCGCGACCAGGTCGCGCCGCCGACGATCAATCTCGACAATCCGAGCGTAGAAACCACGATGGATCTTGTGCCGCTGAAGGCCAAACCCATGCGCATCTCCACGGTGCTGTCGAATTCTTTCGGGTTCGGCGGGACCAACGCCTCGCTGATATTCGCGGCGGTTCAATAGGGACGGGCCGGGCGGCCCCGCCCGGTTTAAGGATCAGCTCTTAGCCGGCGGAGAATAAGTGGTTCGCAATGGCTCGCTTTCTCGCCTTTCTGCTGTTTATTGCCGTTCTCGCCGCGGGCGCATGGGTTTGGGAGCAGATGGATTTTACCGCGTCCGGGCCGGCGGCGCGGGATAATGCCAGGCAGACAGTCGTAATTATTCCGCCGCGCCAGGGACTGCTGGGAATTGCAAATCAGCTGCAGAGTGCGGGCGCGGTTCGCTTCGCGCCGCTCTTCGCACTCGGTGTGCGGCTACGCGGCGAGGGCGCGCTGTTGAAGGCAGGCGAGTATGCCATTCCTTCCGGCAGCAGCATGCAGAGCATTGCCGATCTTCTCGTCTCCGGCCGCGTGGTTGAACACAAACTGACTGCGGCTGAAGGTCTGACGAGCCAGATGATTGTCGGTCTTGTGAACGCGGATGGCGAACTCGGTGGTTCTTCGCAGACGGCCCCCGACGAGGGAACGTTGTTGCCGGAGACCTATCTCTTCACCAGAGGCACGAAGCGCAGCACGATTCTCGAACGCATGCATGATGCGCAGGTGCTGTTTCTGGCGCGTGCATGGGCATCGCGCGACCCGGATTTGCCGTTGCGTTCGCCGCAGGAAGCCGTAACTCTCGCCTCCATCGTTGAGAAAGAAACATCGATACCGGTGGAGCGGCGGCACATAGCATCCGTGTTTATCAATCGGCTGCATCTCGGCATGAAGCTCGAATCCGATCCGACTATTATTTACGGTTTGAACAAGGGTTATCCGCTCGGTCATGGCATTCGGGCGAGCGAACTCGCGTCGGCGACACCTTACAATACCTATTTGATCCCCGGCCTTCCGCCGACGCCGATCTGCAATCCCGGAAAAGATTCCATTGCAGCCGTGCTGAAGCCGGCCCACTCCGCCGATTTGTACTTCGTGGCGAATGGCACGGGAGGCCATGTGTTTGCTGCCACGAAAGCCGACCACGACCGCAATGTCGCCCGCTGGCGGCAGATCGAAAGCACCGTGCTGCGCCTTAAACCTTAATCCGGAACGCGTGCGCGCCGCTTGCCTCCCAAAGCGCGCGGACTATTCTCCGGGCGCTTCGGGAGTATGAAATGGCCCTAGTCAGCATGACCGGCTTTGCGGATTCGCAGGGCGCGTTCGACACGCAACGCTGGCGCTGGGAAGTGCGCAGTGTAAACGGCCGCGGGCTCGATCTGCGGCTGCGCATTCCGCCCGGCATGGACGGTTTGGAATCGGCCGCGCGCGTGCTCGCCAATGAGCGTTTCCGGCGCGGCAATATCCAGGCCGCGCTGACGATGGAATCGCAGGACGGGGGGCGGGGCCTGCGGATCGATACCGCGGCGCTTGCCCAGGCCGTCAAGCTCGCGACGGAGATTGCGGCCCAGACCGGCCTCGCTCCGGCCCACGTCGACGGCATATTGGCGTTGAAGGGTGTCATTGTGCAGGAGGAAGTGTTGGCCGCCGAGGCGCCGGCCCGTGGAGCGCGCGACGCAGCCATTCTCGAAAGCCTGTCGCTGGCCCTCGACGCGCTCACCCGCGCACGCGCGCAGGAAGGCGCAAAGCTGGCCGCGATACTTACGCGAACCGCCGATGAGATCGGGCGTCTGATCGAGGATGCGCGGGGGCTCGCAGCCTTGCAGCCGCAGACGATCCGGGACCGGCTGCACGCGCAGCTCGCCGAACTGCTCGAGGCTTCGCAACCCGGCGATGATCGCGTCGCGCAGGAGATCGCACTGCTGGCTGCGCGCGCCGATGTGCGTGAAGAACTCGACCGGCTGCAGGCTCATATGCAGGAGGCACACAGGTTGATTGCCTCCAACGAAGCGGTGGGCCGGAAGCTCGATTTCCTGTCGCAGGAGCTTAACCGCGAAGCCAACACGCTCTGTTCCAAATCCGCGGATATCGCGCTCACCCGTATTGGTCTTGCGCTCAAGGCCGCGATCGATCAGTTCCGCGAGCAGGCACAGAACGTGGAATGAGCGAGATTGCGCGCCGGGGGCTGATGCTCGTGCTGTCGTCGCCGTCGGGCGCGGGCAAGACCACGTTGTCGCGCAGGCTGCTGGAAAACGATTCCGGTCTCATTCTATCTGTTTCCATGACCACGCGGCCGAAGCGAGCTGGCGAGCGCGATGGCGTCGACTACATATTTGTCGACAGCGAAGCCTTCGATGCGGCTGTTCGCGATGGCGCGCTGCTCGAACACGCGACGGTGTTTGAACATCGTTACGGCACGCCCAGGGCTGCCGTCGACGAACAGCTGGCGCGTGGCAATGACGTGCTGTTCGACATCGACTGGCAAGGCACGCAGCAGGTCCGCGAGAAAGCGCGGGAGGATCTCGTCAGCGTCTTCGTGCTGCCGCCGTCTCATGCGGAGCTTGAGCGCCGCCTGAAGGCGCGCGCGCAGGATTCCGACGAGGTGGTGGCCAAGCGCATGGCCAAAGCCAATGACGAAATCAGCCACTGGCCGGAATATGACTATGTGATTGTCAATGACGATCTCGATCGCGCGCTTGCCAATATCACCGCCATTCTCGCTGCAGAGCGGCTCAAGCGTACGCGGCAGATCGGCCTATCCGGTTTCGTGCGCGGGCTGCAGGAAGGCGCGTAGTTTCGAGTAGCATCGCGATTTCGCGTCAATCGTCCTGGAGGTTTTTCGCAACGCGGTTGTCCGGCTGACAGCCAACTAAGTTTTCGTCCGAATGTCAGAAAATGCGCGGGCGAGTGCTGCGAATTGTTCGATATCCAAATTCTGGGGACGCGATTCCGGATCTACACTCGCCGCGCGGATACGCGTTTCGGCATCGGGCGCGAGCTGTTTCAGGCTTTGGCGCAACATCTTGCGGCGCTGGCCGAACGCCGCCGCCGTGACGCGTTCGAGATCTTCGAGCCGCGCGGGCGCACGCGGCTCGGCGAGCGGCTCCACGCGCAAGAGTGCGGAGGTCACGCTCGGCGAAGGTGTGAAGGCGCGCCGGTCCACATCGAACAGAATGCGAGCAGCCGTACGCCACTGCGCAAGCACGGACAGACGTCCATATTCAGCGCTGCCCGGCGCACTGACAATGCGATCGGCAACTTCCCGCTGGAACATGAGCGTGAGACTTTCCCAGAATGGCGGCCAGTGAGGAGTTGTGAGCCATTTCACGAGCAGGGCCGTACCGACATTATAGGGCAAATTGGCGGCGACCCGGACCGGCGGCAGTATATTCCGTTCACGGAGTAATTCCGTCTCATCGAGCGCCATGGCATCGGCGGAAATGATTTCAAGCCTTTCCGGATAGGCCTGCGCAATCTCTTCCAGCGCTGCAAGGCAGCGTCGGTCGCGCTCGACGGCGATCACCCGCGCTGCACCCTCGACAATCAATGCGCGGGTGAGACCGCCTGGTCCTGGTCCGACTTCATAGACAGTCGTATTCTCCAGCGGCCCAGCGGCACGTGCGATCTTCCGCGTGAGGTTGAAATCCAGCAGAAAATTCTGGCCGAGCGATTTCTTTGCACTGAGACCGTGGGTCGCAATGACGCTGCGCAGTGGCGGCAATGCGTCAGAGGTTTCGGGCATCGGCCATTTCCGCAGCGAGCCGGACCGCAGCGATCATGCTGCGCGGATCGGCCTTTCCGTGTCCGGCAATATCGAATGCCGTTCCGTGATCGGGTGATGTCCGGATGATCGGCAACCCAAGCGTGACATTCACGCCTTCCCAGAAGGCGAGTGTCTTGAGCGGTATCAGAGCCTGGTCGTGATACATGCAAAGCGCGGCATCGTATTCCGCACGCGCGGTTTCATGGAACATCGTGTCGCCCGGCAGCGGCCCGAGTATCGAATATCCGCGTCCGCGCAGAATATCAGCAGCCGGCGCGATGATATTTTCTTCTTCGTAGCCGATACGTCCGCTTTCACCCGCGTGCGGATTGAGACCCGCTATCGCAAGGCGTGGTCGTGGGATGCCGAAATCTCTCGCGAGCGACGTCAGTACGATCTCTGCCGTCTCGATAATCGCGCTTTGCGAAATGGCTTTTGGAACTTCAGTCAGCGGAATATGGATGGTGAGCGGAACCACGCGAAGACCGTTCCCGGCGAGCATCATTACGGCACGTGGCGCATTTGTGAGTTCTGCCAGAAACTCTGTGTGACCTGCAAATGGAAAGCCCGAATCGAGCAGTCTCGCCTTGTTGATCGGCGCGGTCACAACCGCAGCCGCGCTTCCTGAAAGCGTAGCACGAACCGCCGACTCAATTGCGCCGATCACGGCTTCGGCAATGTTTTTTCCGGTTTCATGTGTATCGACCGTTTCGGGCCAAAATGCTTCGTCGGGAAGCTCCGCATGCGCGCGGAAAACGATCGGGTTGCCCACCAGTCTCAGCGCATGTCCGTCGATCATGCCGTCGAGTGCGTGCCAGGCTTTGGCGGCGACCTCCGGACCTATGCCGGCGGGATCGCCCATGGTGATGAGGATGGGAGAACGCGAACGTTCTTCAGCGTGTCTCGACATCGGCTTCACGCCGCAGATCGCGCAGGAAGCGCCGGGCGAGGATCGTCATTTGCTGCTCGTATAGCTGTTCTTCGATCTGCTCTTTCGTCGGAATGACCGCGACCGATTCCTTCGGAACGGCCTTGTCGCAACGCAGGATCAGTTCCACGCCGGCGGAGGAAACCACCGGATCCGTTATCTGGCCCGGCGGTGTCTTGTTGATCGCGCTCTGCAATTCGCCGCTGAGATCGGTCAATTTCATCGTGCCGAGATTCATGTAGATGGCGCCGGGCATTTTGCTCACCGTGTCGCGGGCATGATCGCAATCGTGGATACGTCCGCGGATTGCGGCGGCGACCTGAAGCGCGCGTTCGGTGAGCGCCTTATCGGGCTTGTTGCCAAGGGGCAGCAGCACGCGAACCAGCGGCAGCGTGCCCGGTGGTGTCGTTGGTGTCGGTTGGGCCTGTACGATCTTTGTACCGACCGGTTGCTGCCTGTCGCGTAACGTGACGATGTAATAGCCACCGGAAGCGCGAATGGGTTCGCTGACATCGCCGACATTCATGGTCTTGATGCGGTTCATCAGTTCCGTGGGGATTTGGCCGTCTTGTACCCAGCCGAGATCGCCCCCCTGGGCCGCCGTCGGGTTCTGGCTGAACTGCCGCGCGACCGAAGAAAAAGGAGCACCGAGCTGGATCTGATTGTCCAGGTCGGTCATATCCTTCAGGACTTTTGCATCCTGCTCAGGCGTATCGACGGCCTGAAAGATTTCCCCAACCAGATAACTGGGTTTGTTTGCTCCAGCCTTTATTTTCGCGAGTTCGGCGTCAACATTTGCGGGCGTGACGTGCACGCGGTCGCCGAGTTGATCCTGAACCAGCTTCGACCAGGCGATCTGAACGCTGATCTGCGTGCGCAACGTGGAGAAATCCACACCGCCCTGCGCGAGAACCGTCTTGAGTTGATCCACAGAGAGGTGATTGCTCTTGACGATATCGTCGATAGCTTTGTCGACTTCCGCGGAGGCGACGCTGATGTTGTCCTTTTTCGCTTCCAGCAACTCCATCTGCTCGGTTTCGAGTTGCTTCAGCACCTGGTCGCGGATTTCGTTCAGCGCGTCGCCCGTGGGACGCACGCCGGAGGTCGCGATGAAAAGAGCAATTCGCTGTTTCAAATCATAATCGGAAATCACCGAATCATTGACGATGGCCGCGACGCCGTCGCCGTGATGCACGGCGGTGGCTGCAAGCTCGGCCGCATTCATCTGGGATGAGGCAGCGGCCGGTGCGGGTGCCTCTTTAGAGGCTTCGCGCGTGGCGGTCTGGGAGAAGCCAATGGCGACGGGCATCGCCGTCAGCGCAAACGCAAACACCCCGAACAGGACTGGCTTGGCAAATTTTGAGGTCAATTCCGGCTTTCGACGCTATTGCTCCACGCTCCAGCCGCGTCCCCGCGGAATTGAGCGGGTGGCCGGATCACTCGCGCCAGAATAAGCATTTCGCGGCGCAGGTCAAAGCGGGGTGGCCGCGTAGAGATATTGCGGGAAGATGCCGGAACGTTGCACCGGCACCTCATTCGTCTTCAGCGTGAAGCGGAAGAGTACCGAACTCGATGGCGGCAATTCGCGGAACTCGGTGAAATTGCGCTCATAGGACAGCGAGAAGCCAAGGCACTCGTCGTCATAGCCGAAGCCCAATTCCTGGGAGATCATGTTGGTGACTTTGGCATTTGGCTCTACCGGGATTGGGTGAAGGTCACGCTCGGCGGCAGCATAGGCCAGCCAGTGGCCCCATAGACCGACCAGAAGTTGGGCCTTCACCTCCTCACGCGCGCCGAGCCCCAGCGTCACTTCTTCGGAGGGCAGCTTCAGATAACTTACTTCCAGCGAGGAACGTCCATATGTGGCGTCGACCGATGCTTCGTTGCGTTCGAGCGTGCCCGTCGAGGAATCCACGTCGATGCGATCGCTGAGGCTCAGATTGGGCGGAAAATTCACGACCAGGCTGCTCACAATATCCGATGTTTTGCCGTCATAGCCGGAATCCGGCGCAAAAACCGGATCCGGCTTGAGCCGATAGGCTTGGCCGAGAAGAAAATCGACCGAACCGGTAGGAAACAGCGCCTGGCTGCGGAAACCCACATTCGCATTCGGCCCGCTTTGGACAAGATCGCTTGAGTTGAGCCGGTCGAGGTCGAATATGTTTGTCGAGTCGAGTTGGAAATCGCTCGTGAAGCTGCCGGTCGGAATGATATTGAAACCATGCTGGATCGGAACGGTGGCCGCGCCGGTGGGCAGGACACTGTAACCCGTTTCGTTGGGAATGGATTGCGGATTATCGCCGTAGGGTGCCGCAATCACCTGAGCGATGGGCTCGACGACAAAGCCCGTCATGCCCCAGATGCCGGATGAAACAAACGGCCAGCGCCAATCGAGCGCTGCATAGGGTGCGCCACGCGTGATGTACTGATTGTCCGAAAGTCCGGTGTCGTAGAAAGTATTGACACCGCTCGTGTGATACAGATCGCCACGCGCATCGGCCTGGAATGTAATGAGCTGACCGTCGTCAGTCACGAAGGGAAGCTTCCAGTTCATGTTGCCTGTTAGCCGCTGATCGTCCTCTCCCTGATCCCGGGAAATTGCAGCGGTCGAGAGATCGAAACGGAAATCACCGCCGAATATGTCCCGCTGCGGAACATAATTCCATTCGATGAGCGGCAGCACGACCGGGAAGAGCGTGTCGTCGTCTGACGTGCGCAGGCCCTGGAAGAAATAACCGGTGATTGCAAACCGGCTGCGGCCTGAAAGTCCCTCGAAATATACATCGTTATTCAATCTGTCCGCATCGCTGATGCTGTAGCGCTGCAGATAGCTGGCGTAGGATGTGAGCTGCGCCTGGTATCCGAAATGCCAGATGCTGTCGATCGGGATTGTTCCCGCTCCGAACAGCGAGCCATAAACCTGACTGAGGTTGTCCCTGGAGCCCGCATGCGGATCGGCGGCAAGGCTTCCTTGCAGCCACATGCCGCCATCATCCCAGCGCTGCCGGTATTCGGCCTGAACCTGCTCGCCGCCGAATGTGGACACCATCGGCGCAAGTGTCATGTCTTGTGAGTCATTGAAGGCGATATAATAGGGGATGCGTGCGAAATAGCCGAGTGTGCTCTTGCTGCCGAGATCCGGCATCAGTAGTCCGGTCTGATGCTTTACCGTGGGATCGGCGTTGGAGAAATACGGCGTGTAGAGGACTGGAACACCCTCCAGCCTCACCACGGCATCGTGATAATAGATACGGTGATGCAGTTCGTCGTATACGACATGCGGCGCCGTCACTTCCCAGTCGGGTGTCCGTTTTCCTTCCTGGTTGCAGATCTTGCAGGGCGTGTAGGTGGCATTGTTCGCGATTGTCCGCACGCCCCCGACACGCGTGGCATGTGAGGCGACAAGACGTCCGTTCTGACCGATCAGCGCGGAGAAACTGTCCATCACGCCGTCTTTCATGCCGTCGGTAAGCCGCACCTGCTCAGCGAAAACGACATCACCATTGGGCGCCATCATCACAACATGGCCCGTCGCGGTGACGGCATCGTTCTTCTTGTCGTCGATGACCCGGTCGGCCAGCAAAGTACGGCCATTGTAGTTGATCTCGACGTGACCCATTGCCGTCGCGGCGCCCGAGTTCAGGTCGTAATCAACGCGATCCGCCTTCAGCAGCATCTCGCCATTGCCGTTGCCCAATATCGCCCGGCTGGTAAAAACGGATCGTGGTTGCGCGTTGCTTCCCTGTGTCTGGGCGCCCTGAACAGAGGCGGAAGCAAGCAGCAATCCGGTCAGGGCAAAAGCCCCCCCGAAGCGCATTGTCAGCCATCCTCCTGATGAAAGAGGAGCGTCATCCCCAGCAGGATGGCAATGGTTGCCGGCGCTGCAGCCGCCAACGGAATCGGAAGAATTCCAGATTCACCAAGCGCGCGAGTCACTGCACTCAGAAAATAGACCCCGAATCCCGCGAGCGCGCCCAATACGATGATCCGGCCCAGTCCTCCGAGCCGCGCAAGCCTCAGTGAAAAACTTGCCGCTATAAGTACCATGGCAGCAAACATCGCCGGCAGCATCAGAAGGGAATCATAATAGAGAAGATAGCGTGTTGCGGAGAAGCCTGCCTGCCGCGCGGTTTCGATAAAGCCCGGGAGTGCCCAGAATGACAGCGTATCCGGAGCAGCGAAGCTCTCCTGGATGCGCGTGGGGGTCAGATGGGTCGGAAGATTGTAGGTTGTGTAGTGATGTAGTTGGGCGGTCGTGCCGCTCGTCCACGCATCTCGCAGTGTCCAGCTGCCTTTGCCGAGTGTGGCGGCGCGCGCATCGATGCGGCCCAGAAAACGATCGGCGGCGCCGTAAAGAAAGATCGTCACATCTTCGAGCTTCACGCCTTGATCCGCGACGCGCAGAGCATGAATGACGGATTGCGCTTTGGCATCGCCCTGTCGCAGCCAGAGGCCATTTGTTGAAATGGCGAGTTGAGAAGCCTGACCGCGAATCAGCCTTGCTTCCATCTCCGAATATTGGACGAGGAGCCCTGAGGCGAGCGGCGTGAATGCGAGGACCGTGACCGCACCAAGCGCCAGCGCAACGCTGAGCGGCGCGATAAGCAGATTCCATGCCGATACTCCCGCAGCGCGGATCGCCTGCAGCTCATGGCTGCGCGATAATCTTACAAAAGCAAATATGCCGCCCAGAAGTACGGAGAATGGCAAAAGTTTCAGCGTCAGATCGGGAAGCTGGAGAAGCGCCATTGCCGCCACGGCAAGAGTCGGCACATGTCTGTCTCCTGTGCGGTCGAGCAGATCGACAAGGTCGATGGAGAATGACAGGAATGCAAAGCCTGCAAACATGATCCCGACCGATTTCAGGAACTGGCGCGCCAGATACTGATAAAGCGTCCAGGACCAACTCATATTGCGGGCTCCAGCGCACGAGGCCGGAAATGGTTGCGAATCCAGGCGAGATCATATCCGGCAATCTCGGCCATCGCTGCTGCTCCGGCGAGAAGCGGGATCAGATAGAAAAGCAAACATAGAATCTCTGAGCGTGCACCCAGACCCTGCACGCCATAGCCGGCGATCCGCAAACTCGCCGCGAGCATCGAAGCTCCTGCGAGCCTCAGCGCATAGGCACCCCGGCCGCGACGGCCGATGGTGATGGCAGCAAAGGCAATGAACGCGAATGCCGGGCAATAGAGCGGAGCTGCAAGGCGGTTATTGGCTTCCGCGAAATAGACGCGCCTGGCTTCCGGTTTCAGCGGCTTCGCCGAACTCGGCCACAGCAATTCGCCGAGATAGCGCTCGCTGGTACGCAACTCCGCGTCCTGCTGGCGCGCCCCGAACTGGTCGAGATCGAACACATAACGCTGAAATTTAAGTACCGATAGCGACGGTGGCGCGAATTGCGATCCGGTCGCGCATTTGGGAAGAGACGGATGCGGACCGGGACCGGATTTCGGCGGCGGATCATTCTTGCGGCAAGGCCCTTCGAGCGTAGTCTGCTCGATCGTTCCATCAAGCATGATGAGTCGAGATCCGGCAGGTGTTTGTGCAAGCACGCCGCTCTCGGCCAGATACGTTGTGGGATGCAGCCTGTCGCGTTCGTCATGGACGAGGACGCCGCGCAGATGGCCGTCGGACGACAACTCGCGCATGAAGACCGTGAGGCCCTGCGCAGGCGTGTTGAACTGTCCTTCATTGAGGATCGCGGCACCGATATCGGCACGGATATCGATCTCTTTGTCGCGCATCAGCCTTTGGCAGAACGGCATGAGATAAAGGCTGCAAAAATAGGTCGCCACCATGATCACGCCCGCTGCGATCAGAACCGGAACGAGCAATTGGCTTCGACTGAATCCCGCTGCCGACATGACGGTCAGTTCGCTGTC